>JAIXXG010000035.1 GCA_027490915.1 Microbacteriaceae bacterium
CGCGTGCCGAACAGCGCCTGCACGCGCTGGATGCCCTCGAGCAGGTCGGCGTCGCCGAGCGCGTAGCTGAAGCGCAGGTAGCCGCTCGGCCCGAACGCCTCGCCAGGAACAGCGGCGACCTCGGCGTGCTCGAGGATGAGGTCGGCGAGCTCGAGCGACGTGGTCGGGGTGGTGCCCTTCCACTCGCGGCCGAGCAGGCCGGTGACGTCGACGTAGACGTAGAACGCGCCGGTCGGGGTGGGCGTGATCATGCCGGGGATGCGGTTGAGCTCGGCGACCGCGAGCTTCCGCCTGCGGTCGAACGCGGCGCGCATCTCGGCCACCGCATCCTGCGGCCCGGTGAGGGCGGCGATCGCGGCGCGCTGCGAGATGTTGGCGACGTTGCTCGACAGGTGCGACTGCAGGTTCGAGGCGGCCGCGATGACGTCGGTCGGGCCGACCATCCAGCCCACGCGCCATCCGGTCATCGCGTAGGTCTTGGCGACGCCGTTGACGAGGATCGTCTGGTCGGCGAGCTCGGGCACCGCCTGCACGATCGAGAGCGCCTCGACGCCGTCGTACGTCAGGGCCTGGTAGATCTCGTCGCTGATCACCCAGATGCCGTGCTGCAGGGCCCACTCTCCGATGGCCTTCGTCTGCTCGGGGCTGTACACCGAGCCGGTCGGGTTCGAGGGGCTCACGAACAGCATCGCCTTGGTGCGCGGCGTGCGCGCGGCCTCGAGCTGCTCGACCGTCACCAGGTAGTCCTGCTCGGCTCCGGCGAACACGTCGACGGGCACGCCGCCGGCGAGGCGCACGACCTCGGGGTAGGTGGTCCAGTACGGCGCGGGCAACAGCACCTCGTCACCCTCGTCGACGATCGTCGCGACGGCCTGGAAGACCGCCTGCTTGCCGCCGTTGGTCACGATCACCTGGCTGGCGGGCACCGTCAGGCCGCTGTCGCGCGCCGTCTTCGCGGCGATCGCCTCGCGCAGCTCGGGCAGGCCGGCCGCCGGGGTGTAGCGGTGGTTCTTGGGGTCGCGCGCGGCCTCGACGGCCGCCTCGACGATGTGCGCGGGGGTCGGGAAGTCCGGCTCGCCCGCGGCGTAGCTGATGACGGGGCGCCCCGCGGCCTTGAGGGCCTTCGCGCGGGCGTCGACCTTGAGGGTCGCGGATTCGGCGATGGCGGCGATGCGGCGGGCGATGCGGGCGGAGTCGGCGGTCACGCCTGCGATTCTAGGGCCGGGCATCCGATCGCCGGATGCCCGCCGCGGGCCGCACGGATGCCCGCTCGGGTTGGAGCAGCCCCGCGCGTCGCCTACACTGGGTCGAGGTAGTTGATCTCTGCCATGCTTCGGCGTGCCTGCAGGTCAGCCATCCACCGCGAAGGGCGGTGGCTCAATTGGTAGAGCAGCGGTCTCCAAAACCGCAGGTTGCAGGTTCGAGTCCTGTCCGCCCTGCAGAGTCGTCGGCCCGGGGGGCTCCTCACGGAGTCTCCCGGGTTCGACGGTGACAGACGCCCTCGGGCGTCGCCGACCCAGATCAGACGACGATGAGTCGTGAGGAGAGCATCACGTGAGCAATGTGATCGACGAGCCCGGCGAGGACGTCGTCGCCAACGCGAAGAAGGAGCGCGCCGAGAAGCGCGGCCCCTTCGGGCGCATGGCCCTGTTCCTCCGCCAGGTGATCAACGAGCTCAGCAAGGTGGTCACCCCCACCCGGCGCGAGCTCATCACCTACACGCTCGTCGTGCTCGTCTTCGTGATCATCATGATGGCGATCGTGTCGGGCCTCGACATCGTGTTCCTGTGGCTCGTGCGGTTCGTCTTCGGAGACGGGTCCGCCGCGGTCGGGCTCTAGCCCGCCCGCGCAACCGTCCCGTACTGAGAGAGAGATAGCACCGTGACCGAGAAGCTCCCCAGCGACCTCGACTACTCGACCGCCGCCGAGCAGTCGTCGGAGGAGGACGAGGCCCAGGAGGGCAACACCCTCGAGGCCGACCTGCACGCCGTCGACGCCGTCGAGCACAGCGCGATGCACCTCGTCGACGAGAGCGACGAGCCCGACCTCGACGGTCTGCTCGACGCGCTCGAGGCCGCTGCCGACCCCGAGGCCGACGCGATCGTCGACGACGCGCTCGACATCGACTCGGCCGAGGAGGCCGACGCGGCCGCCGAGGCGACGCACGACGAGGCGGGCGACGACGCCGCCGCTGAGACTGCGGAGGTCGAACCGGCTGAGGTCGACCCGTACGAGGAGTTCAAGCTCGAGCTGCGCATGAAGCCGGGCAAGTGGTACGTCGTGCACTCGTACGCCGGCTTCGAGAAGCGCGTCAAGCAGAACATCGAGAACCGCAAGATCTCGATGAACATGGAGGACTTCATCTACGAGGTGCAGGTTCCCATGGAGGACGTCGTCGAGATCAAGAACGGGCAGCGCAAGCTCGTCACCCGCGTGCGCATCCCCAGCTACGTGCTCGTGCGCATGGACCTCAACGAGGACAGCTGGTCGGTCGTGCGCCACACGCCCGGCGTGACGGGCTTCGTGGGCAACGCCCACAACCCGACTCCGCTGCGGTTCGACGAGGCCTTCCAGATGCTCAAGTCGACCGTGCAGATCGCCGAGGCTCCGGCCAAGGCGGGCGGCGCGAAGGGCGGCGGCCTCGCGGCCCGCGTCATCCCCGCCGAGATCGACTTCGAGGTCGGCGAGACCATCACCATCAAGGAGGGCTCGTTCGCCGGGCTCCCCGGCACGATCAACGAGATCAAGCCCGAGAGCGGCAAGCTCACGGTGCTCGTCTCGCTCTTCGAGCGCGAGACCCCGGTCGAGCTCAGCTTCGACCAGGTCACCAAGCTGTAACCGCGAGGGCTCGCCCTCACCCGATCACCGCGGCGCGCACCGGGCGCGCAGGCGGGAGCGCGGCATCCACCCGGATGCCGCTCGACAAGAAAGAAGAAGAACATGGCACCGAAGAAGAAGGTCACGGGTCTGATCAAGCTGCAGATCCAGGCCGGCGCCGCCAACCCCGCCCCGCCCATCGGCCCGGCGCTCGGTCAGCACGGCGTCAACATCATGGAGTTCTGCAAGGCCTACAACGCGGCGACCGAGGCCCAGCGCGGCAACGTCATCCCCGTCGAGATCACCGTGTACGAAGACCGTTCGTTCACGTTCATCCTCAAGACCCCGCCGGCCGCCGAGCTCATCAAGAAGGCCGCCGGCGTGCAGAAGGGCTCGTCGACGCCCCACACCGTGAAGGTCGCGAAGCTCACCAAGGAGCAGGTGCGCCAGATCGCCGAGCAGAAGCAGGTCGATCTGAACGCCAACGACATCGAGGCGGCGGAGAAGATCATCGCCGGCACCGCTCGCAGCATGGGCATCACCGTCGAGCAGTAGCTCGACCCCTCCACCTTCACATCCAGCGGGAGAGCCAGCCAGGCTCGTCAACCGCGAACTCACCTACAGGAGACACAACATGGCACAGAAGTCCAAGGCCTACCGGGCCGCGGCCGAGAAGATCGAGCCCGGCAAGCTGTACGCCCCGCTCGAGGCGGTCGCCGTCGCGCGCGAGACCGGTTCGAAGAACACCAACTCGACCGTCGAGGTCGCCCTCAAGCTCGGCGTCGACCCCCGCAAGGCCGACCAGATGGTGCGCGGCACCGTCAACCTGCCGCACGGCACGGGCAAGACCGCGCGCGTCATCGTCTTCGCGACCGGCCCCGCGGCCGAGGCCGCGATCGCGGCCGGCGCTGACGAGGTTGGCGGCGTCGAGCTCATCGAGAAGGTCGCGGGCGGCTACACCGCCTTCGACTCGGCCGTCTCGACCCCCGAGCTCATGGGCCAGGTCGGTCGTCTCGGCAAGGTGCTCGGCCCCCGCGGCCTCATGCCCAACCCGAAGACCGGCACGGTGACCCCCGATGTCGCCAAGGCCGTCACCGACATCAAGGGCGGCAAGATCGAGTTCCGCGTCGACAAGCACGCGAACGTGCACTTCGTGATCGGCAAGACGACGTTCTCCGAGGAGCAGCTGCACGAGAACCTGAAGGCGGCGCTCGACGAGGTCATGCGCCTCAAGCCGTCGAGCTCGAAGGGCAAGTACCTGCAGAAGGGCTCGCTCTCGACGACCTTCGGCCCGGGCATCCCGCTCGACGTCAACGCTGTTTGAGTTCATTGCTGCGCCGCCGCTGCTGCGGCGCAGCGCGTGGATGGCCCCGCTTCGGCGGGGCCATTCGCGTTTCCGGCGCGGCCACGTAGCATGAGCGAGCATCTGTCAGCGCACGAAGGGCCGCCCGTGACCGCTCTGTTCCTCGTTCTCCGTCTCGGCGCGATCCTGGCGATCGGCGCCGCCGTCGTCGGCCAGATCGTCACGTCTATCGCGTTCTGGACGGCTCAGGGCCTCACCGACATCCCCTTCCGGCTCGTGAACTTCTTCAGCTTCTTCACGATCGAGTCGAACGTCGCCTCGGTGGTCGTGCTGACGATGGCCGTGGGGCTGACCCTCCTGCGGCGCGACCCGCGCTGGATCTCGGTGCTGCGCGCGGTGGTGACCACCTACATGGCGACGACGGGGATCGTGTACAACCTGCTGCTGCGCGGAATCGAGCTGCCGCAGGGCTCGACCCTCGACTGGTCGAACGAGATCCTGCACGTCTGGGGGCCGCTCTACCTCGTGGTCGACTGGCTGTTCGCCCCCGGGCGGCACCGCCTCGGCTGGAAGCACATCGGCACGATCGTCGCGTTCCCCATCGTGTGGGCCACCTACACGCTCATCCGCGGCCCGCTCACCTACGACGTCGTCACCGACGGCCCCTGGTACCCGTACCCCTTCCTGAACCCCGTTACCTCGGCGAACGGCTACCTCTCGGTCGCCTTCTACGTCATCCTCATCGCCGCGGTGATCGGGCTGGTGGGGGCTGGCGTCATCCGCATCTCGCGGCTGCGGCGCGGCCCGGGCGCGCGGCATGCGGCCGGGGATGCGGAGCTCGAGCCCGCAGCACCCGACGCCGCGCATCCTTAGGTCATACCTTTGTTGGTCGCAGTGCTCGACCGCCCGTAGAGTGGTCGAGACCGCGGCGCAGCCGCGGCATCCGACCCCGCAAGGAGACCCCGCGTGACCCGTCCCCCCGCCTCGGTGCAGCTCTACACGGTGCGCGACGCGCTCGCCGCCGACCCGGCCGGCACCCTGCAGCGCCTCGCCGACCTCGGACTGCGGTCGGTCGAGCCGTACGGGCTCGTCGACTTCGTCGACGCGCTCGAGCCCGCGCTCGCGGCCGCCGGCCTCGCGGCGCCGACCGCCCACGCGACGGTTCTCGGCGCCGACCTCGACGCGCTGCTCGCCGCGGCGAAGCGCACGGGCACCACGACGGTCATCGATCCGTTCATCCCGGAGGAGCTCTGGACGACCCGCGAGCAGGTCGCCGCGATCGCCGCGCGCCTCACCGAGGCCGCCGACCGCGCCGCCGATCACGGCGTGCGCATCGGCTACCACAACCACTGGTGGGAGCTCGAGCAGCGCATCGACGGCACCCCCGCGCTCGAGGTGTTCGCCGACCACCTCGGCGACGGCGTCGTGCTCGAGGTCGACACCTACTGGAGCGCGGTGGGCGGTGTCGACCCCGTCGGGCTGCTCGAGCGGCTCGGCGAGCGGGTCGTGGCCCTGCATGTCAAAGACGGTCCGGTGACCCGCGAAACCGAACGGCAGCAGCCGGCGGGCTCGGGCGAGCTGCCGATCGCGGCGATCCTCGCCGCTGCGCCGCAGGCGCGGCCCGTGATCGAGTTCGACGCGTACGCCGGCGACCTCTTCGACGGCATCGCCGAGAGCATCCGCTTCGTGCGCACCCTCGGGATCGAGCTGTGAACGCCCCGGCATCAGACACCCTCGCCGGTGGCCCGATGAACGTCGGCGTCATCGGAGCCGGCGTCATCAGCCAGCAGTACCTCGAGAACCTCACGCGCGCCGCCGACGTGCGCGTCGTGATGGTCGCCGACCTCGACACCGAGCGGGCCGCCGCGCGCGCCGCCGAGTACGGCGTGCCGGCGAGCGGAACGGTCGCCGCGCTGCTCGCGCGCGACGACATCGAGATCGTCGTCAACCTCACCATTCCGGCCGCGCACGTGCCCGTCGCGCTCGACGCGCTCGCCGCGGGCAAGCACGTCTGGAGCGAGAAGCCCTTCGCGCTCGACCTCGCGAGCGGGCAGGCCCTGCTCGACGAGGCCCACCGCGCCGGGCTGCGGGTGGCCTGCGCGCCCGACACCGTGCTGGGGGCGGGCATCCAGACCGGTCGGCGGCTGATCGAGGCCGGTGTCATCGGCGAGCCGCTCACCGCGCTCACCCTGTTCCAGGTCTCGGGGCCCGAGACGTGGCACCCGAGCCCCGAGTTCCTCTACGCCCGCGGCGGAGGGCCGCTGTTCGACATGGGGCCGTACTACCTGTCGACCCTCGTGCAGCTGCTCGGGCCGGCGGCGCGGGTCGTGGCCCGCGGGTCGCAGGCGCGGGCATCCCGCGTCATCGGATCGGGCCCGCGCGCCGGCACGGTGTTCCCCGTCGAGGTGCCCACGCACGTGGCCGCGCTCATCGATTTCGAGAGCGGCACGACCGCGCAGTCGACCTTCTCGTTCCAGTCGAGCCGCCCGCGCGTCGGAGTCGTCGAGATCGCCGGCACCGAGGGCACCCTCAGCCTGCCCGACCCGAACATGTTCGAGGGCGAGCTGCGCATCTGGCGCGACGGCATGTTCGAGGAGTCGGACGCCGAGGTCGTGCCCGCCGTCGGCTCGACCTTCTCGCGCGGCGCGGGGGTCGTCGAGCTCGCTCGCGCCATCCGCGCGGGGCGGCCCGAGCGGGCGTCGGGGGAGTTCGCCTTCCACGTGCTCGACCTCATGGTCTCGCTGCAGCAGTCGGCCGAGACCGACGGCGCGGCGGTCGAGATCGCGAGCACGGTGACGGTTCCCCCCGCGCTGCCGGAAGACTGGGACCCGACCGCTTCGACCCTCTAAGGAGCCAGGCATGAGCCCCGCACCCCTCGGCGTCGCCCTCGTCGGCGGCGGATTCATGGCCGACGTGCACAGCCGCGCCGCGCGCGCCGCGGGCGCCCGCATCGTCGGGGTGACGAGCTCGAGTCCGGAGCGCTCGCGGGCGGCCGCCGAGCGCATCGGCGCCGAGACCGCCTTCGATGACGTGGATGCCCTCCTCGCCGACGACCGCGTCGACGTGGTGCACGTGGTGACCCCCAACGCCTCGCACCACGCGCTCACCGTGCGCGTGCTCGACGCCGGCAGGCACGTCGTGACCGAGAAGCCGCTCGCGACGACCGTGGACGATGCCCTCGATCTCGAGAGCCGCGCGGCACGGGCCGGGGTCGTGGCGAGCGTGCCCTTCGTCTACCGCTTCCACCCGATGGTGCGCGAGGCGCGGGCGCGCGTCGCGGCGGGCCAGGTCGGCCGCCTGTTCAGCGTGCAGGGCGCCTACCTGCAAGACTGGCTGCTCGCCGCCGACGACGACAACTGGCGCGTGTCGACCGACGCCGGGGGAGCCTCCCGGGCCTTTGCCGACATCGGCTCGCACCTGTGCGATCTGCTCGAGTTCGTGTCGGGCGACCGCGTGGTGCGGCTGCAGGCACTGACCCGCACGGTGTACCCCGAGCGGGCATCCACCGGGCCGGTCGCGACGGAGGACCTCGCCGGGGTGCTCGCCGAGACCGCCGCGGGGGCCGTCGTCAGCCTGCTCGTGTCGCAGGTGGCACCCGGCCGCAAGAACGGGCTCGTGCTCGAGCTGCACGGGGCCAGCGAGTCGCTGCGCTTCGAGCAGGAGCGCCCGGAGGAGCTCTGGATCGGCCGGCGCACCGGGAGCGAGCGCCACCTGCGCAACACCGATGAGCTGCACCCCGACGCCGCGCGGCTGTCGGTGCTGCCGCCCGGCCACCCGCTCGGCTACCAGGACGCGTTCACGGCGTTCGCCGCCGACACCTACGCCGCCGTGCGCGGCATGACCCCCGACGGCCTGCCGGTCTTCGCCGACGGCGTGCGCGCCGCCCGCATCACGGATGCGGTGCTGGCCTCCGCCCGCACCGGCGAGTGGACCACCCTCTAGTTTCCGCCCCCCTCGACGAAGGAGTCACGATGGCCACGCATCCCGTCACCCTGTTCACCGGCCAGTGGGCCGACCTCACGCTGGAGGAGGTCGCGACCCTCGCCGAGCAGTGGGGCTACGACGGCCTCGAGATCGCCTGCTCGGGCGAGCACCTCGACGTGCAGCGCGCGGTCGAGGACGACGCCTACCTGCAGGGGCGCCTCGACATCCTGAAGCGGCACAACCTGCAGGTTTACGCGATCTCGCACCACCTCGCCGGGCAGGCGGTCTGCGACGACCCCATCGACTTCCGGCACCAGGCGATCCTGTCGAGCCGGGTCTGGGGAGACGGCGAGCCGGAGGGCGTGCGCCAGCGCGCGGCGGAAGATCTGAAGCTCGCCGCCCGGGCCGCCCGTCGCCTCGGCGTCGACACGGTCGTCGGGTTCACCGGCTCGAGCATCTGGCCGTACGTGGCGATGTTCCCTCCGGTGCCGGCGAGCGTCATCGACGGCGGCTACGACGACTTCGCCCGCCGCTGGAACCCGATCCTCGACGTCTTCGACGCCGAGGGCGTGCGGTTCGCCCACGAGGTGCACCCCGGCGAGATCGCCTACGACTACTGGACGAGCGTGCGCTCGCTCGAGGCGATCGACCATCGCGAGGCGTTCGGCTTCAACTGGGACCCGTCGCACATGATGTGGCAGAACATCGACCCGGTGGGCTTCATCGTCGACTTCGCCGATCGCATCTACCACGTCGATTGCAAAGACACGCGGGTGCGGCCGCGCAACGGGCGCGCCGGCGTGATGGGCTCGCACCTCGCGTGGGGCGACCCGAAGCGCGGCTGGGACTTCGTCTCGACCGGCCACGGCGACGTGCCGTGGGAGGACTCGTTCCGCGCCCTCAAGGCGATCGGCTACACGGGCCCGATCTCGATCGAGTGGGAGGACGCCGGCATGAGCCGCCTGCACGGCGCCGCCGAGGCCGTGCAGTTCGTGCGCTCGCTGCTCTGGGACCTCCCCGAGCAGTCGTTCGACGCCGCGTTCTCGAACCAGGACTGAGCCGCGCGCCGGCGAACCGGCGGGGGACAGAAAGTGAACGATCGAGTCCCCCTTATTGGGGACCGCGGATCGTGTTCGAAAAACGCACACTGTAGGTGGGGGACGGATCGAGTCCCCCACAGTGAGGACACCGGACCCGAACCGGTGCACTCCTGGTCACCCGAGACCCGCAGGAGCATCCCATGATCTCCCTCCCCCTCATCCTGGTGGTGTCGCTGGTCGGCTTCTTCGGCCTGATGGCCGCGATCGCCGGCACGGGTCGCCGCTCCCGCGGAGCGCACCGCGCCTGAGCCCTTCGTTGCTCGGCGATGCCCCCTGGGGCAGAGAGCCCCGGCCCGCATCCCCCCTCGCGGCCGGGGCTCTTCCCTGTCCGGATCGCCGCGGGTGAGCATCCGACGATATAGGTCACTCAAAGAGCGCTCATAGGTTTCTGCGCCTGAATGGAACCATGAGCGACGACGAGCTTCCGGAGACCCCCCGCCTGACCCGGCCCGACGGTTCCCCCGTGCGCGCCCTGGTCGTCGACGACGAGCCCTCGCTGGCCGATCTCGTCTCGATGGCCCTGAAGTACGAGGGGTGGGATGTCCGCACCGCGCTCACCGGCCAGCAGGCTCTGCAGCACGCGCGCGAGCACAAGCCCGACATCGTGGTGCTCGACATCATGCTGCCCGACATCGACGGTCTCGAGGTGCTGCGCCGCATGCGCGCCGACGGCAACGACGTTCCCGTGCTCTTCCTCACGGCGAAAGACTCGGTCGACGACCGGGTCGTCGGGCTCACCGCGGGCGGCGACGACTACGTGACCAAGCCGTTCAGCCTGGAGGAGCTCGTGGCGCGGCTGCGCGGGCTCATCCGCCGCAGCACGCTCGTCGTCAGCGAGCGGGCCGACCCCGAGATCCGCGTCGGCGACCTCGTGCTCAACGAGGAGAGCTACGAGGTGCGCCGCGGCGACACCGAGATCGAGCTCACCGCCACCGAGTTCGAGCTGCTGCGCTACCTCATGCGCAACCCCAAGCGCGTGCTGTCGAAGGCGCAGATCCTCGACCGGGTCTGGAGCTACGACTTCGGCGGGCGCTCGAGCATCGTCGAGATCTACATCTCGTACCTGCGCAAGAAGATCGACACCCTCGGCCCGGCCATGATCCACACCGTGCGCGGCGTCGGGTACATGATCAAGCCCGTCGGCTGATGCGGGGCCTCGCGGCCCCCGAGCATCCGCTCGCGAGCACCGGCTGGTCGCTGCAGAAGCGCCTCGTCGCCGGTGTTCTCGTGCTGCTCATGATGGCGACCCTCGCCATCGGGGTGCTGAGCGTGTACTTCCTGCGGGCCAATCTCGTCGCGCAGCTCGACGACGAGCTGCGCATCATCGCGCAGCGCATCGAGAGCATCGCGGCTCCGGGCCGCGGGCCGGCGCAGAGCTTCGACGGCCCCGGCCTGCCCACGGGCTCGCTCATCGGCGTGGTGCAGAGCGACGGCACCGCCGTCGCCGCCTACCTCGACGACGACGCGACCGTGCGCGAGCTCACCCGCGTGCAGGTGCGGGTGATCGCCGAGCGCACTCTCGGCGACCCGGCCACCGTGCGCCTGCCGGGCGGCCTCGGCGAGTTCCGCGTGCTGGCCACCCCGACCGACCGCGAGACGGTGCTCATCGTCGGGCTCTCGACCTCCGAGGTCACCTCGACCACCGCCCGCCTGGCCGCGGTCATCGCGGCCGTGCTCGCGGGCATCCTCGTCGTAGCCGCCGTTGCCGGCCGCGAAGTCGTGCGCCTCGGCCTGCGCCCGCTCACCCGCGTGCGCGAGGCCGCGACCGCCGTCACCCGGTTGCCGCTCGACCGCGGCACCGTCGCGCTCGCCGACCGCCTTCCGGTGCTCGACACCGACCCCGGCACCGAGGTCGGGCAGCTCGGCGCCGCCTTCACCCGCATGCTCGAGCACGTGCAGAGCGCGTTCGACGCGCGGCAGGCCAGCGAGCAGAAGGTGCGGCAGTTCGTCGCCGACGCCAGCCACGAGCTGCGCACGCCGCTCGCCGCCATCCGCGGCTACAGCGAGCTCACCCGCCGCAGCGGCCACGAGCTTCCCGACGACATCCGCCATGCCCTGAGCCGCATCGAATCGGAATCGGTGCGCATGTCGGCGCTCGTCGACGACCTCCTGCTGCTCGCGCGCCTCGATGAGGGCCGGGCTCTGCGCCGCGACCCCGTCGACCTCGTCGCGCTCGTCTCCGACGCGCTCGCCGACGCGCAGGCCACCTCGCCCGCCCACGACTGGATCGTGCGGGTTCCCGCGAGCCCCGTCGTCGTGCTCGGCGATCAGCATCGCCTGCACCAGGTCGTCGCCAACCTGCTCGCCAACGCCCGCGTGCACACGCCCGAGGGCACGCGCGTCACCGCCGCGCTCGGCACGCTCGAGGGGCGCGCGATCATCACGGTCACCGACTCCGGCCCCGGCATTCCCGCCGAGGTGCAGCCGGTGCTCTTCGAGCGCTTCGCCCGCGCCGACACCTCGCGGTCGCGGGCCACCGGCTCGACCGGGCTCGGCCTCGCGATCGTCGCCGCCGTCGTGCAGGCCCACGGGGGCGAGGTCGCCGCCTCGTCGCGCCCCGGTGAGACCGTCTTCCGGGTCAGCCTGCCGCTCGCACCCGCCGCCCGACCCGCGGAGGCCGAGACCGCGAGCGCCTAGGCTCGCAGCATGCGCATCGCCGTCACCGGATCGTCGGGCAAGCTCGGGCAGGCCGTCGTCACCCACCTGGTCGAGGCCGGCCACTCCGTGACCGGGCTCGACGCCGTCGGCGCCCCCGGTGAGGCGTTCGTGCGGGTCGACCTCACCGACACGGGCCAGGTGCTGGATGCCCTCGCCGGGGTCGAGGAGCGCTACGACAGCCTCGACGCCGTCGTGCACCTGGCGGCGAGCCCGGCCCCGGGCATCCGGCCCGACACGACGCTGCTGCAGGACAACCTGGCGATGACGATCGCGGTGCTGCAGGCCGCGCGCCGTGCGGGCATCCACCGCATCGTGCACGCGTCGAGCGAGACGCTGCTCGGGTTGCCGCTCGCCGAGGCGCCGCCGGCGGTGCCCATCGATGAGACCCAGCCGGTGCGGCCGAACTTCATGTACGCCGTCGGCAAGCATCTCGAGGAGGAGCTCGGTCGGCAGCTGTGCCGGCTCGACCCGGCGCTGTCGATCACCGGCCTGCGGTTCAGCAACGTCATGGCGCCGGAGGACTACGCCGACTTCGAGAGCTGGCAGCACGACGCGAGCATCCGCCGCTGGAACCTCTGGGGCTACATCGATCGTCGCGACGGCGCGCACGCGGTCGAGCGCGCGCTCGCCGTGCGGGGCCCCGGCTATGCGACGTACATCATCGCCGCAGCCGACACCGTCATGCGCCGCGACTCCGCCGCGCTGCTCGCCGAGCAGTTTCCCGAGGTGCCGGTCTCGCGCCCGGTGAATGGGCGCGAGACCCTGCTGTCGATCGAGGCCGCGCGTCGCGAGCTCGGGTACTCCCCGCGCTACTCCTGGCTCGACGAGGTCTAGTCCTCGCCCTGCGCCTTCGTGAAGGCGGGAGCGCCGTCGAACTCCTGCAGCAGCTCCAGGTGCACCCAGTCGACATCCGTCTCGATCGTCGACAGCAGCGAGCGGATCTCCGCGCGCGAGAGCTCGCCCTCCTCGCGCAGCACGAACCGGCAGCGGTAGTGGTCGACCACGTCGATGTTCGTGTTGCCGTCGGGGTAGACCTTGGTGCCGCGGTTCGAGATCATCTTCAGCCGCAGGGCAGAGCTCTCGACCAGCCGGTCGAGCAGCGGGCCAAGCTCGTCGGGCATGAGCCCCGACTCCACGAAGACATCGACGCCGACGACGCGCCGCTCGGTGGGGACGACCGTGACGGGGTCGGCGACCGGCGTGGGCATCGCGAGGGGCCGGCCGCGGCGGATCGTGTAGCCATCGACGCTCTCCCCGAGGTTCGCGATGATCGCCGAGGCGAAGTCGGAGGTCGACGACCCGCGGTCGTACCCGACCACGTCGCCCGTCAGCACGCCCTTCTGCAGCGTGGCGAAGAGGGCGTTCTCGATCGTCTCGGCCGCGTCGAAGAACTGCAGGTGCTTCAGCATCATGACCGACGACAGGATGACCGCGGTCGGGTTGATCACGTTCTTGCCGGCGTACTTGGGGGCCGAGCCGTGCACGGCCTCGAAGATCGCGACGCCCGACCCGAGGTTGGCCGAGGGAGCGAAGCCGAGCCCGCCGACCAGCGCCGAGGTGAGGTCGCTGAGGATGTCGCCGTTCATGTTGGTCGTGACGATGACATCGAACTGCTCCGGGCGCTTGACCAGCTGGTGCGCCGCGTTGTCGATGATCATGTGGTGCGACTCGATGTCGGGGTACTCGAGCGCGACGCGCTCGAAGGTGCGCTTGAGCTCGCCCTCGGTCAGCTTCATGATGTTGGACTTGGTGGCGCAGACGACCGAGCGACGCCCCTCGCTGCGGGCGAACTCGAACGCGGTGCGCGCGATCTTCTCCGAGCCCTTGCTCGAGATGAGTTTGAGGCACTGGGCGACGCCGGGGGTCTGCATGTGCTCGATGCCGGCGTACAGGTCTTCGACGTTCTCGCGCACGACGACCAGGTCGACGCCGGAGCCGGAGTAGCGCGTCGAGACGCCGGGCAGCTCCCGCACCGGGCGGATGTTCGCGTAGGTCTCGAACAGCTTGCGCAGGGTGACGTTCGCCGACTTCTCCCCGAAGCCGACGGGCGTGCCGAGCGGTCCCTTGAGCACGACGCGCGTGCGGGTGATCGAGTCGATGGTCTCCTGCGGAACCCCGGAGGCGATGCCGCGCCGGAAGACCGACTCGCCTGCCTCCTGGTGGTCCCACTCGATGGGCACGCCGGCGGCGTCGATGATGCGCCGGGCGGCGTCGATGCACTCGGGGCCGACGCCATCGCCGGGGATCACGGTGACCTGGGGGGCCATTGCTCGTCCTTTCGTTCGGGGCGATCCGACACTACACACGCCATGCGATTCATGTCAAACATGTCGTGTGTTCGGGAGGGACGGGAGGCGTCGCCGGTGACCGTCGCGATGGGATATGCTTCTCGGAGCCGAAGACCGCTGGTCGTTGGAGCGCCTGCGTGCAGGAGCGCCGACCGAAGGCTCGCACCGCTCCACAGGAGCTGGGCGACGACCCGCGCAGGTGTGTGAACTGACATCGGGCATCCGTGATCTGAATCGGATGCTCGCCGAAGGCTCGTGCGCGTGCGCCGGGCCTTCTCCCATGTGCGCTCCGGGTAGCACCGCCCCAGGCGGTCGCGGCTGATCCGATTCCGACTAGAGGAGCACCATGGCGAACAAGGAAGCAACGGTCGCCGAGCTGAAGGAGTTGTTCTCCAGCTCGACCGCCGTCCTGCTCACCGAGTACCGCGGCCTCACGGTGGCGCAGCTCAAGCAGCTGCGCACGAACCTCCGTGCTGACGCGTCGTACGCCGTGGTGAAGAACACGCTCACCAAGATCGCGGCCAACGAGGCTGGCATCGACTCGCTCGATGACATGCTCGCTGGTCCGTCGGCCCTGGCCTTCGTTCACGGCGACCCCGTGACCGTGGCCAAGGCCCTGCGTGACTTCGCCAAGGCGAACCCCAACCTGGTGGTGAAGGGCGGTTACTTCGACGGTAACGCGCTCTCGGCCGCCGATGTCATGAAGCTCGCCGAGCTCGAGAGCCGTGAGGTGGTGCTGGCCAAGCTGGCCGGTGCCGTCAAGGCCTCGCTCTTCGGTGCCGCCTACATGTTCAACGCGCCCCTCGCGCAGGCCGCCCGTGCGGTCGACGCGCTGCGGCAGAAGCAGGAGTCCGGAAGCTAAGGCTTGCCGGTCGACGATCACCCACACCAACCCCGCTACAAAGGAGAAATCATGGCCAAGCTCAGCACTGACGAGCTCATCGAGGCGTTCAAGGAGCTCTCGCTCATCGAGCTCAGCGAGTTCGTGAAGAAGTTCGAGGAGGTCTTCGAGGTCACCGCCGCCGCGCCGGTCGCCGTCGCGGCCGCCCCTGCCGCCGGTGGCGGCGCCCCCGCCGAGGAGGTCGAGGAGAAGTCGTCGTTCGACGTCGTGCTCGAGGCCGCCGGCGACAAGAAGATCCAGGTCATCAAGGAGGTCCGCGCGCTCACGAGCCTCGGCCTCGGCGAGGCCAAGGCCCTGGTCGACGGCGCCCCCGGCGTCGTGCTCGAGGGTGTCAACAAGGAGACCGCCGACAAGGCCAAGGCCCAGCTCGAGGAGGCCGGCGCCACGGTGGTGCTCAAGTAGTCATCGACCCCCGGGTCAGCGACTGCTGAATCGCGCGAGCCCCGCCCGTCTCACGACGGTGCGGGGCTCGCTCGCGTTCGGGGCCGGTCAGGCCGTCGGCTGCCGGCGCGCGGCCGTGCTCGCGCGCACGGTCAGCGCGGTCGGCAGCAGCAGGTGCTCGTCGGGCGGGGCGGCATCGGTGCCCTCGAGCTGATCGAGCAGCAGCTCGACCGCCCGGGCACCCTGCGCGCCGGGGTGCTGCGCGAGGGTCGTGAGCCCGAACATCTCGGCGAGCGGGTGGCCGTCGACGCCGATGATCGACAGCTCGCTGGGGATGCCGATGCCGAGCTGGCGGGCCGCCACGGTGATGCCGATCGCGATCTCGTCGCAGCCGGCGAAGATCGCGGTCGGCCGTGTGCGCGGGTCGCCGAGCACGGCGAGCCCGACGGCGTACCCGCCCTCGATCGAGAAATCGGCCTGCCGGAAGTCGTCGTCGACGGTGACTCCGGCGTCGCGCAGCGCCTGCGCGAAGCCGGTGTAGCGCTGCGAGTGCACCCGGAAGTCCATCTGCTCGTTCTGGTCGCCGCCGACGTGCATGATGCGGCGGTGCCCGAGGCTCAGCAGGTGCTCGGTGGCGAGACGCGCCGTCTCGACGTCGTCGATCGAGAGCGACGGGATGCCGTCGATGCGCCCGCCGATGCCGACGAGCGGCTTGCCGAGCGCCTGCAGCATCTGCACTTCGTGCGGGCTCAGGTCGATGGCCACCGAGATCACGGCATCGACGCGCTTGCGCACGAGGAAGTAGTCGAACACCCGCCGGCGCAGGTCACGGTCGGTGCTCAGCCGGTACAGCGTGAGGTCGTAGCCCGCGCGGATGAGGGAGGCTTCGATGCCCTCGAGCACCTCGGCGAAGTACCAGCGGTTGATGTACGGGATGACCACGCCGACGTTGCGCGTGCGCCCGGTGACGAGGCTGGCGGCGGTGGAGGAGACCACGTAGCCGAGCTCGGCGGCGGCATCCTCGACCCGCCTGCGCGTCTCGTCGGAGACGTAGCCCCGCCCGCTGAGCGCCCGCGACGCCGTCGATTTCGAGACGCCCGCGATGCGGGCGACATCGGCGAGGATGCTCATGACCTCGAGCCCTTCGTTGGACGGTGGAGGGGGTGGCCGGCCGGTCGGCCGCTCGTGGGAGCGCCGATGTCGGGTGTGCCGTGGCGTCAGTGTAGCCGCAAACCGGCCTGTGTGGAACCGGTGCCAGGTGAGAGCGGTTTCCCCGCGACACGTGGGGATCGCTCGGCTGTGCGGACTCCGGGAGTTCGGCAACGGAACGGTAACGGAGGGAGCACTCCTGCTTGCATCCCCCGCGCGGGTGACATACGGTGACCCTGGAACCGGTTCCCGACGATGCGATTCCGGTCGCCTCGTCAGGTCGGGTTCCACCCATGCACCGCAACCACCACGCGCGTCACTCGGCGCGCTGACCGACCTCAACGAGGAGGAAACTCATGAGTTCCACTCTCCGCCGCAGGCTCATCGCGCCTGCCGCCGCGCTCGGCGCCCTGAGCCTTGTGCTCGCGGGCTGCGCGGCCGAGACCGACCCGGGCGCCGGCGGCGACGCCGACTGCTCGGCCTACGAGGCCTACGGCACCTTCGAGGGCGAGAGCGTCGAGCTGTACGCGACGATCATCGACACTGAGGCCGACGCGCTCGTCGAGAGCATGGCCGACTTCGAGGCCTGCACCGGCATCACCGTCGAGTACAACGGCACGCAGGAGGCCGAGACGCAGATCAACGTGCGTGCCGCTGCCGGCGACGCGCCCGACCTGATGATCATCCCGCAGCCCGGTCTGCTGCAGCGCCTGATCGCCGACGGTTACGTCGTTCCCGCGCCCGACGCCGTCGAGGCCAACGTCGACGAGTTCTGGAGCGAGTCGTGGAAGGGCTACGGCACGGTCGACGGCGAGTTCTACGCCGCGCCGCTGCTCGCCAGCGTCAAGGGCTACATCTGGTACTCGCCGGCCGACTTCGAGGAGAACGGCTACGAGATCCCGACGACCTACCAGGGCCTGCTCGACCTCACCGAGCAGATGACCGAGCGCAACGAGGGCCCCTACCGCCCGTGGTGCGTCGGCTTCGGCTCGGGTGACGCGACCGGCTGGGTCGGCACCGACTGGGTCGAGGACCTGGTGCTGCGCAACTCGGGCCCCGAGGCCTACGACGCGTGGGTTGCTGGTGAGCTGAAGTTCGACTCGCCCGAGATCACCGAGGCGTTCGACCTCGTCGGCGAGGTCCTCCTGAACGAGGACTACGTCAACGGCGGCTTCGGCGGCGTGCAGTCGATCGTGACCACCACCTTCCAGGATGGCGGCCTCTCGATCCTCGACGGCACCTGCTCGCTGCACCACCAGGCCTCGTTCTACGAGGCGCAGTGGGGCGAGGGCGTGACGGTTGCTCCCGACGGTGATGTCTGGGCGTTCCTGACCCCGCCGATCGCGGAGGGCGACCCCTCGGCCGTCACCGGTGGTGGCGAGTTCGTGGCCGCGTTCAACGACCGCGAGGCGACCGCCGCTCTGCAGGCCTACCTGTCGAGCGACACCTTCGCCAACGAGCGCGTCTCGCGAGGCGGCGTCATCTCGGCGAACAAGGGTCTCGACCCCTCGCTCGCCGGCTCGGACCTCGCCCGCCAGTCGGTCGAGATCCTGCAGGGAGAGGACACCATCTTCCGCTTCGACGCCTCCGACCTCATGCCCGCCGCCGTCGGCACCAGCTCGTTCTGGACCGGCATGGTCGACTGGGTGAACGGCACGCCGACCGCGGATGTCCTCCGCGCGATCGACGCGACGTTCCCGCAGTAGCACGCAGCGGACGCTGAACCACTGATGGCCGGCCCATCGGACGACGACTCGTCCGATGGGCCGGCCTGACGGGTAGCGTGGCAGTCAACCCAAACCAATGGAGGTTTGATCCGGCATGGAATTCTGGTCCGACCTGTTCGAGAAGTTCGGGGTCATGTTCCTCGGCCTGGCGGCCTTCGCCGCCGTCGTGGGAATCGTGCTCTTCCTCGCGGATCGAGCGCCGAAGCGCGGGCGCGATGTGCTGCAGCTCGCCGCCTTCCTGGCACCCGCCCTCATCCTGCTCGCCGTCGGACTGGTCTACCCGGCCATCCGCACGACGATCCTCGCCTTCTTCAGCCGCCAGACGGCCAACGGCTCCGAGTTCGTCGGGCTGGACAACTTCGTCTGGATGTTCACGCAGCCCGAGATCACCATCGTGATCATCAACACCCTCATCTGGGTGGCGCTCGTGCCCACGCTCTCGACGATCTTCGGACTCGCCTACGCCGTGTTCATCGACAAGTCGCACGGCGAGAAGGTTCTCAAGTCGCTCGTCTTCATGCCCATGGCGATCTCGTTCGTCGGTGCGGGCATCATCTGGCGCTTCATGTACGAGTACCGCGAGGTCGGCTTCAGCGAGCAGATCGGTCTGCTGAACCAGATCCTCGTCTGGCTGGGGCAAGACCCGCAGCCCTTCCTCGTCAACTCGCCCTGGAACACGTTCTTCCTCATCGTCGTGATGGTCTGGATCCAGACCGGATTCGCGATGGTGCTGCTCTCGGCGGCGATCAAGGGGGTGCCGGTCGAGATCATCGAGGCCGCCCGACTCGACGGCGCGAACGCCTGGCAGTCGTTCTGGAACGTGACGGTTCCCGGAATCCGCGGCACCCTCGTGGTCGTCGTGACCACGATCTCGATCGCCACCCTCAAGGTGTTCGACATCGTGCGCGCCATGACCGGCGGAAACTTCGACACCTCGGTCGTCGCCAACGAGATGTACACGCAGGCCTTCAACCGCGGCGAGACGGGCTACGGCTCGGCTCTGGCCGTGGTGCTGTTCGTGATGGTGCTGCCGATCGTGCTCTACAACGTCCGTGTCATGCGCAAGCAGAAGGAGATCCGATGAGCGCCCCCGCCGCTGCTGCCAGCGCCACCGAGCAGACCAGCACCCGGGCCATCACCACCGCCCCCGGCGGCGGCAAGGCCCGCCGGGTGAAGGAGCGCCTGACCTCGCCGTGGGCCACCGCCGCGGCGATCATTATCGCGGTCGTCTGGACGATCCCGACCTTCGGCCTGCTCGTCTCGTCGTTCCGCACGCCCGAGGAGATCCGCTCGAACGGCTGGTGGAACATCTTCGTCAGCCCGAGCTTCACGCTCGAGAACTACCTCGACGTGCTCACGGTGCAGGGCGCCTCGTCGGCGAACCTCGGCTCGTACTTCGTGAACTCGCTCGTGATCGCGATTCCGGCCGCGCTGTTCCCGATCATCCTCGCGACCATGGCGGCCTACGCCTTCGCGTGGATCAAGTTCCGGGGCTCCGCGGCGCTGTTCGTGCTGATCTTCGCCCTCCAGATCGTGCCGCTGCAGATGGCCCTCATCCCGCTGCTGCAGATCTTCAGCGAGGTGCTCGGCATCAGCGGCACCTTCCCCGCGGTCTGGATCGCGCACACGATCTTCGGGCTCCCGCTGTGCATCTTCCTGCTGCACAACTTCATCAGCGAGATCCCCGGCGAGGTGATCGAGGCGGCGCGGGTCGACGGTGCGAACCACACGCAGATCTTCTTCCGCATCATCATCCCGCTGTCGCTGCCGGCCCTCGCGTCGATCGGCATCTTCCAGTTCCTCTGGGTCTGGAACGACCTGCTCGTGGCCCTCGTGTTCTCGGGCGGCACGGCCGACGTCGCGCCGCTCACGCAGCGCCTAGCTGAGCTCGTCGGCAACTTCGGGCGCAACACCGAGCGACTGCCGGCCGCGGCGTTCATCTCGCTGATCATCCCGCTCATCGTGTTCTTCAGCCTCCAGCGCTACTTCGTACGCGGCCTGCTGGCCGGCTCGACGAAGGGCTGATCGGCTCGCAGACCGCACGATCGCACCGACGACCCCCGGTGGTCGCGCCTAGGCTCGCAGCATGAGCATGGGTGGCGGCGGCCGGGGGTCGCGCGTGTCGGGCGGCGACCACGCGGCGCAGCGCGCGGCCAACGCGCAGGCGCCGCGCATCCCGAACCTGCTGCCCCGCATCGCCGAGCTCTTCCGGCCGCATCGCGGCGCGCTCGCCATCACCGTCGCGCTCGTGCTGGTCTCGGCGGCCCTCAGCGTCGTGCCGCCGCTGCTCACCCAGCAGGCCTTCGATGTGGGGCTCTTCCCGACCGAGGGCAAGCCGAACGTGCCCGTGCTGCTGCAGCTCGTCGGCGCGATGCTCGTGCTGTGGCTCGTCTCGGCGGGCCTCGGCATCGCTCAGACCGCGCTCACCGCGACTGTGGGCAACAGCGTGATGGCGGCCCTGCGGGTGCGCCTGTTCTCGCACCTGCAGTCGATGGAGCTCGGCTTCTTCACCCGCACCAAGACGGGCATCATCCAGTCGCGCCTGCAGAACGATGTCGGCGGGGTCGCGGGCGTGCTGAGCAACACCGTCTCGAGCGTCATCGGCAACACCGTCACGGTCATCGCCGCGTTCGTCGCGATGCTGCTGCTCAGCTGGCAGCTCACCATCGTCGCCGTGGTGCTGCTGCCCGTGCTCGTCGTCGCCCAGCGTCGGGTCGGCCAGGTGCGCGCGCGCATCGCCACCCAGACGCAGGAGTCGCTGAGCGACATGACTGCGATCACCCAGGAGGCCCTCAGCGTGTCGGGCATCCTGCTCGCGAAGAGCTTCTTCCGGCAGAGCGGCGAGGTCGAGCGCTACCGCCTCGAGAACGAGCGCCAGCGCGACCTGCAGGTGCGGCTGGCGATGAGCGGCCAGTGGTTCTTCGCGATGGTCAACGTCTTCCTCTCGATCATCCCGGCGGTCGTGTACCTGGTCGCGGCGTGGCTGCTGCAGCAGGACGTCGCTGTGACCGCGGGCACAATCGTCGCCTTCACCACGGTGCAGGCACGACTGACCTTCCCGCTCATGGGCCTCATGCGGGTGGCGCTCGACCTGCAGACCAGTGCCGCGCTGTTCGCGCGCATCTTCGAGTACCTCGACCTGCGGCCCGCGATCGTCGAGGCGCCCGACGCGGTCGACCCCGACCCCGCCCGTCGGGGTCAGGTGCGGTTCACCGACGTGGTCTTCCGGTATCCGGATGCTCCCGCCGATGCCGCTCCGACCCTCGACGGCGTCAGCTTCACGGTCGAGCCGGGGCGCTTCGTGGCCATCGTCGGGCCCTCGGGCGCGGGCAAGACGACCATCGCCGCGCTGGTGCCCCGGCTGCACGAGGTGTCGAGCGGAACGGTCGAGGTCGGGGGTGTCGACGTGCGACGCCTGCGGCAGGAGGCGCTCATCGAGAGCCTCGGCGTCGTGAGTCAGGAGACCTACCTCTTCCACGCCACGATCGCCGAGAACCTGCGGTACGCGAAACCCGGGGCGACGGACGGCGAGCTCGAAGCCGCGTGCCGGGCGGCGAGCATCCACGACACCATCGTCGGCTTCCCCGACGGCTACGCGACGGTCGTCGGCGAGCGGGGGTACCGGCTCTCGGGCGGCGAGAAGCAGCGCGTGGCCATCGCGCGCGTGCTGCTGAAAGACCCTCCCGTGCTGATCCTCGACGAGGCGACGAGCGCGCTCGACGCGGTGGCCGAGCGCGTCGTGCAGCGGGCCCTCGACTCGGCGGCGAGCGGGCGCTCGACCATCGCGATCGCGCACCGGCTGTCGACGATCATGGGCGCCGACGAGATCCACGTCGTCGAGGCCGGCCGCATCGTCGAGAGCGGCACCCACGCGCAGCTGGTGGCGCGCGGCGGGCTGTACGCGCGCCTGGTGGCCGAGCAGGCCGCGGGCTACGAGCGGGCCGCGAGCAGCTCGGCCATGTAGTCCAGCTCTTTCTGCTGCAGCTGCACCATGCCCTCGGCCAGGGCCCGCACCTGCGGGTGGTCGCTGCGGGCGAGCACGGCCTCGGCCATCTCGACGCCGCCCTGGTGGTGGGCGATCATGAGCTCGAGGAAGATGCGCTCGGCCTCGACGCCCGTGGCGTTCTGGAGGGCCTGCATCTGCTCGAACGTGGCCACGCCCGGCATCGGCTCGCCGGGAGTGTGCCCGCCGTGGCCCTCATGGCCGGCCGATCCGTCGATGACCGGGCGCGACAGCCACTCCATCTCGGGCTCCGCGGAGGTCTGCGGCAGGCCCCACATCGCGAGCCAGGCGAACATCTGCCCCTGCTGCTGCGTCTGCCCGGTCGCGATGTCGAGCGCGAGCAGGCGGATCTCCGGGTCGTCGGTGCGGTCGCGCACGAGCAGCGACATCTCGACCGCCTGGCCGTGATGCACCTGCATGTCGCGCGCGAAGCCCGCCTCGGCGCTGCTCTCGGAGGGCGCCGGCGTCGGGGCCGCGGCCGTCATGCGGCCGAGCAGGATGCCCCCCACGAGCGCCACGAGCACGAGTACGACCCCCACGACGGCGAGCCGGGTGCGGCTCAGGGGTGTCGGCGCAGCCGACACCGTCGCGGCGGAGGCCGAAGCGCTCGTGCTCATGGTCAGGAGATCTTGCCCGGGCCGTCGAGAGCCTGGCTGCACAGGGCGCCGGGCTCGGGTGCGTCGGGGGACTGGCGGTACTTCACGATGAAGTCGCTCAGGCGCGGGTCGTCGACGCCGTCGAGTGCGACCTGCACGCCCCACGCGCTCGCGACGACCGGGGCCTCCAGGCCCGGGAACGGCGAGAGGATGATGTAGCTGCGCGGCATGGCGCTGCGGAGAGCATCCAGGTCGGCGCCCTGCACTTGCTCGGGGTCGTAGGTGACCCACACGGCGCCGTGCTCGAGGGAGTGCACCGCGTACTCGGCGGGCACCTCCTCCTCGTAGATTCCGCAGTTCAGCCACGTCGGGTTGTGCGGGCCACCGGCGGGCGGGGTCATCTCGTACTCGACGGCCGACTGCACGTGCAGCGCCTCGAGGTTGTCGAAGGTCTCGAGGCCCTCGATCTCGATCGTCGCGGGGTCGACCGGCGGCGTGGCCGAGGTGACGACGACGCCCACGATGATGGCCACCGCGGCGACACCACCGACGATGGCGCCGCCGATGCCGAGCATGCGCGCACGCTTCTCGCGGGCCTGCTTCTGCTTGAGGGCGGCGACCTTCTCGGCACGGCGCTTCTCGCGCTGCCGCTTGATGGTGAGGTCGGAGGTGCTGTCGTCGGCCACGGGGGCTCCTGTCGGGGCGAGCGGGCAGAGGGATAGGGGGCGAACAACCCGGCTCGATCATCCTAGATAAGGCACAGCGGATGCTGAGAACCCCGGGCGGCCGCGGCCCGTAACCTGCGCGGGGCCGCTGGTAGATTCGCGGCATGAAGTACGCCGAATCGGTCGTCGATCTCATCGGCGGAACCCCCCTCGTGCGCCTCAACCGCGTGACCGAGGGCATCAGCGCCACCGTGCTCGCCAAGGTCGAGTACCTCAACCCGGGCGGCAGCGCGAAAGACCGCATCGCCACGCGCATCATCGACGCGGCCGAGCGCGAGGGCCTGCTGAAGCCCGGCGGCACGATCGTCGAGCCGACGAGCGGCAACACGGGCGTCGGGCTCGCGCTCGTCGCGCAGCAGCGCGGCTACCGCTGCGTCTTCGTGCTGCCCGACAAGGTGGGCGAGGACAAGCGCAACGTGCTGACGGCCTACGGCGCCGAGATCGTCGTCACCCCGACGGCCGTCGCGCCGGAGGACCCGGAGTCGTACTACAGCGTCTCCGACCGTCTGGCCCGCGAGATCCCGGGCGCGTTCAAACCCAACCAGTACGCGAACCCCAACGGGCCGCGCAGCCACTACGAGACGACCGGCCCCGAGATCTGGGCCGACACCGACGGCCGCGTCACCCACTTCGTCGCCGGCGTCGGCACCGGCGGCACCATCACCGGCACCGGTCGGTACCTGCGCGAGGTCAGCGCCGACCGCGCCGGCGGCCGGGTGCAGATCGTCGGCGTCGACCCCGTCGGCAGCGTCTACTCGGGCGGCACCGGTCGCCCCTACCTCGTCGAGGGGGTGGGGGAGGACTTCTGGCCCGCCGCCTACGACCCCGCCGTCGTCGACCGCATCGTGGCCGTGAGCGACCAGCAGGCCTTCGACCTCACACTGAGGCTCGCCCGCGAGGAGGGGCTGCTCGTCGGCGGCTCGTGCGGCATGGCCGCGCAGGGCGCCCTCGAGGTCGCGCGCGAGCTCGGCCCCGACGACATCGTCGTCGTGCTGCTGCCCGACGGCGGGCGCGGCTACCTCGGCAAGATCTTCAACGACGGCTGGATGCGCCGCCACGGCTTCGCGCGCTCGCAGGGCTCGCCGACCGTCGCCGACCTGCTCGGCACGCCGACCCGCCCGCTCGCCCACCTGCGGCGCGAGCACACCATCGCCGACGCGGTCGCGGCGCTCGAGGCGCACGCCGGCGCGCTGCCCGTGCTGAGCGCCGAGCCGCCGGCCGTGCTCGGCGAGGTCATCGGCGCGGTCGACAGCCGCACCCTGCTGCGCGCCCTCGCGAGCGGCGAGGTGACCGCGGCCGATCCGATCACCCGCGCGATGGGGCCGGGGCTGCCGCTGGTCGGCGCGCACGAGAGCCTGCAGGCCGCGCACGAGCGCTTCGGCGAGCGGGCGGCGGGGGGTCAGCATCCCGAGACCCTGCTGGTGCTCGACGGCGGCAACCCCGTCGGGCTGCTGAACCGCACCGACCTGATCGCGGCGCTCGCCGGAGGAGACGCATGACCGAGCACGACGCTGCCCCCACCGACCCGCACATCCTGCAGGGCTTCGCCACGCGCGCGATCCACGCCGGGCAAAAGTTCGATCCCACGACGGGGGCGGTCACGCCGCCCGTCTACCTGACGTCGACCTTCGTGCAGCGCTCGATCGGCGATCTGCGCGGCGGCTACGAGTACGCCCGCGGCGGCAACCCCACGCGCGACGCGCTGCAGACCCAGCTCGCCTCGCTCGAGTCGGGCGCCCGCGCCTTCAGCTTCGCGTCGGGCCTCGCGGCGGAGGACGCCCTGCTGCGCGCGGTGCTGCGCCCCGGCGACCACGTGCTCATGGGCAACGACGTCTACGGGGGCACACACCGCCTCGTGCGGCGCATCTTCGGGCCCTGGCAGGTCGAGCTGACCACGGTCGAGCTCGGCGACCTCGCGGTCGCCCGCGAGGCCCTCGAGCGGCTGCGGCCGCGCGTGCTGTGGCTCGAGACCCCGAGCAACCCGCTCATGAAGGTCACCGACATCACGGCGCTCGCCGAGCTCGCGCACGCGGTCGGCGCGCTCGTCGTCGTCGACAACACCTTCGCCACGCCCTACCTGCAGCAGCCGCTCGTGCTCGGGGCCGACGTCGTCGTGCACTCGACGACCAAGTACCTCGGCGGGCACTCCGACGTGCTGGGCGGCGCGGTCGTCACGAACGACCTCGAGCTGGCCGAGCAGGTGCAGTTCCACCAGTTCGCGGCGGGCGCGGTCTCCGGCCCCATGGATGCGTGGCTCACCTCGCGCGGCATCAAGACGCTGGCCGTGCGCATGGAGCGCCACTCGGCCAATGCTCAGGCCATCGCGGAGGCCCTGCAGGGGCATCCCGCCGTCACCCGGGTCTACTACCCGGGACTGCCCGAGCACCCCGACCACTCCCTGGCCGCGCGGCAGATGCGCCTGTTCGGCGGGATGCTCTCGCTCGAGCTCGCCGGTGGCGCCGCAGCCGCGCGCGCCTTCGCCGAGAGCCTGCGCGTCTTCCAGCTGGCCGAGTCGCTCGGTGGTGTCGAGTCGCTCGTCAACTACCCGAGCGAGATGACGCACGCCTCGGTGCGGGGCACCGAGCTCGAGGTGAGCGACGCGATCGTGCGGCTCTCGGTGGGTATCGAAGACGCGGCCGATCTCGTGGCCGACGTCGAGCAGGGGCTCGCGGCGCTGTAGCGGCGGGGCCCAGGCCGCAGCGGCCCGGTGCGTGTTCGCCTGGGCCGTGCATAATGGGGCGCGGATGTGAACGTACACATCGCGACACGGACGGACGAAGATGACCACCGAGACCGAGCGGCCGATCGAACCCGATCGCGTGCGCGCGCCGAACATCCGCGATGTCGCGCGGGTGGCGGGGGTCTCGTACCAGACGGTCTCGCGGGTTCTCAATGACAGCCCGAATATCCGGCCCGAGACGCTGCAGCGCGTGCGCGACGCGATCGACGAGCTCGGCTACCGCCCCAACCAGGCGGCGCGGGCGCTCGTCACGAGCCGGTCGCGCACGATCGGGGTGCTCGCGGCGCAGACCGTGCACTACGGCCCGGCGACGAGCATCCAGGCCATCGAGACCGCGGCGCGCGAGGCCGGCTACCGGCTGTCGATCACGAACATCTCGTCGAGCGAGTACGCCTCGATCAAGAGCGGGCTCGACTACCTGATGAGTCAGGCCGTCGAGGCTCTCATCGTCATCGCGCCCCAGGTGCGGGTGTTCGAGGCCATCAACGACCTGCAGGTCGGCGTGCCGTTCGTCACGCTCGAGGCGACCGGCCTGAGCTCCGACCACTCGCTCTGGGTCGACCAGGTGCAGGGCGCCCGCATGGCGACGCGGCACCTCATCGAGCTGGGCCACACCGAGATCATGCACATCTCGGGCCCGCAGGACTGGATCGAGGCCGAGGCCCGCATGCAGGGCTTCCTGCGCGAGCTCGGCGATGCCGACCTGCGCACCCGCGCGCCGATCCTCGGCGACTGGACGGCCTCGTTCGGCTACTACGCGGGTCTCGAGCTGCTGCGCTACCGCGACTTCACGGCGGTGTTCGCCGGCAACGATCAGATGGCGCTCGGCTTCATGCACGCCTGCCGCGAGATGGGCCTCTCGGTGCCGGGCGACATCTCGATCGTCGGCTTCGACGATGTTCCCGAGGCGGCGCACTTCGCTCCGCCGCTCACGACCGTGCGGCAGAACTTCGCCGAGATCGGTCGCCGCGCGATCGCGCTGCTGCTCGGCGAGCTGCGGGGCGAGACCGACCTGAGCCACGACCCGGTGCAGCCCGAGCTGATCATCCGGGAATCGACGGCCCGGGCATCCCGTCTGGGCTGACGGATCTGGGCTGACGGATGCCCGCCGCGCGCCCGCGCGACCCCGTCGTTATCGACTTGTGATCGTTTCGTGTCGTCCGCTGGTTGACAGATGTGACCGTTTCGCCGTTAGAGTGCTCTCGCGCCATGTGAACGATCACAAAACGGTCACGGCGCCGGAGCGGGGCTCAGCCCCGACCCGCCACCCCTGAACCACCCCGGCGCCGGGTCCACCCGTCGCCGTCGCGACGATGGAGTCCCGTGAGCGTCACCGCCCCCGCAGCAGCCGAGTGCTCGGCCGAGGTGCGCGCATGACCGCGTTCAGCCCCGAGACCCAGGTGGCGATCGCGCGCGTGCGTGACGAGGTGGCGGCCCTCCACGCCGAGCTCGTGCGCTCCGGCCTCGTCGTCTGGACTGGCGGCAACGTCTCCGGACGGGTGCCCGGTGCCGACCTCTTCGTCATCAAGCCCAGCGGGGTCTCGTACGACGACCTCGACGCCTCGAGCATGATCCTGTGCACGCTCGACGGCGAGGTCGTGCCCAACACCCCCGGCAGCGACCGCAGCCCCTCGAGCGACACCGCGGCGCACGCGTACGTCTACCGCGAGATGCCCGAGGTCGGGGGCGTCGTGCACACCCACTCGACCTACGCTACGGCGTGGGCCGCCCGCGCCGAGGCGATCCCCTGCGTGCTCACGGCGATGGCCGACGAGTTCGGCGGCGAGATCCCCGTCGGGCCGTTCGCGATCATCGGCGACGACTCGATCGGCCGCGGCATCGTCGACACCCTGCGCGGGCACCGCTCGCGCGCCGTGCTCATGCGCAACCACGGCCCCTTCACCATCGGGCGCGACGCCCGTGATGCCGTCAAGGCGGCCGTGATGCTCGAGGATGTCGCGCGCACCGTGCACATCGCCCGCCAGCTCGGCGACCCGCTGCCGATCAAGCCCGCCGCGATCGACGCGCTGTTCGACCGCTACCAGAACGTCTACGGCCAGCCCACGAGCGCGGGGGCAGCACGATGAGCGCCGCGGTGATCGCCGAGGGCCGTGCGGTGCTGGGCATCGAGCTCGGCTCGACCCGCATCAAGGCCTGCCTCATCGACCCGGCCGACAGCACCGTGCTCGCCGTGGGCGCGCACGAGTGGCAGAACGAGCTCGTCGACGGGTACTGGAGCTACGCGCTCGAGGCCGTGCACGCGGGACTCCAGGCCGCGTACGCCGCGCTCGCGGCCGACGCCGCGGCGCGGCACGGTGCCGCGCCCGCCCGCCTCGCGGCGATCGGCGTCTCGGCGATGATGCACGGCTACCTCGCCTTCGACGAGGCCGGCGACCTGCTCGTGCCCTTCCGCACGTGGCGCAACACCACGACCGGCGCGGCCGCGGCCGCTCTCACCGAGCTCTTCGGCACGGCCATCCCGCAGCGCTGGTCGATCGCGCACCTGCACCAGGCGGTCATCGACGACGAGCCGCACGTCGGCCGCGTGCACCGAATCACGACTCTCGCCGGCTACGTGCACGAGCTGATCGGCGGCGACCGCGTGCTCGGCGTCGGCGACGCCTCGGGCATGTTCCCGCTCGCGGCCGACGGCGCGGGGTACGACGCCGCACTGCTGGCCCGCTACGACGCCCTCGCCGGTTCGGCTCTCGCGGGGCCCCTCGCCGGGATGCTCCCGGCCGTGCTGCCCGCCGGTGCCGCCGCTGGCACGCTCAGCGCCGAGGGCGCGGCCCTGCTCGACCCGAGCGGAACGCTGCAGCCCGGCGCCCTGCTGTGCCCGCCCGAGGGCGACGCTGGCACCGGCATGGTCGCGACCAACGCGATCGCCCCGCGCACCGGAAACGTGAGCGTCGGCACGAGCATCTTCGCGATGGTCGTGCTCGAGCGACCGCTCACCGGCATCCACCCCGAGATCGACATCGTCGCCACCCCGGCCGGTCACCCGGTCGCGATGGTGCACGCCAACAACGGCACGAGCGAGCTCGCCGCCTGGGTCGGCGTGCTGCGCCGGTTCGCCGAGCTCGCGGGCACGCCGCTCGACGCCGATGCCGCCTACCGCCTGCTGCTCGACGAGGCGATGACCGCCGGTGCCGACGCCGACGGCGTGGTCGCCTACCCGCTCGAGGCGGGCGAGCCCGTGCTCGGGCTCGACGCCGGCCGGCCGATGGTCGTGCGCGGCAGTGAGAGCGCTCTGACCCTGGCGGCCCTCGTGCGCGCGCAGCTGCTCAGCGTGTTCGCGACCCTCGCCGTCGGCATGCGCGTGCTGCACGCGGAGGGCGTCGCCGTCGATCGCCTGCAGGCGCACGGCGGCCTCTTCCGCACCGCGGGGGTCGCGCAGCGCACGCTGGCCGCAGCCGTCGGGGCTCCGGTCGGCGTCGTCGGTGCTGCCGCCGAGGGCGGCGCGTGGGGCATGGCCCTGCTCGCCGGTTTCGCTGCGCAGCACGGGGGAGACCCGCGCGGCGGAGACCTCGCCGCCTACCTCGACACCACCGTCTTCGCGGGCGTCGCGACGAGCGTCGTCGATCCCCTTCCCGCCGACCGCGACGGCTTCGCCGTCTACCTCGACCGCTTCGAGAGCGGCCTCGCCGTGCAGCGTGCCGCCCTCGACGCCCTACCCACCGGAGCCCTCTCGTGACTCGCAGCATCGTTCCCGACCTGTCGACCCTCGAGGTCTGGTTCCTCACCGGAAGCCAGAACCTCTACGGCGACGAGACCCTGCGCCAGGTCGCCGAGCAGTCGCAGCAGGTCGTCGCGGGCCTCCAGGCTGCGGCGAGCATCCCCGTCTCGATCGTCTGGAAGCCGACCCTCGTCGACAGCGCCAGCATCAAGCGGGTCATGCAGGAGGCGAACGCCGCCGAGAACGTCATCGGCGTCATCGCGTGGATGCACACCTTCAGCCCGGCCAAGATGTGGATCGCCGGCCTCGACGCGCTGCAGAAGCCCCTGCTGCACCTGCACACGCAGGCCAACGTCGCACTGCCGTGGTCGGAGATCGACTTCGACTTCATGAACCTCAACCAGGCTGCGCACGGCGACCGCGAGTTCGGCTACATCGTGTCGCGCCTCGGCGTCGCCCGCACCACCGTGGTCGGCCACGTGTCGAACCCCGCGGTCACCGACCGCGTCGGCACGTGGGCGCGCGCCGCGGCTGGCCGCCACGCGACGCAGAACCTCAAGCTCGCCCGCTTCGGCGACAACATGCGCTACGTCGCGGTCACCGAGGGCGACAAGACCGAGGCCGAGCTGCGCTTCGGCGTGCAGGTCAACACCTGGGGCGTCACCGAGCTGGCCGACGCGGTGCATGCCGTCGCCGATGCCGACATCGACACCCTCGTCGAGGAGTACCTCGACCGCTACGACGTCGCTCCCGAGCTGCACCCGGGGGCCGAGCGGCACGACTCGCTGCGCTACGGCGCCGCGATCGAGCTGGGGCTGCGCGGGTTCCTCGAAGGCGGCGGATTCTCCGCCTTCACCACCTCCTTCGAGGACCTCGCGTCGCTGCGCCAGCTGCCGGGTCTCGCCGTGCAGCGCCTGATGGCGGACGGCTACGGATTCGGAGCCGAGGGCGACTGGAAGACCGCGGTGCTCGTCCGCGCCGCGGCGGTCATGGGGGCCGGGCTGCCCGGTGGTGCCTCGCTCATGGAGGACTATACGTACCACCTCGAGCCGGGCAACGAGCTGATCCTCGGCGCCCACATGCTCGAGGTGAGCCCTTCGCTGACGAGCCAGCGCGCGCGCCTCGAGGTGCACCCGCTCGGCATCGGAGGCAAAGAGGACCCGGTGCGCCTGGTGTTCACGGCCGACCCCGGCCCCGCGCTCGTGGTCGCGCTGAGCGACCTGCGCGACCGCTTCCGCCTCGTGGCCAACGTCGTCGAGAACGTCGCGCTGCCCGAGCCCATGCCGAAGCTCCCCGTCGGTCACGCGGTGTGGAAGCCCGCCCCCGACTTCACGACCTCCGCCGCAGCCTGGCTGACGGCCGGAGCCGCCCACCACACCGTCATGACCACTCAGGTCGGCGTCGAGGTCGTCCGCGACTTCGCGCAGATGGCTGGCGTCGAGCTGCTGGTGATCGACGAGACCACCACGCTCGAGGGGTTCGCGCGCGACGTGCGCACGAACGCCGCCTACTACCGATTGGCGCAGTCGCTGTGACGGCGCCGATCACCCCCTAGACGTCCCGGGGCTCACGCCCCGGGAACGGCCCCGGCCCGATGTCGAGCCGGGTTCCGCAGCACCACCACATCCCCAATGAAAGGACACACAGTGAAGAAGAACCTTCTTCTCTCCGCCGTGGCCATCGGCGCGATGACCTTCGGTCTCGCCGCCTGCTCGGCCCCGGTCGCCGATGGTGGCGAGGGCGAAGGCGGCGGCCTCATCGGCGTCGCCATGCCCACGCGCTCGTCGGAGCGCTGGATCGCGGACGGCGACGCCCTCGTGGCCGAGCTCGAGGCGGCCGGCTACACCGTCGACCTCCAGTACGCAGAGGACGACATCCCGACCCAGGTCTCGCAGGTCGAGAACATGATCACCAAGGGCGCTGAGGCCCTGATCATCGCCGCGATCGACGGCACCACCCTCACCGAGGTGCTGCAGACCGCTGCCGACAGCGACATCCCGGTCATCGCCTACGACCGTCTGATCCGCGACTCGGAGAACGTCAACTACTACGCGACGTTCGACAACTTCCTCGTGGGCCAGCAGCAGGCCTGGACCCTGCTGAACGGTCTCGGCCTGACCGACCTCGAGGGCAACCCGCTCCCCGACGCGCCGGCTGGTCCGTTCAACATCGAGCTGTTCGCCGGCTCGCTGGACGACAACAACGCGTTCTTCTTCTTCAACGGCGCCATGGACGTGCTCCAGCCGCTGATCGATGACGGAACGCTCGTCGTGAAGTCGGGTCAGACCGACATCGAGCAGGCCGCCACGCTGCGCTGGGACGGCGAGGTCGCCCAGAGCCGCATGGAGGACCTCCTGACGGCGAACTACTCCGACGGCTCGAAGGTCGACGCGGTGCTGTCGCCCTACGACGGCCTGAGCCGTGGCATCATCTCGGCCCTGACCGACGCGGGCTACGCCGTGGGCGTCGACTTCCCGATCATCTCGGGTCAGGACGCGGAGATCGACTCGGTCAAGGCCATCCTCTCGGGTGAGCAGTTCGCGACCATCTTCAAGGACACCCGCGAGCTCGCGAAGGTCGCGGCCGGCATGGCCGTCGCCCTTCTCGAGGGCGGCGAGCCGGAGATCAACGACACCACCACGTACGACAACGGTGTTCTCGTCGTGCCGTCGTTCCTGCTCGGACCGGTGCCGGTCGTTGCCGACAACGTCCAGGAGGCGCTCGTCGACACCGGGTACTGGACGGCTGAGGAGCTCGGCCTCTAACGAGGTCTGAGCACCGCACCACCAGGTGTACCTGGCCGGTGGTGGGGAGTCGCACTAGGCTCCCCACCACCGGCTCTTTCCCCCAACGACGTAAGGAAGTGGGCAGCACGTGACCCAGAACATCCTCGAGATGCGGTCGATCACGAAGACCTTCCCGGGTGTCAAGGCCCTTTCCGACGTCACCCTCGAGGTGGCGCGCGGTGAGGTCCACGCCATCTGCGGCGAGAACGGCGCCGGCAAGTCGACCCTCATGAAGGTGCTGTCGGGCGTCTACCCGCACGGCACCTACGACGGCGACATCGTCTTCGAGAACGAGGTCGTCGAGTTCAAAGACATCCGTGACAGCGAGGCCAAAGGCATCGTCATCATCCACCAGGAGCTCGCGCTGAGCCCCTACCTCTCGATCGCCGAGAACATCTTCCTCAACAACGAGGTCAAGGGGCCGCTCGGCCTCATCGACTGGAACAAGACGAACCTCGAGGCCAAGAAGCTGCTGGCGCGCGTCGGGCTCGATGAAGACCCGGTCACGCGCATCCTCGACATCGGTGTCGGCAAGCAGCAGCTCGTCGAGATCGCGAAGGCGCTGTCGAAAGAGGTGAAGCTCCTCATCCTCGACGAGCCGACCGCCGCGCTCAACGACGCCGACTCCGACCACCTGCTCGACCTGATCCTGCACCTGAAAGAGCAGGGCATCACGTCGATCATCATCAGCCACAAGCTCAACGAGATCAAGAAGATCGCCGACTCGGTGACGGTCATCCGCGACGGCAAGACCATCGAGACGATCCGCCGCGTCGACGTCTCGGAGGACCGCATCATCAAGGGGATGGTCGGTCGCGATCTCGAGAACCGCTACCCCGACCACACCCCGCACATCGGTGAGGAGGTGCTGCGCGTCGAGGGGTGGACGGCCCATCACCCGCAGGACGTCAACCGCGTCATGGTCGACAACGTCGACCTCACGGTGCACGCCGGCGAGATCGTCGGCATCGCGGGGCTCATGGGTGCCGGGCGCACCGAGTTCGCCATGAGCCTGTTCGGCCACAGCTACGGCAGCCGCATCAGCGGCAAGGTCTACAAGCGCGGCGTCGAGATCAAGACCCGCACCGTCGACGAGGCGATCCGCAACGGCATCGCCTACGCGACGGAGGATCGCAAGATGTACGGCTTGAACCTCATCGAGGACATCAAGCGCAACATCTCGATGGCCTCTCTGCGCAAGCTCGTGCGCGGCGGGCTCGTGAACGACAACGAAGAGTACAAGGTCGCGAACGAGTACCGCCAGAGCATGAACATCAAGAGCCCGACGGTGCTGGCCAAGACCGGCCAGCTCTCCGGCGGCAACCAGCAGAAGGTCGTGCTCTCGAAGTGGATCTACGCCGACCCGGAGGTGCTCATCCTCGATGAGCCGACCCGCGGCATCGACGTCGGAGCCAAGTACGAGATCTACACGATCATCAACCGGCTCGCGAGCGAGGGGAAGGCGATCATCGTCATCTCCTCCGAGCTGCCCGAACTGCTGGGCATCTGCGACCGCATCTACGCCCTCTCCGAGGGCCGGATCACGGGACAGATGCCCGTATCCGACGCCACCCCCGAAGCCCTCCTCAAGCTCATGACCCTGGAGAAGCAGCGCTAATGTCCGACACCGCAGTCAAGACCCCGGAGAAGAAGCCCGGCTTCCAGCTCCCGCCCACGCTCAGCTACATCGTGAGCGACCTCGGCAAGAACGGCATCTTCCTCGCCCTCATCGCCGTGGTGGTGCTGTTCTCGATCACGACGAACGGCATCCTCCTGCGCCCGCAGAACATCTCGAACCTGATCGTGCAGAACGGGTACATCCTGATTCTCGCGATCGGCATGGTGCTCGTGATCGTCGCCGGTCACATCGACCTGTCGGTCGGCTCGATCGCCGCGTTCATCGGAGCCTTCTCGGGCGTGCTGATCCGCGATCTCGGGTTCCCATGGTGGCTCGCCATCATCGGTGCGCTCGTGATCGGCGCCGTGGTCGGCGCCTGGCAGGGCTTCTGGATCGCCTATGTGGGCATTCCCGCCTTCATCGTCACCTTGGCGGGCATGCTCATCTTCCGCGGGCTCGCGCTCATCACGCTGGGCAACTCGAACATCGGATCGTTCCCCGAGGAGTACCGCGCCCTGGGCAACGGGTTCATCTCGTTCGCCGGGCCCGATGCGACCATCGACGTCTTCACGCTCATCGTGGGCGCCCTGGCGATCGTCGGCCTCATCGTGCAGCAGGTGCGCACGCGCGCTGGGCGCATCAAGTACGGCCAGACGGTCGACCCGACGGTCTGGTTCATCGCCAAGATGGCCTTCGTCGCCGTCGGTGTCGGCGCGTTCACCTACGCGCTCGCCACCTTCAAGGGCATCCCCGTGACGCTCATCGTGCTCGCCGTGCTGCTGATGATCTACGGCATCGTCGCCAACCGCACGGTCTTCGGCCGCCACATCTACGCGATCGGCGGCAACCGCCGCGCCGCGGAGCTGTCGGGCGTCAAGACCCGGTCGGTCGACTTCTGGCTGTTCGTCAACATGGGCATCCTGGCCGCGCTCGCCGGCCTGGTGTTCACCGCTCGCCTCAACCTGGCCGGCCCGAAGGCCGGTGACGGCTTCGAGCTCGAGGCCATCTCGGCCGCCTTCATCGGTGGTGCGGCGGTGCAGGGCGGTATCGGCACGATCTCGGGCGCCATCATCGGTGGTCTGATCATCGGTGTGCTCAACAACGGCATGTCGATCATGGGTATCGGCATCGAGTGGCAGCAGGCGGTCAAGGGCCTCGTGCTGCTGCTGGCGGTCGCCTTCGACGTCTACAACAAGCGTCGCGCGGGCACCAGCACGTCCCGCTGAGCAGGGCCTCATAGGATGGGGGTGGCCGATCGGCCACCCCCATCCTCTTTCTCTCTGGAGCTGTCTCCGTGACGACGCTCGTGCATCCCGGAGATGCTCTGACCCGGCGCGAGCGCGCGCTCTACGTGATCGTGCTCGGAGCCCTCACCGCCCTCGGGCCGTTCACGGTCGACCTGTACCTCCCCGCGTTCCCGCAGGTCGAGGCCGACCTCGGGGTCTCCACGGCCCTGATCCAGCTCACCCTCACCGCGACCACGCTCGGGTTCGCCTTCGGCCAGCTGCTCGTCGGCCCGTGGAGCGACGCCGTCGGGCGCCGACTGCCGCTCATCCTGGCGACGAGCCTGCACGTCGGCGCGAGTCTCGGCGTCGCGCTCGCCCCCGACATCGCGTGGCTCATGGTCTTCCGCGTGCTGCAGGGCTTCGGAGCCGCGGCGGGCGGTGTCGTCGCCATGGCCACCGTGCGCGACCTGTTCGGCGGGTACCCGCTCGTGCGCATGCTCTCGCGGTTGTCGCTCGTCAACGGGCTCGCGCCGATCCTCGCGCCCGTCATCGGCTCGCAGCTGCTGCTCGTGATGCCCTGGCGCGGGCTCTTCCTCGTGCTCGCCGCCTACGGCGTGATCATCGTGATCGCGGCGAGTCTGCTGATCGTCGAGACCCTGCCGCCGGAGCGCCGCGTCACGACGGGGCACGCGACCATCCGCGATCGCTACCGGTCGCTGTTCGCCGACCGCATCTTCCTCGGCGTCGCTGTCATCGGCGGGATGTCCTTCTCGGGCCTCTTCGCCTATCTCTCGGCCTCCCCGTTCCTCTTCCAGGAGGTCTACGGGCTCGACCCGCAGGGGTACGGGCTGCTGTTCGCGCTCAACTCGATCGGTGTGGTCGCGGGTGTTCAGGTCAGCTCGCGGCTCGCGCGCCGCATCCCGCCGCAGTGGATCCTCGCGGGGTCGACGCTGGTGCTGCTCGGCAGCGCGGTGGCGATCATCGTGCTCGACCTCGCGGGGGCCGGCTTCTGGGGCACCGTCGTTCCGCTGTGGTTCTTCATCACGGCGTGCGGGTTCGGCTTTCCGATGGTGCAGGCCCTGGCGCTCGTGAACCACGGCAGCGAGGCGGGCACGGCGGCCTCGCTGCTCGGCGCGATGAACTTCGGGCTCGCCGGGCTGCTCTCGCCGATCGTCGGGCTGTTCGGCATCGCGAACGCGATTCCGATGGGAACGGTCATGGCCCTCACCTCGGTCGTCTCGATCGTGAGTCTCTGGGTGATCGTGCGGCCGCGCACGGTTCCGCCGCTGGGCGACTGATCGTCGGGCCCGGCGCGACGGCGGCATCGGCATCCCGCGCCCCACACAGGGCTGGCGAAGTTGTTGTCCATCTGGATAACATGAGCGCATGAGGATTCTGCTTGTCGGCGCCGGAGGCGTCGGAGACGCCATCGCCAAGATCGCCGCCCGCCGCTCGTTCTTCGAGACCGTCATCGTCAGCGACTACGACATCGCGCGCGCCGAGCGCACCATCGCCTGGATCGAGGCGAAGCACGGCCCGCAGGGCGACCGCTTCGTCGCCGCGCAGATCGACGCCTCCGACGCCGCCGTCGTCGAGCGCGTCGCGCGCGAGCACCGGGCCACGCACGTCATGAACGCCGTCGAGCCGAAGTTCGTCATGCCGATCTTCCGCGGGGCGATCGCCGCCGGCGCCGACTACATGGACATGGCGATGAGCCTCTCGGTGCCGCACCCCTCGCAGCCCTACGAGCAGACCGGCGTGAAGCTCGGCGACGAGCAGTTCGCGGTCGCCGAGGAGTGGGAGAAGGCGGGTCGCCTCGCGCTCGTCGGCATGGGCGTCGAGCCCGGGCTGAGCGACGTGTTCGCGCGCTACGCCGTCGACCACCTCTTCCGCGAGGTCGACGAGCTGGGCACGCGCGACGGCGCCAACCTGGTCGTGCGCGACGACGCGGGCAACGAGATCTTCGCCCCCTCGTTCTCGATCTGGACGACCATCGAGGAGTGCCTCAACCCGCCGGTGATCTGGGAGAAGGGCCGCGGCTGGTTCACCACCCCGCCGTTCAGCGAGCCCGAGGTCTTCGACTTTCCCGAGGGCATCGGCCCCGTCGAGTGCGTCAACGTCGAGCACGAGGAGGTGCTGCTGATGCCGCGCTGGCTCGACGCGAAGCGCGTGACCTTCAAGTACGGGCTCGGCGACGAGTTCGTCGGCATTCTCAAGACCCTCAACCAGCTCGGGCTCGACAAGACCGAGCCGATCCGGGTGCGCTCGAAGAACGGCCCGGTCGAGGTCGCGCCCCGCGACGTCGTCGCGGCCGGGCTTCCCGACCCGGCGACGCTGGGTCCGCGGATGACCGGCAAGACCTGCGCCGGCCTCTGGGTGACCGGCACCGGTGTCGACGGCCAGCCCCGCGCGGTGTACCTGTACCACGTCTCCGACAACGAGTGGACGATGGCCGAGTACGAGAGCCAGTGCGTCGTGTGGCAGACCGCGCTCAACCCCGTCATCGCCCTCGAGCTGCTCGCCACCGGCGCGTGGAGCGGCGCGGGCGTGCTGGGCCCGGAGGCCTTCGACGCGCAGCCGTTCCTCGACCTCATGGCGCGCCCGGAGGCCGAGGGCGGCTACGGCCAGGCCTGGGGGCTCGACGAGCGCACGCCCGTCGCCGCGTAGAACGCCCTAGAACGGGAAGATCAGCGGCACGATCAGCACGGCCACGCCGAAGAACACGAGGCCGACCGGCAGCCCGTACTTCCAGTAGTCGCCGAACTGCAGGCCCGCCGGGGCCATGATCATGAGGTTGCCCGGCGTCGCCACCGGGGTCAGCACGGCGGCGGCGGCCGTGACCGCGACCGCCATGAGGAACGGCAGCGGCGACACCCCCATCTCATAGGCGACCGAGATGGCGATCGGCGCGATGATGAGCGCCGTCGCGGTGTTGCTGATCAGCTGCCCGAAGATCAGCGTGACGAGCCCGAGGGCGGCGAGCACGACGGCCGGCCCCCACGACCCGACCGCGTCGACGATGCCGGTCGCGAGCAGGTCGGCCGCACCGGTCTGCGTGATGGCGGTCGACACCGGGATCATGCCGCCGACGAGCAGGATCGTCGTCCACTGGATCGACCGGTGCGCGCGCTCGATCGACACCACCCGCGTGAGCACCATGATGCTCGCGGCGACGAGTCCGGCCACGGCGGGCGGAACGATGCCCGTCGCCAGGGCGATGACCATGAGCAGCAGCACGCCGAGGGCGAGGTAGGCGCGGCGCCCGAGGGGCGCCGCCTGGCGGCGGATCTGGTCGGGAGCATCCACGATCATCACCGCGGGGTCGCGCAGGTTCTCGTCGAGGGCGTCCCACTTGCCCTGCACGAGCAGGATGTCGCCCGCCTCGAGCCGGATGCCCGTCTGACCCCCGATGCTCTCGCCCCCGCGCTGGATGGCCACGATCACGAGGTCGCCGCTCTCGGTGAGCATGCCGGGGAACACCGCGTCGCCGATCGCGGGCGACCGCGGCGGGATGACGATCTCGGCGACCCCGTACTCGGCGTCCATCGGCGCCCAGGTGCTCGACACCGTGCTCGTGCCGATGCCCTCGAGCTTCGCGTCGTCGCTCACGGCGCGGATGCTCGTGGGGTTGCCGCGCAGGATGAGCACGTCGCCCTCCTGGATGGGGGCGGATGCGGGCCGCGAGCCGCGCGTCGACGGCGACTGGATGGCGAGCAGGGTGACGGGGTTCTCGCCCGCGAAGACGATCTCGTCGGCGGTGCGCCCGATGAGCGGCGAGCCGGAGAGCACGCGAACGCGCCCGAACGGCTGGGCGCCGCCGAACTGCGCGAGCAGGGTGCGCGCGTGGTCGCTGAGGTCGGGGGCGATCGTGGTGGGCACCCGGGCGGGGATGAGCCGGCTGCCGAGCAGGAGGGTGATGAGCACGGTTCCTGCCATGATCGGCAGGCCGACGAGGCTGAACTCGAAGAAGCCGAAGGCGCGCCCGGTCTCCTCCTCGGCGAGCTCGGACATGATGACGTTCACGGGCGAGCCGGTCAGCGTGAGCAGCGACCCGGCGTGCGCGCCGAAGGCGAGCGGCAGCAGCAGGCGGGCGGCGGGCATCGTCATCTTGGTGGCGATGACCACGACGACGGGCAGCAGCGCGGCGACGGCGCCGTTGACGCTGATGAGGGCCGAGAGTACCGCGACGACTGCCATGATGATGACGGTCATGATCCGCTGGCTCGAGCCGCCGCGCTTCACAAGCTGCTGACCGGTCCAGGCCGTCAGCCCCGAGCCGTCGAGGCCCTCGGCCACGACGAAGAGGCTCGCGATGAGGATGACCGCCGGGTCGCCGAAGCCGGCGAAGGCCTGGCCGAGGTCGAGGATGCCGAAGGCATAGAGCGCCAGGGAGGCGCCGACGGCGATGAGCCCGACGGGGATCTTGTTGGTCACGAAGGCCAGCACCACAACGGCGAGGATCAGCATCGTGATGGTGATGTCGCTCACAGGGCTGACTCTATTCTCTCGGGGGCTCGGGAGGCAGTGCTCGGGGCGATCACTGCAGGGAGGAGGTGAGGCGGGCGAGAGAGTCGCGCGCCTTCTCGGGCCACGGGCGCCGCACCCACTCGTCGAGGCTCAGCTCGCGGCTGTGGGCGCGGTAGGTCGCCTCGATCGCGCGCATGCGCTGCACGAACTCGGCGCCCTGCACCATCACCGAGACCTCCATGTTGAGGCTGAACGACCGGATGTCCATGTTGCTCGACCCGACGACGGCGACGTCGTCGTCGATCGTGAAGTGCTTGGAGTGCAGCACCGTGGGGGCCTGGTAGAGGTAGATGCGCACGCCCGCCCGCAGCAGGTCTTCGTAGTACGAGCGCTGGGCGTGGTAGACGAAGAACTGGTCGCCGATCTCGCTCACGTACAGCTCGACGAGCAGGCCGCGCGAGGCCGCGGTGATGATCGCGAGCTGAATCGACTCGTCGGGCACGAAGTAGGGGCTCGTGATGCTGACCTGCTTCTCGGCCTTGTGGATGAGCGTCGTGTAGAGCTTCAGGTTGTTGTCGTTCTCGAAGCTCGGGCCGCTCGGCAGCACCTGCGCGTCGAGCAGCGCGGGGTCGTCGGCCAGCACCACAGGGGAGGTGTCGAGCGGCAGCAGCTCGTCGGTCTCGCTGAACCAGTCGGTGACGAACACCGCGTCGAGCTCGCGCACGACGGGGCCCTCGAGCCGCACCATGACCTCCTTCCACCGCAGCCCGCGTCGGATCGCCTTCTTCTTGCCGTAGTGCGCGGCGATCATGTTCTGCGAGCCGGTGTGCCCGACCCGCCCGTCGATGACCACGAGCTTGCGGTGGTTGCGCAGGTCGGGGCGCTGCCACTGGCCGCGCAGCGGGCGCAGGGGCAGCATCCCGTGCCATTCGGCACCCATCGCGGCCAGTCGGCCGAGCGTCGCCTTCCGCGGCGGGTACAGGATGCTCATGAGGTGGTCGCTCAGCACCCGCACCGTGACCCCGCGCGCGCGAGCCCGCTCGAGCGCGGCGAAGAACGGCTCGGTCGTCGCATCGAGGGTGAGGATGTAGAACTCGACGTGCACGTACTGCTCGGCCGTGTCGATGTCGGCGACCATCGCGGCGATGGCCGCGTCGTAGTCGTCGATGAGTTCGGCGCGGGTTCCGCCGACCATCGGCAGCGCCCCGAGCTCCTCGTTGAGGCGCACGGCCGAGCCGAGCCAGGCGGGCCACTCGTCGCGATGCCCGACGCGGTCGAGCCCCTCGGTGCGGTCGAGGATCGCCCGGCTGACCTCCCGCTGCTTCTCGCGCCGCCGCCGGGGCAGCCGGCTGAACCCCACGAGGAAGAACGCGAGCGCCCCCAGGTAGGGCACGAAGATGATCAGCAGCGCCCACGCGATCGCGGTCGTCGGACGGCGCCGGGCCGAGATGACGAGGATCGCGACGATGCTCAGCAGCACGTGCGCGACGGCCAGCACGGCCGGCAGCCAGGTGAGGGTCGCGGTCACACCCCCTCCTAGGCGAGCTTCTGGCGGGGCACGACGACCTTCTTGATGATGAGCAGGATGCTCGCCACGACCGGCGATGCCACCAGGGCGCCCAGCAGCCCGAGCAGGGTTCCGCCGACGATCGCCCCGATGAGCACGAGCGCGGCGGGGATGCTGATCGCCTTGCCGATGATGCGCGGGGTGATGAAGTACGCCTCGACCTGCATGTAGACGATCATCACGATCGCGACGATGATCGCCGTCGTCGGCGAGGTGAAGAGCGAGACGGTGACCATGATCGTGGTGCTGATCACCGGACCGATGACGGGGATGAGCGTGATGAACAGGGCGATGAACGCGAGGATGCCCGCGTAGGGCACCCCGACGATCGAGAGCAGGATCAGCGAGAACGTGGCGTTCATCGCGGCGATGATCACCTGGCCGCCGAGGTACCCGCCGATCGAGTCGAAGATCTCCTCCGCGATCTCGACGAACGTCGGCCGCTTCGAGGCGGGCACGAGGTCGTAGAGCGCGTTCTTCATGGTGTCGAGCGAGCCCACGAAGTAGAGCGTGAACACGACGACGAGCAGCACGCCGAAGGTGCCGTTGATGATATCGGCGCCGATGCGCAGCGCGCCGCCGCCGACCGTCAGCCAGACGGTGGGGTCGGTCGACGACAGCAGGATCCAGTCGAGCAGGATCGCCGGGTAGCCGTTGAACTGCTCGTCGAGGTCGAGGAACCACGGCTGGTTCTCGATGTCGGTGAGGTTGGCAGGCAGCGTGACCACCAGCTCGACCGCCTGGTCGATGACGATCGGCACGATCAGCACGAGCATCACGGCCACGATCAGCAGGAACGCCGCGAGCACCGCGCCGATCGCGGCGCCCTTCGAGAGCCCGCGACGCTGCAGGCGCGTGACGACCGGGTAGAGCCCGAGGCTGATGAAGATCGCCAGGAAGACGAGCGTGATCGTGTACGCGAGCTGGGCGACGGCGGCGCCGACCACGAGGGCGAGCAGCACGCCGAGGGTGCCGACGAAGCCGATCACGAACGGCCCCGAGCGCAGCAGCCCTCGACGGGGCTGCGGCGGGTCGAGCGGGGCGGCGGCGCGAGCCATGAGGGTCCTCTCCGAACCCCGCGCCGACCGGCGAGGGGAACCATCGTCACGATACCGTTCCCCCGGGGAAGGGAATACCCTGAGCCCGACGGATCGTCGTCCCGGCGCCGTCGCGAGAACCCCGAGAAACGGACCGTCATGAGCAGCCTCACGGTGACCACATCTGCCGCCGCCCCCGCATCCCTCGACGTCGACGTCGTCGTCATCGCCGCCCGCGCGGGGAAGGACGGCCCCGAGCTCGTCACCCACCCCGATCTCGCCGGCCTCCTTCCCGCGCTCACCGCCGTCGGCCTCACCGGCAAGGCCGACGAGCTCGTGCGGCTGCCCTCGATCGAGGGCTCGCGCGCCAGCCTCGCCGTGGTCGGGCTGGGCGCCGAGCTGACCGCCGACACCGCGCGCCGCGCGGCCGGTGCGGCCGTGCGCCAGCTGGCCGGCACCGGCTCGGTCGCCCTCGCCCTCGGGCTCGACGACGAGAGCCACGTGCACGCGATGGTCGAGGGGGCCATGCTCGCCGCGTACTCCTTCACCGACTACCGCGCCAAGACCGCGTCGAAGGTGAAGGCCCCGGTCGCGGCCGTCACGGTGTGCACGCAGGCCTCGGTGCCGGATGCGGCGCTCGAGCGCATCCGCGTGATCACCGACCACGTCGCCCTCGTGCGCGACCTCACCAACCGCTCGGGCGGCGACCTCTACCCGCAGTCGTTCGCGGATGCAGCGACCGAGGCCGCGAAGGGCGCCCCCGTCACCGTCGAGGTGTGGGACGAGAAGAAGCTCGCGGCCGAAGGCTGCGGCGGCATCATCGGCATCGGCCAGGGCTCGTCGCGCCCGCCGCGGCTGGTGAAGGTGTCGTACGCGCCGGCCGGGGCGACGAAGCACGTCGGCCTCGTCGGCAAGGGCATCACCTACGACACGGGCGGCATCTCGGTGAAGCCCGCCGACGCGATGAACGGCATGCAGAACGACATGGGCGGCGCCGCCGTGCTGCTCGGGCTCATCCTCACCGCCGCGCGCCTCGGGCTGCCGGTGCGCCTCACCGCGTACCTGTGCATGGCCGAGAACCTCATCTCGTCGACGGCGATCCGCGTCAATGACATCCTCACGATGCGCGGCGGCACGACCGTCGAGGTCATGAACACCGACGCCGAGGGCCGGCTCGTGATGGCCGACGGCATGGTGCTCGCGAGCGAGGAGAACCCCGACGCGATCATCGACGTCGCGACTCTCACGGGTGCGGCGATCGTCTCGCTCGGTCGCCGCACGGTCGGCGTCATGGGCGACGACGAGCTCGCGGGCGCCGTGGTCGCGGCCGGTCGCGAGACCGGCGAGCCGCACTGGCACATGCCGCTGCCGGAGGAGCTGCGCTCGCAGCTCGACTCGCGCTTCGCCGACATGACCAACCTCAAGCCGGGCAACCGCGATGGCGGGATGCTCGTCGCGGGCATCTTCCTGCGCGAGTTCGTCGGCACTCGCGCCGACGGGTCGACGATTCCGTGGGCGCACCTCGACATCGCGGGCGCGGCCGTCAACGAGGGCCCGGCCTACGGCTACCTCGACGCCGGCGCGACGGGCGTGTCGGTGCGCACGCTGCTGACGGTGCTCGAGAAGCACTTCGTGTAGACACGGCACAGCCCGCACGCGACGGGGCCCGGCGGAGAGCATCCGCCGGGCCCCGTTCGCTGCCGTAGAGGGGCTAGTCCTTCTTCTTCTCCTGGTCCTCCGGGTACCCGACGTACAGGTCCTCCTTCTGGAAGCCCGGCATGCGGCGCGCCGGCACGATCGCGAGCGCGGCGAGGCCGCCGAGCACGAGCATCGTCGTGCGCAGGGCGTCGAGGCGCGCCTGCGTGAACTCCTCGACCGCCACGGCGATCTGCTCGTCGGTGGCGTCGGTGTTGGCCGTCAGCACCTGCTCGAGCTGCGCGTTGGTGAAGAAGTTCACGTTGTCGAAGTTGATCTGCTCGACGATCTCGGGCGTGAAGATCTCGGAGTCGTTGGCCGCGCTGTAGGCGCTCGAGGTGAGCAGGCCGACCGCGAAGGCCGAGGCCACCGCGATGCCGGCGCTGCCCGACAGGTTGTGGGTGAGGCCGCGGATCGCACCGACGTCGCCCGCGTTCTCTTTCGGCGCCGAGGTCAGCAGCGCGTTGAAGACGAGCGCCACGACGCAGCCCTGCGCCAGTCCGAGAACGACGAGACCGATGATCACGGATGCCTGACCCCAGTCGTTCGCGATCGTGAACGACAGCCACACGAGCGCGAGCGTCACGACCGCCATGCTCACGCTGGCGATCGCGCGCGGCGGGAACGTGTCGTAGAGCCGCGCGACGAGGGTGTTGGCGATGAAGATCGAGATCGTGTACGGCACGACCGCGAACGAGACCTGGATGCCCACGAAGCCCTGCACGACCTGCATGTAGAGCGGCATCAGGAACGACACTGCGGTGCCGACGAAGAGCATGATGCCCATGACGGTGACCGTCGCGCGCTCGCTGCGGTCGCGCACGATGTCGAGGTTGACGAGCGGCACCTTCTGCTCCTCCATGCGCTTGCGCGTGCGCGCCAGGAAGAGCTGGGCGAAGATCACCGAGGCCACGAAGAGGAGCGGCACGACCGAGAACGTTCCGATCGCGAGGGGCGCGTTCGACGTCGCGGTGATGAGACCCCAGTCGTTCATGACGCTCAGGCCGAAGCTGATGAGGATGATCGCGATCGCGGCGAGCACACCCCCCGTCCAGTCGACGATGAGGTTCTTCTGCGCCGGCACAGGCTTGAGCAGGAAGCTCGCGGCGAAGTTGATGAGACCGATCGAGGCGACCAGCACGAACGACCAGCGCCAGCCGATCGTCGAGGCGAACTGACCCGCGATGAGCAGCGAGACCACCTGCGCCAACGGGATGCTCGCGGCGAAGTATCCGATCGCCGAGGCCTGCTGCTTGCCCTGGAAGCTCGCCGCGATGATGATCGTCAGCGCCGGCAGCGTGATCGCGTTCGACGCGCCCGTGATCGACTGGGCGATGAAGAGCACCGAGCCGTCCTGCGCCGTCGCGATGAGCAGCGCGGCGAGCGCCGGGATGATCACGCCGATGCGGAACGCGAGCAGCGGCCCGATCTTCGACGTGATCTTCGCGCCGAGGAGGAGGAAGGCCGAGACCGCGAAGGTGCTCGCCGTGTTGGCGAGACCGACCGTGGTCGGCGAGATGCCGAGGTCTTCGGTGATGCCGGTGATCGAGACGTTCCAGGCGTTGAACGCCAGCTGCACCTGCGCGAGCATGACGACGAACAGCGGCAGCCACGAGCTGCGCGTCTCGACGGCGGATCCTGCGGACATGGGGTGGACCTCCGGAGTCGGTGGCGTGCGAATGCACGCGCTCTCGCGGCAATCCTGCACCACGCGGGGCGGGATGGCGAGAGGCGTTCGCTTGCGTCGCGACGAGCGGCGCACCGATGGAGGAAGGAGTGGCGGAGGATGGGGGATTCGAACCCCCGAGGGCTTGCACCCAACACGCTTTCCAAGCGTGCGCCATAGGCCACTAGGCGAATCCTCCAGGCGGCCGCAGCGCTCGCGCGCGACGACTCGGCCATGCTACCCGTAAACTAGGGGCGGCTCCTCGCGTGGCGCCATCCAGGCCAACTCCCCCAGGGCAGAAATGCAGCAAGGGTAACCGGGCTCTGGCGGGTGCGCGAGGGGTCCTTTTTTGTGGGGCAGGATGCTCGCCGCCGCCCGTCGGGACCATCGACCCTGGGCCCTCCAAGCCGGTCGCCCTAGGCTGGGCGCAATGTCGCGCAGCATCTACGTCACCTCAGCCGAGGGCAACTCCGGCAAGTCGACCGTCGCCCTGGGGCTCGTCGACTCGCTCAGCCACCGCGTGAAGCGGGTCGGAGTCTTCCGGCCCGTCGCACGCTCGAGAGACGAGCGGGATTACGTCTTGGACGTGCTGCTCGCGCACGACGGCGTCGACCTCGACTACGACGAGTGCGTGGGCGTCGGCTACGACGCCGTGCACGCCGACCCGGAGGCGGCGCTCGCCGTGATCGTCGAGCGGTACCACGCGGTCGCGCAGCGCAGCGATGCGGTCGTCATCGTCGGCAGCGACTACACCGATGTCTCCACCCCGACCGAGCTGTCGTTCAACGCGCGCATCGCGGCCAACCTGGGGGCGCCAGTGCTGCTGGTGCTCGGCGGGCGCGAGAGCGGGGCGACCGGCGGGCGGGGGCTCGACGAGTCGGGCCCGCGCACCGCCGACGACATGCGCCGCGTCGCGGAGGTCGCCGTCGCCGAGCTCGAGCACGAGCACGCGCAGCTGCTGGGCATCATCGCCAACCGCGCCGACCCCGCGTCGCTCGACGCCATCACGGCGGCCGTGCAGACGGTGGCGCCCGAGGCGCTCGTGGCGGGCATCCCGGAGGACCCGTACCTGATCGCGCCGACCGTCGAGGCGGTCGTGCAGGCGGCGGGCGGCACCGTGCTGCGCGGCGACCCGGCGCTGCTGCAGCGCGAGGTGCTCGGCGCGGTCGTCGCCGCGATGTCGATGGAGAACGTGTTGCCGCGTCTCACCGAGGGTGCCGTCGTGCTCATTCCGGGCGACCGCAGCGAGGTGCTGCTGGCCGTGCTCATGGCGCATGCCGGCGAGACGTTCCCGAGCCTCGCGGCGATCATCCTCTACGGCGGGTTCGAGATTCCGGATGCGGTGCAGAAGCTCGTCGACGGCCTCGACCCGACCCTGCCGATCATCCGGGCCGAGACCGGCACCTACGACACCGTGCGCGCGATCATGGGCGCCCGTGGCCGCCTGGCCGCCGACAGCCAGCGCAAGTACGACACCGCCCTGGCGCTGTGGGAGCGCCACATCGACGCCGAGGCGCTCATGAACCGTCTCGACGTGACGCGGGCCGGCGCCGTGACGCCGCTCATGTTCGAGTTCGACCTGCTCGAGCGGGCACGGGCCGACCGCAAGCACATCGTGCTGCCGGAGGGCGACGACGATCGCGTGCTGCGCGCGGCCGGCACGCTGCTGCAGCGCGGGGTGTGCGACCTGACGATCCTGGGCGACGAGCAGGCCGTGCGGGCGCGCGCCGCCGAGCTTGGGCTCGACCTGTCGGGGGCGCGCATCCTGTCGCCGCTCGATGAGCAGCACCGGCACCGCTTCGCGGAGGAGTACGCGCGGCTGCGCGTGCACAAGGGCGTCAGCTACGAGACCGCGCGCGACGTCGTCACCGATGTGAGCTACTTCGGCACGATGATGGTGCACCTCGGTCTTGCCGACGGCATGGTGTCGGGCGCGGCGCACACGACGGCGCACACAATCCGCCCGAGCTTCGAGATCATCAAGACCGACCCTGGCGTCTCGGTCGTGTCGAGCGTGTTCTTCATGTGCCTCGCCGACCGCGTGCTCGTCTACGGCGACTGCGCGGTGATTCCCGACCCGACCGCCGAGCAGCTGGCCGACATCGCGATCTCGTCGGCGGCGACGGCGGCGCAGTTCGCGATCGAGCCGCGCGTGGCGATGCTGTCGTACTCGACCGGCGATTCGGGCGCGGGCGACGACGTCGAGAAGGTGCGCGCAGCGACGCAGCTGGTGCGCGAGCGGGCGCCCGAGCTGCTGGTCGACGGGCCGATGCAGTATGACGCGGCCGCCGAGCCGAGCGTCGCCGCCTCGAAGATGCCGGGCTCGCCGGTGGCCGGCCGGGCGACGGTCTTCGTCTTTCCCGACCTCAACACGGGCAACAACACCTATAAAGCAGTGCAGCGCTCTGCCGGGGCCGTCGCCGTCGGGCCGGTGCTGCAGGGCCTGCGCAAGCCCGTCAACGATCTCAGCCGCGGAGCCCTCGTGAGCGACATCGTCAACACGGTCGCCATCACGGCGATCCAGGCGCAGCGCACGCCCCCGCCTGCGACGGTGCCGATCTCGACCATCGGGGGCACGGCGTAGTGCGCGTCTTCGTCGTCAACTCAGGGTCGAGCTCGATCAAGTACCAGCTCATCGACGTCGCGAGCGAGCAGGTGGTGCTGGCGGGGATGCTCGAGCGCATCGGGCAGCGTGATTCTGAGGGGCAGCCGGCGGGGGATGCGGTCGACCACGACGCGGGCATGCGCCTCGTGCTCGAGCGCCTCGGCACCGAGGCGGGCACGATCGCCGCGGTCGGGCACCGCGTCGTGCACGGCGGCGACGTGTTCACGGCGCCCGTGGTCATCGACGAGGAGGTGGAGGCGGGCATCCGGGCGGTCAGCGCTCTCGCCCCGCTGCACAACCCGGCGAACCTGGCGGGCATCCGGGCCGCGCGCGCTGCTCTGCCCGGCGTGCCGCACGTCGCGGTGTTCGACACGGCCTTCCACCAGACGATGCCGCCCGCCGCCGCGACCTACGCGATCGACCGCGCTGTCGCTGCCGAGCACGGCGTGCGGCGCTACGGCTTCCACGGCACGAGCCACCAGTTCGTGGCCGGCCGGGCCGCGGCGCTGCTCGGGCGCCCGCTGGCCGAGCTCAAGCTCATCGTGCTGCACCTCGGCAACGGCGCGTCGGCCACGGCGGTCGACGGCGGCCGGTCGATCGACACCTCGATGGGCCTCACCCCGCTCGCCGGTCTCGTCATGGGCACGCGCTCGGGCGACATCGACCCGGGCGCGCTGCTGCACCTGCTGCGCGCGGGGCTCTCCGTCGACGAGGTGGACAGCCTGCTCAACAGCCGCAGCGGGCTGCTCGGCCTCGCCGGGTCGTCGGACATGCGCGACGTGCGCGCCGCCGCCGAATCAGGCGATGCGGATGCGGAGCGCGCGCTCGCCGTGTGGGCCCACCGCATCCGGCACTACGTCGGGGCGTACCTCGCCCAGCTGGGCGGCCTCGACGCCGTGGTCTTCACGGCCGGCGTCGGAGAGAACGCGCCCGCGCTCCGCGCGCGGGCGCTCGCGGGGCTCGAGCACCTCGGACTCGCGCTCGACGCCGCGCGCAACGAGGCTCCCTCGCGCGACGCTCGCGTCATCTCGCCGGAGGGCTCGCGCGTCTCCGTGCTCGTCGTACCGACGAACGAGGAGCTCGCGATCGCGCAGGCCGCCGCCCTCGTCGGCTGACGGCGCCGGATGCCCGGCTCGCGCGCCGGAGGTGGCGACTACGCTGGGCACGTGGTCACCGCCCTCTACCGCCGCTACCGGCCCGAGACGTTCGCCGAGCTCATCGGCCAGAGTCACGTGACCGACCCGCTGCGCGCCGCCCTCCGCGGCGATCGGGTGAATCACGCCTATCTGTTCAGTGGGCCCCGTGGGTGCGGCAAGACGACGTCGGCCCGCATCCTGGCCCGCTGCCTGAACTGCGCGGAAGGGCCGACCGATACGCCCTGCGGCGTGTGCCCGAGCTGCGTCGAGCTCAGCCGCGACGGCGGCGGCTCGCTCGACGTGGTCGAGATCGACGCGGCGAGCCACAACGGCGTCGATGATGCGCGCGACCTGCGCGAGCGCGCGGTGTTCGCGCCCGCCCGCGACCGGTACAAGATCTTCATCCTCGACGAGGCGCACATGGTGACGCCGCAGGGCTTCAACGCGCTGCTCAAGATCGTGGAGGAGCCGCCGGAGCACGTGAAGTTCATCTTCGCGACGACCGAGCCCGAGAAGGTCATCGGCACGATCCGCTCGCGCACGCACCACTATCCCTTCCGGCTCGTGCCGCCCGCGCAGCTGCTCGAGTACGTGCAGCAGCTGTGCGAGAGCGAGAACGTCACGATCGAGCCCGGCGTGCTGCCGCTCGTCGTGAGAGCCGGCGGCGGCTCGGTGCGCGACACCCTCTCGCTGCTCGACCAGCTCATGGCGGGCTCGGATGACGCGACCGTCACCTACGAACGAGCGGTCGCCCTGCTCGGCTACACGCACGGCGCCCTGCTCGACGAGGTCGTCACGGCGATCGGTGCGCGCGATGCGGCGGCCGCCTTCCACGCGGTCGATCGGGTCATCCAGACCGGGCAAGACCCGCGGCGGTTCGTCGACGACCTGCTCGAGCGCCTGCGCGACCTCATCGTCGTGCAGGCCACGGCCGACAACGCCGCCGAGGTGCTGCACGGCATTCCCGACGCCGACCTGCAGGCGATGCGCGAGCAGGCGAGGGGCTTCACGCCCGCCGAGCTGTCGCGCGCCGCCGATGTCGTCAACAAGGCGCTCACCGAGATGACGGGCGCCACCTCGCCGCGGCTGCACCTCGAGCTCATGACGGCGCGCGTGCTCGTCGCCCTCGGGGGCGAGGCCAGCGCGGGTGCGGCCGTGTCGGCGCGCGTTCCCGCGGCTGCCCCTGCCGCTTCCCCCGCTGCTGCGGCCACCCCGGCTGCGCCCTCCACCCCGACGACGCCCACCGCACCTGCCGTGCCCGCGCCGTCCGCGCCCGCCGCCGCGCCGGCGCCCGCCGAACCCGCCGCGCCCGCCGAGCCCCTCACCCTCGAGCGCGTCGTCGCGGCATGGCCCGCGGTGCTCGACGCCGTGCAGCAGCACAAGCGCAGTTCGTGGACCATCGTCTTCTCCACCACGCCCGCCGCCCTCGACGGAGACGTTCTCACGCTCTCGTTCCCGAACGAGGCCGATGCCGCCGCGTTCAAGCAGCGGGCGGCCCCGGCCGACAGCGTCAGCGAGCACGTGCGCGCGGCCATCCAGCAGGTGCTCGGCGTTCGGGTCAAGTTCATGGTGCGCGTCGATGCGGCTCCGGATGCCGCGCCCGCGCCCGCTGCCGCGAAGCCCGCGGCTGCCGCGCCCGCGAAACCCGCCCCGGCCGCGAGCAAGCCCGCCTCCGCACCGAGCAAGCCGACCCCGCCGGCCGGCGCCTCCTCGGCAGCCGCTCCCGTGACCGACTGGGTTGTCGCCCCGATCCCCTCGAGCACCACCGAGTCGACGCCTGCCGCCGCGGCACCCGCGAAAGCGGCGCCCGCGAGCCCGGCACCCGCGAGCCCGGCACCGGCAAGCAGCCTTGCCCCCGAGAGCAGCCCCGCCCCGGCGAGCAGCGCAGCGCCGGCCAGCAGACCCGCCCCCGCGGCGCCCGAGCCCGCGCCTGCGGCGACGGCGGCCGCGCATCCCGCCGAGATCGACGGACGCCAGCGCTACGGCGAGGCGGTCGTGCGCGAGGTGCTCGGCGCGACGTTCCTCGCCGAGGAGCCGGTCGACCCGCTCGTCACCGCGGGCGGCGTCGACCTGCCGGCCGATGCCCCCGACGCGGCGCCGCGCGATCCCGATCAGCCGTCGAGCGCCGACGCCCCCGACCCTTTCCGCGATGAGTACTGACGTGGTGCGCGCCACGACGAGAGACGAGCGCTGACGTGTACGACGGCATCATCCAAGACCTGATCGACGAGTTCGGGCGCCTGCCCGGCATCGGGCCGAAGTCTGCGCAGCGCATCGCCTTCCACATCCTGCAGACCGAGTCGTTCGACGTCACCCGGCTGGCGCAGCTGCTCATCGACGTGCGCGAGAAGGTGCGGTTCTGCGAGATCTGCGGCAACGTCGCCGAAGAGGCGCAGTGCTCGATCTGCCGCGACCCGCGCCGCAGCCCCACGAGCATCTGCGTCGTCGAGGAGGCGAAAGACGTCGTCGCGATCGAGCGCACCCGCGAGTTCCGCGGGCTGTACCACGTGCTCGGCGGCGCGATCAGCCCCATCGACGGCATCGGCCCCGACGACCTGCGCATCAGCCAGCTGCTCGGGCGCCTGCGCGACGGCACGGTCACCGAGGTGATCATCGCCACCGACCCCAACCTCGAGGGCGAGGCGACGGCCACCTACCTCTCGCGCCTGCTCGTGCAGCCCGGGCTCACCGTCTCGCGGCTGGCGAGCGGCCTGCCCGTCGGCGGCGACCTCGAGTACGCCGACGAGGTCACCCTCGGCCGCGCCTTCGAGGGCCGCCGCACGCTGTAGCGGACTCCATGCGCACGCCGGTGTTTCGGCGTCCTGACGGAAAGGCCATGAACATGGATCCCATCACCAGCATCGCGCTCGCCGTCACGGTGGGTGCAGTTGGCTACTACCTGCTTTACCTGGTCGTGCGGAAAGCGGTGTCTGCGGGCATCCTCGACGCCGACGCGGCCCGACAGGAGCGGCGCTCATCAGCGACTGACGGCACTGAGTAGCCCGGCACGGCCGCATGCCGCGGCGTGCATCCAGCACCGGTAGAATCGGCCTCCACGGCTCGCCACTGTCGTCGCGCCCGCGGCCGGGCCGTCTTCGCGCCCCGTGCCGCCGCCACCATCCGCCCTCAGCACCGCTGCGATACCAAGCCCAGGAGATCCGCCGTGAGCCTCATCGTGCAGAAGTTCGGCGGCTCTTCGGTCGCCGACGCCGAGAGCATCAAGCGCGTCGCCAAGCGCATCGTCGCCACGCGCACGGCCGGCAACCAGGTGGTCGTCGCGGTCAGCGCCATGGGCGACACCACCGACGACCTCATCGACCTCGCGCACCAGGTCGCGCCGCTGCCCGACCCGCGCGAGATGGACATGCTGCTGACCACCGGCGAGCGCATCTCGATGGCGCTGCTCGCGATGGCGATCAAGAGCATGGGCCACGACGCGCGCTCGTTCACGGGCAGCCAGGCGGGCATGATCACGGATGCCCGGCACGGCGCCGCCCGCATCGTCGACGTCACCCCGGTGCGCGTGCAAGAGGCCCTCGACGAGGGCGCGATCGCGATCGTGGCGGGCTTCCAGGGCTTCAACCGCGACAGCCGCGACATCACGACGCTCGGCCGCGGCGGCAGCGACACCACCGCCGTCGCCCTCGCCGCGGCGCTCGGCGCCGACGTCTGCGAGATCTACACCGACGTCGACGGCGTCTTCACGGCCGACCCGCGCGTGGTCAAGAAGGCGCGCAAGGTCGAGCGTGTCACGACGGAGGAGATGCTCGAGCTCGCCGCCGCCGGGGCCAAGGTGCTGCACATCCGCGCCGTCGAGTTCGCCCGCCGCCACGGCGTCAAGCTGCACGTGCGGTCGTCGTTCTCGCCCAACGAGGGCACCTGGGTCGTCACCCCGACAGAGGGAGAAGAAATGGAAGAGCCGATCATCACCGGGGTCGCCGGCGATCTGAGCGAGGCGAAGATCACCGTCGTCGGTGTGCCCGACACCCCCGGCATGGCCGCCGACATCTTCACGATCGTCGCCGAGACGGGCGCCAACATCGACATGATCGTGCAGAACGTGTCGGCCGCTGCCACGGGCCGCACCGACATCAGCTTCACCCTGCCGAAGTCGGACGGCGAGAGGGTGCTCACCGCCCTCAAGGCCAGCCAGCCGACCGTCGGCTTCGAGTCGCTCGCCTACGACGACCAGATCGGCAAGCTCTCGGTCGTCGGCGGCGGCATGCGCACGAGCGCCGGCGTCTCGGCGCAGCTCTTCACGGCTCTGAAGGATGCAGGCATCAACCTCGAGATGATCAGCACCTCCGAGATCCGCATCTCGGTCGTCATGCGTGCCGACCAGCTCAATCACGCCGTGCAGACCGTGCACTCGGCGTTCGGACTCGACGGCGACACCGAGGCCGTCGTCTACGCGGGAACGGGGCGCTGATCATGGCGAGCACGGTCAACCTCGGCGTCGTGGGCGCCACCGGTCAGGTCGGCGCCGTCGTGCGCCAGCTGCTGCTCGACCGCGAGTTCCCCGTGGGCGAGCTGCGCTTCTTCGCGAGTGCGCGCAGCGCGGGAACGGTCATCCCGTGGGGCGGTCGCGAGATCGTCGTGGAGGACGCCGAGACGGCCGACCCGAGCGGCCTCGACATCGCGATCTTCAGCGCGGGCGCGACCCTCAGCAAGGCGCAGGCACCGCGGTTCGCCGCGGCGGGCGTGACGGTCGTCGACAACTCCTCCGGCTGGCGCATGGACCCGGAGGTGCCTCTCGTCGTGAGCGAGGTCAACCCGCACGCGATCGACCAGGCGGTCAAGGGCATCATCGCGAACCCCAACTGCACGACGATGGCCGCGATGCCCGTGCTCAAGGTGCTCGACGCCGAGGCCGGCCTCGAGCGCCTCATCGTGAGCACCTACCAGGCCGTGTCGGGCGCGGGCCTCGCGGGCGGCGAAGAGCTGCTCGAGCAGGCCAACGCCGTCATCGTGCAGGACGCGATGGGCCTCGTGCACGACGGCCGCGCGGTCGAGTTCCCGCCGCCCGCCAAGTTCCCCAAGAACATCGCGTTCAACGTGATCCCGCAGGCGGGAAGCTTCGTCGACGACGGTCTCGGCGAGACCGACGAGGAGAAGAAGCTGCGCAACGAGTCGCGCAAGATCCTCGAGCTGCCCGAGCTGCGCGTCAGCGGCATCTGCGTGCGCGTGCCGGTGTTCACGGGCCACTCGCTCTCGATCAACGCCGAGTTCGCCCGCCCGATCAGCCCCGAGCGCGCGCGCGAGCTGCTGGCCGACGCGCCGGGTGTTCAGCTGATGGATGTTCCCACCCCGCTCGATGCGGCCGGCGTCGACCCCTCGCTGGTCGGGCGCATCCGTGCCGACGAGGGTGTGCCCGGCGGCCGGGGCCTGGCGATGTTCATCAGCAACGACAACCTGCGCAAGGGTGCGGCGCTCAACGCCGTGCAGATCGCCGAGCTGGTCGCCGCGAAGCGCTGAGCGCCCGCCCCTCCCCATGGCCGCCGTCGTGCAGAGCTACGCCGCGATCGGCGACAGCTTCACCGAGGGCATGGGCGATGAGCGGCCCGATGGCAGCCCGCGCGGATGGGCCGACCTCGTGGCGGCGGCGCTCGCGCACGCCGCGGGCGGGTCGATCGGCTACGCCAACCTCGCAATCCGCGGTCGGCTGCTCGCTCCGATCCTCGACGACCAGCTGCCGGCGGCGCTCGCGCTCGGCCCGCAGCTGCTGAGCATCAACGGCGGGGGCAACGACATCCTGCGGCCGCGGGTGTCGATCGACGCGGTCGCCGACCGGTTGGTCGCCGGCGCCCTCGACGCCCGGGCGACCGGCGTTCGCGTGATGGTCGTGAGCGGCGGCAACCCGACCCGGCACATCCCGATGGGGCCGACGTTCGCGCGCCGGGGCGACGCCCTCGCGGTCGCCGTGCGCGAGCGCCTCGAGGGGTCGGGCGTGCTGTTCGTCGACAACTGGTTCGACCCGCATCTTCCCGAGCTGCGCTATTGGTCGGTCGACAAGCTGCACCTCAACGCGCTCGGCCACGCGCGCGCGGCCGCCAACGTGCTCGCCGCGCTCGCGGTGCCGGTGGCAGCGCCGGACGACGGCGCGCCGCTCGCCGACGTCGCCCGGCCGCGCACCGCCGAGTACTGGCGCCGCTACGTGCTGCCGTGGATCGGCCGCCGCCTCACGGGGCGCTCATCGGGAGACCACCGCACCGCGAAGCGCCCGACCCTCGACCCCGTGCGGGCCGACGAGCTGTAGCGCCGCCGGCCGGAGCGATGCTCGCACCGGCGGTGCCCGCGGCTCCGATCCCGTGCGTCGCTGACGCGGGATGACGGGGCCTGGTGTTCTCGCGACGCGCTTCCAGATCTGCGGATCAACCTGACTCCTTTTCATGTGAATCCGCAGTTCTGGAAGGTGCGGAGGGGCTGACTGCCGGGTAGGCGTGGGCAGGCAGGCAGGCAGGCAGGCAGGCAGGCAGGCAGGCAGGCAGGCAGGCAGGCAGGCAGGTGGGCCGCCGCGCCGGGCGAACCCTCAGCCGGAGGGCATCGAATAGTCGGCATGCGCATCCGCCGCCCCCGTCTGCTGGCCCGTCTCGCGACGGCGGCCGCCGCGCTCTCCGTTCTTGCCGGATGCACGCCCGCCGCCGCCCCGCCCGCCGAGCCCGCCGCCGACGACGGCCGGCCGCTCGTGGCGTTCTACGGCGACTCGTACACGCTCGGCACCGGGGCGAGCGACCTCTCGCTGCGCTGGTCGACGCAGCTCGCCGAGCTGCGCGGTTGGCGCGAGTTCAACCCGAGCGTCAACGGTCTGGGCTTCATCAACAACCGCCGATCGTTCGCCGACGACGACCTGCCCGCGCTCATCATCGCGCAGCAGCCCGACATCGTGATCATCACGATGGGCCTCAACGACGCCTTCTCGTTCGACCGCGCAGGTACGGCGATCGAGCAGCAGATCGATGCCGACTTCGAGCGTCTGACCACGGCGCTGCCCGACGCCCGCTTCGTCGTCGTCGAGCCGTTCTGGTACCGACCCGATCGCCCCGAGTCGCACCTCACGGTCATCCGGTGGGTGCAGGAGGCGGCGGAGCGCTACGACCTGCCGTACATCGCCGGCGCCTCCACCTGGATCGCCGGCGCCCCCGAGCTCATGGCCGCCGACGGGCTGCACCCCAACGACGAGGGCTACGCCCTCATGCTGCGAACCATGGATGCGGCGCTCGCCGAGCTCGGACTCTGAGGCCGCGGGTTCCCGTCGCGGGGCCTCACCGCTAGCCTGAGCGCGTGACCCGTGCCGCGCTCCCGGAGCGCACCGCTCTGCTGCAGTCGGTCGTCGTGGCGCTCGCGATCTCGCTGGTCGCGGTGGTCGGAGGACTGCTCGTCGGCTCGCGCATCATCGTGTTCGACGGGGTCTACGGCATCATCGGCCTCTCGCTGACCTGGCTCGCCCTGCGGGCCTCGCGCGCGGTCGAGGCCGGCCCCTCCGAGCGCTACCCCTTCGGGCGCGAGGCGCTGACGCCGTTCGCGATCGTGCTGCAGGGTGTCGCGATGCTCGGCACGCTGCTGATCGCGGCGCTCGACGCGATCGTGCTCATCCTCGACGGCGGCAGCGACGTCGCACCGCTCTCGGTGGTGCTGTACGGAGCCTTCTCGGCGGTGGCCAGCACGATCTTCGCCGCGCACCTGCTGCGGCGCGCAGGCGACTCCGAGCTCGTGCGGGTCGAGGGGCTGCAGTGGCGGGCCGGGGCCGTGCGCAACGCCGTGATGGTCGCCGGCGCCGTGGTCGCCGTGCTCATCGCCAGCACGCAGGCCAGCGGGCTGGTGCGCTATCTCGACCCCATGCTCGTGCTCATCGCCGTCGCGATGCTCGCCCCGCTGCCCGTCCGCTTCCTGCGGTCGGGAATCTACGAGCTGCTGGAGGGCGCGCCCTCGGCCGCCGTGCAGCAGCAGGTGATGGCGGCGGTGGATGCGGTGCGCGACCGGCACGGGCTGGGCGACCCGTACCTGCGCATGTCGAAGCTCGGGCGCAAGCTCTACCTGCAGATCGACATCGTGGTCGAGCCCGGAACGTGGACGGTCGACGGGCAGGATGTCGTGCGCCGCGAGCTTCTCGACGCCCTGGCGCCGCTCGGCTACGAGCTGTGGGCGTCGATCGACCTCACGACCGACCAGTCGCTGGCCGACTGACCACCGGGGCGATTCGGCGCAGCTCGGAGACGGCCGTATCGAGCGCGTCCGTCGCCCGCTCCACCGCATCCGGCATAGCGCGCTGGTCGGGGATCGCGACCGCCAAGCTCCAGCTGCGCCCGCGTTCGTCGACGCCGACCTCCCGCACCAGGAAGACGGCACCGGCCACGGATGACGCGATGACGCGATCGTGCGCGTCGCCGGGCATCGCGCGCCCTGCGCCGGCGAACGGCGACGCCGTGCCGGGTGCGAGCACGACCGTCACCGGCCCTCGGCCCACCGCGACATGTGCGACGTGCTGGGTCTCGCTCCCCCCGACGAGAGAGAGAACGGTCTCCTCGGTCGTCGCGGCCATGTTCTCGACCACGCGGGCAGTCTCGACGTCCATCGGCGAGGCGCGACGAAGTCGGTCGACCAGAGCCCACAGCTCGGGGCCGGGCGCGCAGGAGCCATCGTTCGACGCCGCGAGCACTCCGAGCTCCCGCAGTGCGGTGGCGATCCGGCTGACCGCGCTGCGATCGATCCCGGTCACGCGGGAGAGCTCGCGAACGCCGATGGGTCCCTCGGATCGCGAGACAGCCTGCAGGATGCCGATGACCTTCGACACCGTCGATGTCGCGCGGGAATCGCGGTCGCTGTCGCTCGGGAGGTCGATCATGGAGGTCATTCTCGCGGATGCAGTGCCGGGATCATCAGGATTCCGGGCGCGCGGTCGGGCGGAGCGCCATCTGCACGATCGCGACGACGAGCAGCCCTGCGAACAGCCACGCGCTGATGGCCGGTGGCAGCCAGAAGGCCGCGAGAACGCCGAGGAACGAGCTCGCGGCTGCGGCGAGTCCGACGATGAGCCCGTCTCTGACCACGACGAGCCCGGCGCGCCGGTTCGCGACCGTGCCGGCGATGGCTCCCGGGATCATGGCGAGGAGCGAGGTGCCCTTGGCGGCGAGGTCCCCCATGCCGAAGATCGCGATCAAGGCGGCGACCGCCACGATCCCGCCGCCGACCCCGAGCAGTCCGGCCACGACTCCCATGAGCAGGCCGAGACCAACCAGTCCCACGACCGCCACCGCACCGTAGTCGACGGCGCCGTCGCGCTGGGGTACCTCCACGACGATCCGCAGCGCGGTCAGTGCCAGCCCCGCGATGAAGAGCCACTTGAGCCAGACCAGCGAGATGCGCCGAAGGAGGAGGGTGCCGAGCGGGGCTCCCGCGAGAGCCCCGATCGCGAGAAGTGCGGCCGCCCCGACGTCGATCTCGCCCCGGAACCCGTACTGCGCGGCGGAAGTGATGGCGGTCGGCACGATGGCGAGGAGGGAGGTCGCCGATGCCTGACGCTGGTCGAGACGGGTGAACGCGAGGAGCAGCGGCACCATCACCAGCCCGCCGCCGACCCCGAACAGCCCCGCGAAGACGCCCCCGATCACGCCGATCGAAAGAAGGGGCAGAATCACCGCGCCAGCCTAGTGCCGGGCGGAGGGGGCGCTGTGAAGCGCGGCTAAACTGGGCGGGTGACCGAACCCATCGACGTCGCCCTCATCGGCGGCGGCATCATGAGCGCCACGCTCGGGACGATGCTGCAGCAGCTCGAGCCCTCGTGGCGCATCCGCATCTACGAGCGCCTGGGCGATGTCGCCCTCGAGAGCTCGAACCCCTGGAACAACGCGGGCACCGGCCACGCGGCCCTCTGCGAGCTCAACTACACCCCCGAGCGGCCCGACGGCTCGATCGACATCACCAACGCGGTGAAGATCAACGAGCAGTTCCAGGTGTCGCGGCAGTTCTGGTCGTACCTCGTCGGGGCGGGCGTGCTGCCCGAGCCGCAGGCGTTCCTCAGTGCGACTCCGCACATGAGCATGGTGTGGGGAGAGGCCAACGTTGCATACCTGCGCAAGCGCTTCGAGGCGCTCAAGGACCACCCGCTCTTCGCGGGCATGGAGTTCAGCGATGACCCCGCCGTCATCCGCTCGTGGGCACCCCTCGTCATCCCGGGCCGCGCGAAGGCGCAGCGGATCGCCGCGACGCGGATGGCCGCCGGCACCGACGTCGACTTCGGCGCGCTCACGCGTGCGCTGATCGACGGCCTCGTCGAGAACGGCGCGACGCTGCACCTCGAGCACCGCGTGACGGGCATCCGTCGCACGAAGGACGGGCTGTGGAAGCTCTCGATGCGCCACGAGGTCGGCGGCACCCCGGTTGAGGTCACGGCCCGCTTCGTGTTCGTCGGCGCGGGCGGGCACGCCCTGCCCCTGCTGCAGAAGAGCGGCATCCGCGAGATCCGCGGCTTCGGCGGCTTCCCCGTGAGCGGGCAGTGGCTGCGCAGCGACAACCCCGCGGTGGTCGCCCAGCACAACGCGAAGATCTACGGCAAGGCCTCGGTCGGGGCGCCGCCGATGTCGGTGCCGCACCTCGACACCCGTGTCGTCGACGGCACGCCGAGCCTGCTGTTCGGCCCCTACGCCGGCTTCACCCCGAAGTTCTTGAAGACGGGCTCGTGGTTCGACCTGTTCGGCTCGATCCGCTGGCACAACATCGTTCCGATGCTGCAGGTGGGCCTGCGCAACGTCGACCTCGTGAAGTACCTCGTGGGCGAGCTGCTCGCGACGCGCGACAAGAAGCTCGATGCGCTGCGCGAGTTCTACCCGGCCGCGAACGGCGACGACTGGTACCAGCTCACGGCCGGTCAGCGCGTGCAGATCATCAAGAACGTTCCGGGCAAGGGCGGGACGCTGCAGTTCGGCACCGAGGTCGTGGCCGCAGCCGACGGCTCGATCGCCGGCCTGCTCGGCGCCTCGCCGGGTGCGTCGACCGCGCCCTCGATCATGCTCGACCTGATCGAGCGGTGCTTCGCCGACCGTCTCGAGGGCTGGCGCCCGCGCCTGCAGCAGATGGTGCCGAGCTACGGCCGTCAGGTCTCCGACGACGCCGCCTTCGCCGACCAGGTGCTCAGCTCGACGGCGGCCGCGCTCGCCATCTCCCGCTGAGAGCCGCGCACCCGGCGCTCCTGAATCGAAGGAACCGGCACCGATGACGCTGCCCGAGCTGACCGACCCCGTCGACCTCTGCCTGCCCACCGGGCGCCTCAACCCCGCCGCGGTCGGTCGCACCCGCACCCCGTTGCACCGCAGCCCGCTGCGCGGCTGGGGCCGTTCGAAGCGCTGGGAGTACTGGGGCATCATGACCCCCGACCTCTTCGTCGGGATGACGGTGGCCAGCCTCGACTACGCCGCCGTGCCGTCGATCTACCTCGTCGAGCGGGCCACCGGTGCCCATCGCACGATCGGAGGTCTCGAGCCCTTCGCGCGCGGCACGAGCATTCCCGACACGCTGCCCCCGTTCGAGGCGAGCGCGCGCTGGGGCGGCCGCCTCGGGGCGAGCGAGCTGCGGATGCACGCCGCGGGCTCGGCCACGAGCATCCGGGGCACGGCGCCCGGGTTCGCGATCGATGTGACGAGCCCCGACGCCGGCGACGCACTCGGCGTGGTCGTGCCGTGGAGCGACAGCCTCTTCCAGTACACCCTGAAGGATGTCGCCCGCCCGGTGTCGGGCACGATCACCGTCGACGGTCGGCAGTTCGCGGTCGGCGAGGGCAGCTGGGCGGTGCTCGACCGCGGGCGCGGCCGCTGGCCGTACCGGATGACGTGGAACTGGGCCGCCGGCTCGGGGCTCGTCGACGGTCGCCGCGTCGGCCTGCAGCTCGGCGGGAAGTGGACCGACGGCACCGGCTCGACCGAGAACGCGGTGTTCGTCGACGGCGTGCAGCACTACATCGCCGAGGAGCTCACCTGGCAGTACGACCTCGACGACGAGGCCTCGCCGTGGCGGATCGTCGGTGAGCACGCCGACGTCACGCTGACGCCGTGGCACCGCCGGCTGGAGCGCACGAACGCGCTCGTCGTCGCCAGCACGATCCACCAGGCGCTGGGAACCTGGAGCGGGTGGATGCTCGACACGAGCGGCACGCGCGTCAGCGTCGACGGGCTCGTGGGCTGGGCCGAGCAGGCGCAGAACCGCTGGTAGCCCGGCGGGGGCCGGGGTGCGGGATGCCGCCGCCTAGTTGCGCGCCGCCCCGTCGGAAGCCGTGACGACGAAGGTGTCGGGCTGGCCGAACGCGTGCTCGCCGAAGGCGTTGTCGACGGCCACCTGAACTCGCGAGAGGTCGCCGAGCCGCACGAGCGCGATGGCCGCGCCCCCGAATCCACCCCCGGTCATGCGCGCGCCGAGCGCTCCCGCGGCGACCGCGCTCTCGACCGCGAGGTCGAGCTCGGGCACCGAGATCTCGAAGTCGTCGCGCATGCTGCGGTGCGAGGCATCCAGCAGCTCGCCGATCGCCACGGCGCCCTCGGCCCGCAGCGCCGCGACGGTGTCGAGCACGCGCTGGTTCTCGGTGATGACGTGGCGGATGCGGCGGAAAGTGACGTCGTCGAGCAGCTGCTGCGCGCGGGGCAGGTCGTCGACCGTCGCGTCGCGCAGGCTCGACAGCCCGAGGGCCGCGGCCCCGCGCTCGCAGGCGGCTCGGCGCTCGCCGTAGCCGCCGGTCGCGTGGCTGTGCTTGACGCCCGTGTCGATGACGAGGATGGCGAGGCCCGCCTCGGCGAGACCGAGCGGAACGAGCTCGCTCTCGAGCGTGCGGCAGTCGAGGAAGACGGCGTGGTCGGCCTGGCCGAGCAGCGAGGCCGACTGGTCCATGATGCCGGTGGGGGCGCCGACGGCGACGTTCTCGGCCCGCTGGCCGACGCGCGCGAGGGTGCGGCGGTCGAGGCCGAGCCGCCAGACGTCGTTGAGGGCGAGGGCGACGGCGCTCTCGATGGCGGCCGAGCTCGACAGCCCCGCGCCGACCGGCACGTCGGAGTCGATGAACAGGTCGACCCCGGGCACGGCGCCGAGGTCGGCGCCGAACTCGCTGAACGCCCAGGCGACGCCGAGGGGGTAGGCCGACCATCCGCCGAGGGCGTCGGGCGCGAGCGCGTCGAGGTCGATCTCCGCCAGTTCGTCGGCGAAGGTGCTCGCCACCCGCACGCGGCGGTCGTCGCGCACGCCGAGGGCCACGACCGTGCGGCGGTCGATCGCGAAGGGCAGCACGAAACCTTCGTTGTAGTCGGTGTGCTCGCCGATGAGGTTGACCCGGCCCGGGGCCGACCAGAGCCCGTCGGCGGCCCGGCCGAACACGGCCTCGAACCCGGCGCGGGCGTCGTCGCGGATGTCAGTCATGAGCGCGTGCGATTCCTTCTCTGATGAATGCGGCCTGGGCCTCGGGCGCGACGTCGCCGATGAAGGCGCCCATGGCGGCCTCCGAGCCGGCGAGGAACTTCAGTCTCTCAGGGCCGCGCCGGGGGCTCGTCACCTGCAGCATGAGCCGCACGGTGTCACGCCCCCGCGAAACAGGGGCCTGATGCCAGGCGGCGATGTAGGGCGTCGGCGTCTCGTAGAGCGCGTCGATGCCGCGCAGCAGGCGCCGGTAGAGCGGTGCGAGCTCGTCCTTCTCCGCCTCGGTGAGCCCGGCGAAGTCGGGCACCTGGCGGTGCGGCAGCAGGTGCACCTCGATCGGCCACCGCGCCGCGAACGGCACGAAGGCGGTGAAGTGCTCGCCTTCGAGCACCACGCGGCCACTGGCCCGCTCGGTGTCGAGGATGCGCGCGAAGAGGTCGGGCCCGACCGCGTCGATCGACCGCAGCAGGGCGGTCGTGCGGGGCGTGATGAACGGGTAGGCGTAGATCTGCCCGTGCGGGTGCGGCAGGGTCACGCCGATCTCGGCGCCCCGGTTCTCGAACGGGAAGACCTGCTCGATGCCCGGCATCGCGCTGAGCGCGGCGGTGCGGTGCGCCCACGCCTCGATCACCGTGCGGGCCCGGCTCACCGTCTGCGAGCCGAACGAGCCCTCGTGGTCGGGCGAGAAGCACACGACCTCGCAGCGTCCGACGCTCGTGCGGCTGCGCTCGAGGCCGATCGTGGTGAGGTCGTCCAGGCCCTGCGGTGCGTTCTCGTGCGTGAGCGCCGGGCCGAAGCTCGGCGACCGGTTCTCGAAGACGGCGACGTCGTACAGGCTCGGGATCTCGCTCGGGTTCTCGTCGCTCTGCGGCGCGAGCGGGTCTTGATCGGGCGGCGGCATGAAGACGCGGTTCTGCCGGTTGCTGGCGATCGACACCCACTCGCCGGTCAGCACGTCCTGCCGCATCGTGGCGGTCTCGGGGCGCGGGTCGAGCACGCGGCGGTCGATCGACCGCTCGGGCCCGAGCGCGGTATCGGCGTCGTCGACGTAGATGAGCTCGCGCCCGTCGGCGAGCGTCGTGGAATGGAAGCGGATCGGCACCTCACGATGGTACGGCCCGTTGCTTTCGAAAATGCAAGCGGTACGCTTCCGATATCGACAGAAATCGAAAGGCCGGCTGATGGATGCTGCGCCCCAGCGCCGCGAGCGCCTCGCGCTGCTCGTGGCCGACCGCGGATTCGCGCGCGTCGTCGACCTCGCGCGCGAGCTGCGCGTGAGCGAGGTGACCGTGCGCACCGACCTCGCCGCGCTCGAGGGCGAGGGCCGCGTCACCCGCGTGCACGGCGGCGCGATGCCGCGCGGCCTCGTCGCCGAGCGCGAGTCGAGCCTCGAGCAGTCGCGCACCCGGCTCGCCCGGGCCAAGCGCGCGATCGCGGCCGAGACCGCCGGGCGGGTGCGCTCGGGCGAGAGCGTGCTGCTCGACGTCGGATCCACCGCGCTCGCGGTCGCGCACGAGCTCGTCGCGCGGCCCGAGCTCGACGAGCTCGTGGTGGTGACGAACGGGCTCGCCATCGCGCTCGCGCTCGAGCCGGCCATCCCGCGCTTCACGGTCGTCGTCACCGGCGGAACCGTGCGGTCGCTGCAGCACAGCCTCGTCAACCCGCTCGCGACCACGCTGCTCGACGACGTGCGGGTCGACCTCGCGATCATCGGCGCCACGGGCATCGACGTGACCGCGGGCGTGACCAACGTGAACCTGCCCGAGGCCGAGGTCAAGCGGCGCATGGTTGCCTGCGCGGCGCGCCGCGTGCTCGCCGCCGACGCGTCGAAGCTCGGTCGCGTGCACCTCGGCAGGGTCTGCGGGCTCGACGAGCTCGACGAGCTCATCACCGACGACGCGGCCACGGATGCGGCGCTCGAGCCGCTGCGCGCGGCGGGCCTGAGCGTCACCACGGTCGCCCCGCGCCGCCTGTGACCGACACCGCGGCCCGCGTAGCATGACCGCATGACCACCACGCACCTGCCGGCACCCCCCACCGGCGAGCAGTACCGCCTGCTCCACGACGGCGCCCACGGCCCCGTCGAGGCCGTCATCACCTCGGTCGCTGCCGCGCTGCGGCAGCTCACGGTCGACGGCCACGACCTCGTGCAGGGATTCGACGAGGGGTCGACGGCGCCCTTCGGCTGCGGCATCGTGCTCGTGCCCTGGCCGAACCGCGTGCGCGACGGCCGGTGGGTGCATCAGGATGCGGTGCTGCAGCTCGACCTCACCGAGGTCGACCGCACCAACGCGATCCACGGTCTGCTGCGCAACACCCCGTACCAGCTGGTCGAGAAGCGCGACGACGCCGTCACGCTCGGCGCCGCGGTCGTGCCGCAGCACGGCTGGCCGTTCCACCTCTGGACGACGGTCGAGTATCGGCTGACCGGCAACGGCATCACGGTCACCCACAGCGTTACCAACCTCGGCAGCGAGCCCGCGCCGTACGCCGTGGGCACCCACCCGTTCATCCGCGTCGGCGCGCACCCGGTCGACGAGCTCACCCTCACCGCCCAGACGGCCGAGCACGTCATGGTCGACGACCGGCTGAACCCCGTCGGCATGGAGCCGGCGACGGGGGCATGGGATCTCCGCGCGGGTCGACGGGTCGGCGAGCTCGCGCTCGACGACGCCTTCCGCGTCGAGCCCGACGCCGACGGGATGATCCGCACCGTGCTCGCCGCCCCCGACGGCACCGAGACCGAGGTGTGGCAGGAGGGCGACTGGGAGTGGCTGCAGCTGTTCATCACCCGCAGCTTCCCGACCGCCTCGGGGCCCGTCACGGCGATCGCCGTCGAGCCCATGACCGCGCCCGCCGACGCCCTGAACTCCGGCGTCGGGCTGCGGTGGATCGAGCCCGGGGCCTCGTGGTCGGGCAGCTGGGGCATCTGCCGGCCTGCCTGAGCGGCGCATCCCGTCGATCGCCTCGGCGAACTCCCCACGAACGGGGGGTGCCCCGCGGGCTGTACCGCGCTGTGATCTGCTGATTGGATAAGCGCGGGGGGCAGGGGGCTGCACCCCGCGTGCGTGTCGCACGCATTCGACGGGGGAGTCGACCATGGCCATTGCACCGAAGACCATCGTGATGATCGCGGGCGGCCTGCTCGTCGTGGGGGGCGGATTCGCGCTCGCTCCGACGCTCGGCGACATGTTCACCGCGGCCGTCGCGCCGTCGGACGAGATCTACGGCGATCAGGTCGAGTTCGAGGTCAACGCGAACGGCGAGACGTTCGGCAGCGCGATCAACGATCGCGTGCCCGACCTCATCATCGCCCGCGCGGAGGGCGGCAAGCTCGGCTACATCCGGGTGAGCGAGCTCGAGTTCACGCGCAACCTCGTGCGCTCCGACCCCGACCCGAACGCGGTCTACAACATCGACGTGTACGAGTCGGACGGCGAGACGACCATCGGCACCTTCCGGGTGCTCGACGACACCCCCGGGCCCCGCGACGGCTTCAACAACTAGTCGAACCGACGGGGTGTCAGTACCGCGGGTCCGGTGGATGTCGTACCCCGACTCGGGGCACGTCTGTACCCCATTGACGCAAAGCGTCACTCTGCGCGCGAGGACCGGTGCGAACGGTCCGCGATCGGCGCGAAGGTGTACTGCACTCACGTCGATGGACGGTGCGCGCTGGGACGAACAGGGGAACGGACATGCACGCGTCGGGGGTCGTGCGACCCGCAGCAGGACCGCGGCGACGGATCGTCGCCTTCTCCGTCGTGCTCGCGCTCGTTGCGGGACTGTTCTCGAGCGTTCTCGGAGCGTCGACCCCCGCCCAGGCCGTGGTGCCGGCCTGCAGCTCGACGACGACGCAGAACGGCATCACCATCGCACCGAGCCACGGCTCGGTCTTCTACATCGACAGCGCGGCCAGCCAGCGCATGGATGCCTCGTACCTGGGGTACGTCGTGTCGTCCACCACGGCCCGCAGCGACCTCTGGGTGTCGGTCGGCGGCTTCGCCGGCGGCTCGGTCACGGCAGCGGATCCGAACGACACGGCGCGCAGCATCGGAACGCTCGCGGCCAATGGCAGCGGAACGGCCTTCTTCCTCGTCAAGGCGGGGGCACCCACGACACGGGCGCAGGCCCACACGGTCACCGTGTACTCCGGTATGCCCGGGCTCGCGGCGTCGACCGCCCTCGCCAGCTGCATCTTCAGCTTCTCCCAGGTCAAGGAGACCATCAAGGCCAACTCCAACAAGGTCACCAGCGTGGTGACGGGACCGGTCGACACCGCGGGCATGACCGTGGGGCAGACCTTCACCGTGACCGTCGAGGGCGACACCGGCCAGATCGGGGAGGGCACGTCGTCTCCGGACAAGGACATGATGTGGCTGTCGCCCGCGGCGCGGTCGTCGTGGCCTGCTGGTTCGGTGCGGCTGGAGTCGTCCCGCATCCAGCTGGGCACCACGCTGTCGAACGCGCGATCATGCACGACCGAGAACACCTGCCAGTTCAGCAATGTGCTGCTGATCCGCAACCTCCGCACGGTGGCGAACGGCATCCGGGCGAACACCAAGAGCCTCTCTTATGTGGCGACGTACACCTTCCGGGTCGTCGGAGCGACGAGCGCGGCTGTGCCCGTTCTGCCCGTCGCGCAGGTCTCGAGCGGCACCCAGATCAAGCACACGACCATTCCGCAGATCGCGCTCGCGACCATCAAGACCAACGACGTCGTGGTGAATGCGCGCACCACCAAGACGGTGTCGACGACCGTCGTCGTCTCGCAGGATCCCCTCGCGACGACGCTCCGCTACACCCTGAGCATCGTCAACAGCGGCACGTCGGCCGTCACGGTGGACCGCGTGATCGACCAGGCCGACGCGAGCCTGTCCTACGTCGCTGGCACGAGAGTCGGGCGGTCGTACACCTCGTCCGGCGTGCAGTCGGCGCTGACCGTCCGAGAGCCGTCGATCGACATCACGACCGGCGACCTCGTCTTCTCCGGCCCGCTCTCGGTGCCCGCGGGCGGCCGCATCGAGATCGATTACTCGATGGTGACGCCGACCTGTGTCGATGGCGAGCCGTTCAGCGTCACGAACAGCGCCACGGCCCAGATCGGCACGACGATCGTCGGCTCGAGCCCGTCGACGTTCCAGCAGGTGCTTGCGCGCGGAACCTGCGGAGACACCGTCATCGATCCCCCCACGATCACGGATGAGGCCATTCCGCCCGAGGTCGTGACGCTCGCGCCGAGCGCCGTGGGTGACACGACGGCGACCCTGGAAGGAACCGCTGACCCGAACGGCGTGGCGGGATCGGTCGTGCGCTTCGAGTGGGGCACCGACCCGAACTTCCGCGGCGCCGCCTCCAAACAGATGGGCACGACGACCAACGCGACCACCCCGCAGGCGGTCTCCGGCGGACTGACCGGGCTGCAGTCCGGCACCATCTACTACTACCGGATCGTCGTCGACGTGACCACCAGCGGCGTCACGACGAGCTACTACGGCAGCCGACAGTCCTTCACGACCACGGAGCCCGTCGCGGCCCCCGTCGTCACGACGCAGCCCGCCACGTCGGTCTCCAGAACCGGCGCAACCCTCAACGGGTCGATCGATCCCAACCAGACGAGCTCGCTCGTCGCGTTCACGCTCAGCAAGAACTCCACCCTGGCCTCGGGCACCACTCTCGTGAAGATCCTCGACGATCAGGACATCGCCGAGAACGCGAGCACCAACCCCCCCACATCCTTCGCGGGGTCGTTCTCGACGCCCTTCAGCATCACGCTCGCGCAGGCCGGGGTGGCGATCGTCGCGGGCGACACCTGGTACTACCGGGCCGACATCATCAGCAACACGGGCACGATTCTCAGCTCGGGCGCCATCCGGTCGGTCTCGCTCGTCACGACGTCCCCGCAGACCGTCGCCTTCGATCCCGTCAGCGACACGACCATCTCGGCGAGCTCGGCCTCGGTGCGTGCGACGGCGACATCAGGCCTCTCACCGTCGGTGCGCACCGAGACCCCTGACGTCTGCCGCATCGTGCTCGACGCTGGCGGTCAGGTGACGCTCGAACTGCTCGGCATCGGCGACTGCACGCTCGTCGCCGATCAGGAGGGCGGCACAGTCGGCGGAACGGTCTACGAGCCGGCGGCCTCGGTGACGACGAGCTTCACGGTCACCAGAGCCTCCCGCACCCTCACGCTCGACGACCCCGATGACCTCTCCGACTGGGGCCAGACCGGGCCCCACATCCATGCGACGCCGTCGCTCGGCGCTGACGACGGCACCATCTCCTACCGAACAGTCAGCAGCGACGGGGTGTGCAGCATCGACGCGGCCACGGGTGTCGTGACGGTCGAGGGCCCCGGCCTGTGCCAGCTCGCCGCGGACATCAGCCAGGGCGCACGGCATCAGAGCGCGACCGCGTCGACGGTCGCCTTCACGGTCGGCAAGCGCACCCAAGAGCTCGTGCTCGCCGATGCGTCGCTCTCGCTGTCGAGCCCGCAGCTCGCCCTCGTCGCCGACTCGTCGGCGACGACGCGCACGGCCGGCCTGGGCGCGATCGAGTACATCCTGGCCACTGGCGAGAGCAACACGGCGCAGTGCTCGATCGCCAATGGGCAGGTGACCGCGGAATCCGCCGGCACCTGCGTGGTCGAGGCGCGCCGCGGCGGCAACAGCCACTGGACAGATGCCGTGACCCGCGCTCTCATCACCGTGAGCGACAAGGCGGCGCGGACGATCGCTCTGCGCATCCCGACCGCGACGGGAACCGCACCCGTCCCGGCGGCGGTCGACGACTGGTCGACCACGGAGCTCGATGTGCTCGGTGTGCCGAGCACGACCGATACCGGCGACGAGATCCGATACACCACGCTTCCCGGCACGACAGCGTGCACCGTCGATGCCGCGACCGGGCGCGTCACGATCACGGGCGCCGGCGACTGCGTGCTGCGCACCGCCGTCAGCGAGACGGCACGAAGCGCCGGAGCGACCTCGAGCTCGACCACCATCCGAATCGGTCCTCGAGCCCAGACCATCACCGATTTCCCCGGCCGCACCGTCTCCGCCGACGCGACGGAGGTGCCGCTCTCCTCAGGTACCGATGCGTTGACCAACGCCGACGGCATCGGTGAGGCGCAGTACCGCGTCGACCCTGCCTCGACCGATGGCTGCAGCATCGTGGATGGGCGGCTCGTCTTCACCCAGGCGGGCTCATGCATCGTCGTCGCCTCGCGGTCGGGAAACGCCCACTGGTCGGCCGCTGAGGCGCGCGCGACGATCACGGTCGAGCGGGCATCCCGCCGCCTCGCGTTCGATGGGGTCACGGCGGCTCTGGCCAGCGTTACGGACTGGGCCGAAGCGCCGCACAGCGCTGTCGCGACGCCGTCGGCCGGCGTCGGCGACGGAGCGGTCAGCTACAGCGCGGCCTCCGCCTCCGGCGCCTGCCGGGTCAGCGCGGCGACAGGGCTTGTCGAGTTCCTCGGAGCGGGTGAGTGCACGCTGCGTGCCGCCGTCGCGCAGGGCGCACGCTTCGACTCGGCGCAGGCCGACGAGGTGACCTTCACGATCGGGAAGCGCGAGCAGAGCATCACCGGCCATGCCGACGCCACCCGCTGGGCCACCGTGACGAGCGTTGCGCTCGCGCCGCAGTCGAATGCGACGGTCAACGACAACGGCATGGGAGCGATCAGCCTCACGCTCGTGGACGACGGGAACGGCGCGTGCCGGCTCGTCGACGGCGAGCTGCGCGTCGACGCCGCGGGCGAGTGCGTGGTCGATGCCGCGCGGTCGGGCAATGAGCACTGGACCGCGGCGACCCAGCGCGCGGTGCTGCGCTTCGACCGTGCCGCTCGCACGATCTCCCTCCGAAGCGGCATGTCGTCGAACCCGACCTGGTTGGGAGCAGCACCGGGACTCACGGTTCAGATCTCCGCCGACCCGACCGGAGGAGCGGTGCGCTACACCGCTGCTGAGGGCGGCCCGTGTGCCATCGATGCGGTGACCGGCGAGATCACGCTTCTCCGTGCCGGCCGATGCACGCTCACCGCCACCCTGGGCCCGTCGGCGCGCTACCAGAGCGCGACGTCCACCCCGTTGAGCTTCACGATCGATCCGGAACCCCAGCGGATCACCAACCTCCCGAGCGGGCGCGTGACGGTCGAGACCGCGGCGATCCCCCTGGCGGCGGTGTCGAACGCGACCCGCCTCGACGACGGCATCGATCAGATCGTCTACCGCGTCGGCGGGGATGCTCGCACGACGGCCGTCTGCGCGATCGACGGCAGCACACTCGTGATCTTGGCAGCAGGCATCTGCGAGGTGAGCGCCTACCGGAACGGCAACGACAACTGGACCGACGCCGTCGCGACGTCGCAGGTCATCGTCGATCCGCTCCGTGTCGCCGGGGTGCTGCGGCTCGCGAGCGGACGGGCGGGAATCCCCGTCGGCGATTCCGACCGCGCGCTGCTGACCACCTCCCTGCTGCACCCCGGCCCGCGGACGTGGAGCGGGACCAGCGGCGTGTGCATGGTCGACGAGACCGGTGCGGTCAGGGCGATCGGCTCGGGAACGTGTGTGATCACGGTCACGATCCCCGCGACCGACCGCCTGTCGGCTGTGGTCGCGCAGCTCAGCGTGCCGATCACCGCGGTCACGGCCCCTCCGCCGCCGGCTCCCTCACCACCCGCTGCACCGTCGGACCCGCCGTCGCCGCCATCGCCGTCGAGCACGCCGACAAGCACGCCGACGAGCACACCGACCGCCGGGCCGGGGGACACAGGCGAGAAGCCGACCATCCTCCGCGACCCGATCGGTGTGCGTACGATCCCCGAGCTCGCCCGCGAGTCGGTCAGCGGCTTCGCGCCCGGCAGCACTGTGCGGGCGGAGCTCGCCGGTGCCCGCACCGTCGGACAGTTCGTGGTTGCCGACGGCGTGCTGGATGAGTTCACGGTCGTCGACGCTCTTCTGTCATCTGCCGCGCGTCGTTCCGGCGGCTTCACGAGGGTGCTCTCGGTCGATGTGGAGCACCCCGATCCTTCGTCGCTCTTCACGGATATCGGCCCCGCGCTGACCCGCATCCTCGGAGAATCGCGGCTCGGTACGCCCGTCTCGGTCGGGGAGCTGCCCGTCACTGGCGCCGACCGCTGGGTGCGGGTCGAGGTGGAGGCCACCGGGCTGCGCCCGTCGAGCAGAGCCGCCCTCGTCGTCACGACCGATCCGATCGTCGTCGGCGAGGCTGTTGCCGCAGACGACGGCAGGGCGAGCATCGTCGGCTGGATCCCCCTCGACCTTCTCGACGTCGGCCCGCACTCCCTCCGCGTCGTCGGCGTGCGCGCGCTCTCCGGCGCCACGGTCGACGACACCGGCGCGGTCCGGATGACGGACGAGATCATCGCCGAGGTGAACCAGTTCGACCCGGGCACTGCGGCCACCCTGACCATCACGGGGTCAACGACGGGCCAGGACATCGTCATCGCTCAGCGCCGCATCCTGCTCGATGACATCACCCCCTGGTGGGCGCTCTTCCTGCTCGCCGCGGGCGTCCTCGCCGTCGGCGTCGCCCGTCGTCGGCGCGCGGAGTGGGATGCCCGGAGCCGGGCGGTGTCGCTCGCCGTCGTCATGACGCTGACGGTCGTGCTTGCCGTCGCCGGATGGTGGGCGGCTGCGTACGGCGTCTATGCGGGCGGGGCGCTGCTGGCGGCCGCAGGCGTCGCGATCGCGCTCGCGGGGAAGTGGGCCCCGTCGGGCTCGAACCGACGACCCGCGGATTAAAAGTCCGCTGCTCTGCCAACTGAGCTAGAGGCCCGCCTCCAATCTACCGCGAGGCGGCCCGGTGCGCCGCGGGCTAGCGTGGATGCCATGACCGAGCGCCCCCGCCGCCCCGTGCGCCTGCCGAGCGCGGCGTTCGAGGTGCAGGAGGGCGGGCTCGACCCGGCCGTGACGCTGCGCATCGCGCACGATTCGGCGCGGGCGCTCGTGCACCGGGTGCGGGCGAGCGACGACCCCGATCTGGTCGAGCGCATGGTCGCCTTCACCGACGAGCATGGGCTCGACACGCTCGCCGAGCTGTGGTCGCGCGCGGGCGCGCGAACCCTGCCCGGCGCACTGTGGCGGCTGTCGCTGCTGCGGGCGCTGATCCGCTCTGACCCGCACGGGGTCGCGCTGCTGTTCCAGCGCGGCAGCGAGGTGCTCGCGACGGCCGACCCGGTGGTGGCGGGCGCCGAGACGCCGACCGGGCCGGACGAGATCCGGGTGCTCGCTGACGCCGTGCTGCGCGGCGTCTACGTGGGCGACGTCGCGGTCGCGTTCGACCGCGCGGCGGCGTTCTGCCGCACGGCCGCGGCCGGGGCCGCCGACCTGGCCGACGATGCCGACGCGGGAGCCGACGATGCCCGTGCGGCCGAGCTGACGGCACGGGCGGCGCGGCTCGCGGCGAGCGCGCGCGACTTCACCGCCTGCGCGCGCCTCGAGCGGGCGGGCTCGCTCGACTGACGCTCCGCATCCCGACGCCCCACCGGCGCCCTGTCACAAATCACGGACTTCTCGACCTCATCGCGTGCCTCCGCGGGCGTGTCGGTCTCGTCAGCCCGTGAAAGTCCGTGACGTGTGACATCGGGGGCCGGGATGCCCGCGGAATGCCGCACAGCCTCCCGCGGTTACACTGCTCTAGCCGGGCCGCAGTAACCCCGGGCTCCACTTTTCGCCGCTGCGAGCGGCCTTCCGCCGAGAGGCGTTCTGCGGCCCGGCTCTTCTGTGCTCGGGGGACACCAGCGTCGCGGGGCGCGCCGGTGCGCACGGCCCCCAACCTGGCAGTTCGCTGAGTCGCCCCCTCCGCGCCAAACCCTCCGGCCCGGGGCGCCGAACACCAGGCATGTCACCGACTGCTCGCACTGCTCGCCCCGCACTGGCCCTCGTGGTCGTGCCGGCGCTGCTCGTCGCGCTCGCCGCCTGCACCGGGTCGACCCCGGCGTTGATCGCCGACGCGACGCCGCTGCCGCCGGCCGGCGATGGGATGCCGGCCGCGGCCGAGCCTCTGCAGCCGGGCCCCGACGAGGTCATCACGATCGGCCTCCGGTTCATGCCGGAGGACATCACGGTGCCGGTCGGGACCACCGTGACCTGGCGCAACGGCGAAGCCATCGGGCACACGATCACCTCGGGTGCCTGGGGCGACGTGAACGAGAGCACCGGGTTGCGGGGCACGCAGTCGGCCGACGGCCTGTTCGATCACGCGCTCGCGCCGATGGGGCAGGAGGGGGACACGTTCTCGTTCACCTTCACCGAGCCGGGGGAGTACTCGTACTTCTGCATGCCGCACCTGACGATGAACGCTCGCGTCATCGTCGAGGGCTAGCAGGGCACGGGGCGCGCCGCCGGCCGCATCACACCAACACCACACAACAAAGGGGAATCACATGCGCAAGTCCATCGCGTTCGCCGGCCTCGGCCTGGCTGCCGCTCTCGTCCTCTCGGGATGCTCGACCGCTGCTGAGGCGGAGGCCCCCATGGAGGAGGCCGCCGTCGTCGACACCGTCAACAGCGACGGCGCCGAGCTGCGTGCGCAGCTCACCGCTCTGCTCGCTGACCACGTCTACCTGGCCGGTGCGGCCATCGACCAGGCCCTGCAGGACGGCGGCGACCTGTCGACGCCGCAGGTGCAGGCCGCTGTCGCCGCGCTCGACGAGAACTCGGTCGAGGTCGCCGCTCTCGTCGGCTCCGCCTACCCCGACGCCGAGCAGCCGTTCCTCGACTCGTGGCGCTCGCACATCCCGTTCTTCGTCAACTACACGCTCGGCAAGGCGACCGGCGACCAGGCACTGGCCGACCAGGCTGTCGCCGACCTCGGCGCCTACGCGGTGTCGTTCGGTCAGCTGATCAACTCGGTCGTTCCCGAGCTGCCGGCCGAGGCCGTGCAGGCGGAGCTCGAGATGCACGCGCAGACGCTGCTCGCGGCGATCGACGCGAACATCGCGGGCGACCCGGCCTACTTCGACCTGCTCAAGGAGGCCGCGAGCCACATGCCGATGACCGCGCAGGCGCTCGCCGGCGGCATCGCGGCGAACCTCGGCATCGAGTAGTCGCCAGCACCGACCACCGGCCGGTGGGGAGGGGACCCGAGCCCCGCCCCACCGGCCGCTGCCGTTCACTGCGTTTCCCGATCCACGACCAGGGAGGAACTGCGATGCTGGTACTCGTGCCTTCCGATACTGCGCTCGACGACGTCGCCCCCGCGGCCGACGTGACGGTCGAGGCCACCGATCGCCTGCTGCAGCGCGTCGCCGGCGGCGATCAGCGCGCGTTCAGCGAGCTGTACGACCTCATCGCTCCGCGCATGCTCGGCCTCGTGCGTCACGTGCTGAAAGACCACGCGCAGTCGGAGGAGGTGCTGCAGGAGGTGCTGCTCGAGATCTGGCAAACCGCCGCGCGCTTCGATCCGAATAAGGGGAGAGCGGTGACGTGGATGCTCACCATGGCCCACCGTCGGGCGATCGATCGCGTGCGCAGCGCGCAGTCGTCGCGCGACCGCGACGTCAAGGTGGGCATCCGCGATCTCGACCGCGAGTTCGATCACGTCGCCGAGAGCGTCGAGGTGCGAATCGAGCATGAACGGGTGGAGAGGGCATTGAGCCGGTTGACCGACCTGCAGCGCCAGGCGGTGGAGCTCGCCTACTACGGGGGCTACACGCAGAGCGAGGTCTCCGACATGCTCGGGGTTCCGCTGGGAACCGTGAAGACACGATTGCGCGACGGCATGATCCGTCTGCGCGAAGAACTGGGGGTGGCGTCATGAGTCGACTCGACGATGACGACCTGATGCACGACGACGAGTTCGCCGACGTGCGGGCCGCGCTGGGGCTGGCGGTGCCGCCGGTCGCACCGTCGCCCGCGCTGAAGGACGCCCTGATGGCGGCGGTCGCGGTCACGCCGCAGCTGCCCGCGGATGTGCCGGCCTCGACGGCCGACCCTGCCGCGGCGACGGATGCTGCCGCCCCGGTCGCGGCGGGTTCCGCCGCCGCTCGGGCCCAGGCCCGCTGGTTCTCACGGCCGGCGCTGCTCGTCACCGCGGCGGCCGCGGCCATCGCGCTGTTCGTCGGCGGCGTGCTGACGGCCGACATCCTCCGGCCGGCGGGGTCCACCGCGACCGAGCAGCTCGCGACGATCGTCGCGGCGCCCGACGTCACGACGACGACCGCCGAGGTCGCGGGCGGCGCGACGGCCACCCTCGTGGCGAGCGAGTCGGTGGGGCTGTCGGCGATGGTCTTCGACGGCCTCGACCCGTTGTCGGACGACGAGCGGTACGCGCTCTGGTACATCACCGACGGGGTTCCGACCCCGGCCGGCCTGTTCGCCGTCGATGACGAGGGGGCCGTGGTGCAGGTGCTCGAGGGTGCGTTCGAGGCGGGAACCGTGGTGGGCGTGACGGTCGAACCCGCGTCGGGCAGCCCGGCGCCGACGAGCGATCCGATCGTGGCGATCGCCACGGCCTAGGTCTGGCGGGCGACCGCCCGGGTCGGAGGCCGCAGAGCTCGCGAAGGGCCCCGCGCGTGCGCGGGGCCCTTCTGCATGCCCGGGTGCGCATCCTGTTGCATTATTGCTATGTAGTAGTTATGCTACAGACATGGGACGCAAACCGAAGGCCGATGACCCGGTCTACAGCCGCATCGAGCAGTACCGCACCCGCGCGGGCCTGAGCCGGCAGGAGCTCGCCGACGCCGTGGGCGTGCACTACCAGACGGTCGGCTACCTCGAGCGGGGCGAGTACGCGCCCTCGCTCGCGCTCGCCCTGCGCCTCGCCGAGCTGCTCGCCGTCCCCGTCGAGCAGCTGTTCTCGCTGACCCCCTTCCCGACCACGCAGGAGGACTGACCCATGACCACGAGCCCCCGCTCTCGCCGCAACGAGCAGGCTGTCGCCGAGATGGCCGACAGCGTCATGCGCGACACCCGCTTCGACTGGATGCGCACGCGCGCCGCGCGCCGCGGCATCGTCGCGCTCATGATCGCGATGCTCGTCGCCATGCCCGTCGCCTGGATGACGCTGCCGTCGCTCGCCGCCCTCGGGGTCGTCGGCCTCGCCGCGATCGTCTGGTGGGCGCTGCGCATGTCGGTGCGCGTCGTCGCCGACCTGCCGGAGGAGTACCTCGACGAGCGGCAGGCGCGCGTGCGCGATCGTGCGTACGTCGACGCCTACCGGTGGTTCGCCGGCATCACGCTGGCCGCGGCGACCGTGGCCCTCGTGTGGTTCGTCGTCGTGAGCATCGACGACGCCGTGCTGGTCGAAGTGACGTGGAACGGCGCGATGGCGGTCTTCTGGACGTTCGAGGGCCTCGCCCTCGCGCTGCCGTCGATGGTGCTCGCCCTGCGCGAGCGCGACCGCACCTAGCCGCTGGCGCGACGAGGGGCCCGGGGCGCATCGCCCCGGGCCCCTCGTCGTCGGTCAGCGGGAGGCGTCGATCAGTGCACCGGCGCCGGAGCGATCTCGGCGATGAGCGCCTCGACACGACCGCGGATCTCGTCGCGGATCGCGCGCACCGCCTCGATGCCCTGGCCGGCCGGGTCCTCCAGCGCCCAGTCCTCGTAGCGCTTACCGGGGTAGATCGGGCAAGCGTCGCCGCACCCCATCGTGATGACGACGTCGGAGTCGACGACCGACTGCACGGTCAGCACCTTCGGCACGTTGTGCGCGATGTCGATGCCCTCCTCGGCCATGGCCTGCACGGCCACGGGGTTGATCTGGTCCTTCGGCTCCGAGCCGGCCGAGAGCACGGTCACGCGGTCGCCCGCGAGGTGCTGCAGGTAGCCGGCGGCCATCTGCGAGCGTCCGGCGTTGTGCACACACACGAACAGGACGGTGGGCGTGGCGGGGGTGTCGTCATGCTTCTTCATGGCTCAAAGTATAGACACACATCTATGCTTCTGCGCTACCCTCGGCGTGCCCGCTACGGCAGCAGGTCCCGCAGCAGCCCGCGCACGCGAGCGTCGATGTCGTCGCGGATGCCGCGCACCGTGTCGAGCGGCTGGCCGGCCGGATCGTCGACCGCCCAGTCGAGGTAGCGACGGCCCGGGTAGACCGGGCAGGCGTCGCCGCACCCCATGGTGACCACGACATCGGCGGCGCGCACGACATCGTCGGTGAGCGGCTTCGGGAACTCCCCGCCGAGCGGCACCCCGATCTCGTCGAGCGCCGTGACGACGGCCGGGCGGATCGCGTCGATCGGCGCCGACCCGGCCGTGCGCACCCGCACCCTCTCTCCGCCCAGGTGGCGCATGATCGCGGCGGCCAGCTGCGAGCGGCCGGCGTTCTGCACGCAGACGAACAGCACCTCGAGCGGTTCACCGGCCCCCCGAGCGCGCCGCGCCTCGAGGTCGGCCCCGCGCTGCTGGGCGCTCAGCCGGTCGGCCGCGAACTGCGCGGTCGCCGAGGGAAGCGCCCGCCCGGCGCCGTCGCGCTCGCGCAGCAGGTCGTAGCTCTCGAGCACCACCCGCTGCACGGTCTCGCGCGAGAAGGTTCCGGCGAACCGGGTGCCGAGGTCGTCGATGATGCGGCCGAGCAGCGCCCCGCTGACCGTGCCGTCGCCGTCGGGCGCCGCCCACTCCTCGAGGCGAGCCGCGACCGGCTCGGCCAGCGCGTACCAGACCTCGCGCCCCTGCGGGCGCCGCTCGAGCAGCCCGGCCTCGTGCAGCACCCGCAGGTGGTGCGACACCGTCGGCTGCCGCAGCCCGAGCGCGGCGGTCAGGCGGCCGACCGTCAGCGCGCGGTCGGGGGCCTCGAGCAGCAGGCGGGCGATCGCCCCGCGGGTCGCGTCGCCGAGCACCGTGAGCTCGGGGGCGAGCACGTCGGCGGCCCGGCTCGGGCCGGCGGGTGGCGCGGACGCTCGCATAGACCCGAGTCTATGCGATGCCCTACAGTGTGCGGGTGACCGACCAGCGCGACCTCCCTGCCGCCACGCCCGCCGCCCCGCCCCGCCCCCTCGGGGTGCGGATGCTCGCCGAAGCCCTCGGCAGCGCGGGCCTCATCGCCACCGTCGTGGGCTCGGGCATCATGGCGACCCGCCTGACCGACGACGTCGGGCTGCTGCTGCTGATCAACGCCCTCGCCACCGCGGCCGCCCTCGTCGTGCTCATCGTTGTGCTCGGGCCCGTCAACGGCGCGCACCTCAACCCCGCTGTCACCGGCGCGCTCGCCGCCATCGGGCGGGTGCCCGCTCGGGAGATCCTGCCGACCATCGCCGCGCAGCTCGTCGGATTCGCCGCGGGCGCGGTGCTGGCCAACCTCATGTACGGCGGTGCGGCGGTCTCCCTCAGCACCACCGAGCGCGCCGGGCTGCCCCTGCTGCTGGGCGAGGTGGTGGCGACGGCGGGGCTCGTGGCGGTCATCCTGACGCTCGTGCTGCGCGACCAGACCGCCTGGGTGCCCGCCGCTGTCGGCCTGTACATCGGCAGCGCCTACTTCGTCACGAGCTCGACGAGCTTCGCCAACCCGGGCATCACGCTCGGGCGGATGCTGAGCGACTCGTTCGCCGGCATCGCGCCCGCGAGCGCCCCGGCCTACATCGCCGCGCAGCTCGTCGGGGCGGCGATCGGCGTGCTCATCGCACGGTTCGTCATCGTGCCGCGCGGCGTGCGCCGCTAGAGCTCGACGGCGTCGAGCCCCTGCGAGCGCGCCAGGCGTACCACGGCCGCCGCCAGCTCGTCGCGCTGGCGGCGCATGCCCGCCTTGCCGCTCGCGGCGTCGGCGGCGAGGCTCCAGGTCTGCAGAGCGGGCCCGGCCAGGTCGTCGAGCGGGTCGCCGCAGTCGAACTGCACCACGACGTCGGCTGCGCCGACGAACTCGGGGGTGATGGGCTTCGGGTACTCCCCGATCGTCGAAACCCCGCGCTCGTCGAGCGACTCGATCACGGCGGGCAGGATGCGCGCCACCGGCGAGACCCCCGCACTCGTCACCCGCACCCCGGGCGCGACGGCCGCGCGCATGAGAGCCGCCGCCAGCTGCGAGCGACCGCCGTTGCCCGCGCAGACGAACAGGAACGACGGGGGCGACCCGGCGCGCCCCCGGGCGACCGCCGTCCAGCGCAGAGCCTCGAGCCGATCGCCGGCCAGCTGCGCGGTCAGCGAGCGGGCGTGAGCGGCGGGGTGGTCGAGGTGCCGGTAGCGGCGGGCGCTGTCGATGACGAGCGCGTGCACCTGCTCGGCGCTCGCCACCCGGGCGTACCGCCGGGCGAGACGATCGGCGACGGCGTCGAGCACATCGACCGCGCGCGGGGCGTGCAGGGTCACGACGCCTCCTCGGGCGCGGCGACAGCTCTGGCGAGCATCCCCCCGGTCATGGCCCCAGTGAACGCGAGGGCTGTGAACGGTCGGTGAACGCCGGGCGACCGCAGGCGGGCGGGCGCGGGTTTGCTGTCAGAATGGCGCCATGCAGGACGAGGGGCTGACCGAGGCGGGCTACCAGGTCGACGGCGGCGTCGGCGGCGACTTCCTCGACGACTACGACGAGTCGACGAGCGTCGACGACGGCACGCTGCCGGTCGAGCGCTACCTCGATCGCGAGCTGAGCTGGCTGCGGTTCAACCAGCGCGTGCTCGAGCTCGCCGAGGACGACGCGGTGCCGCTTCTCGAGCGCGCGAACTTCCTGGCCATCTTCGCCAGCAACCTCGACGAGTTCTTCATGGTGCGGGTCGCCGGCCTCAAGCGCCGCATCGTGACCGGGCTCGCGGTGCCGACCAACACGGGGCGCGCGCCGGCCGACGTGCTCGCCGACATCAACGCCCTCGCGCTCGAGCTGCAGCTGCGGCACGCGCGCGCCTTCCACGAGCTCGTGAAGCCTGCGCTCGATGACGCGGGCATCCACGTCGAGTCGTGGGCCGACCTCAACGACGCCGACCGGGCCCGGGTCGACGAGATCTTCTCGAACCAGATCTTCCCGGTGCTCATGCCGCTCGCGGTCGACCCGGCCCACCCCTTCCCCTACATCTCGGGCCTCTCGCTCAACCTCTCGGTGCGGGTGCGCAACCCGAAGACCGACCGGGTCGAGTTCGCGCGCCTCAAGGTGCCGCAGGTGCTGCCGCGCTTCGTGCAGCTGCCCGACGACGGCTCGGGTCGCGTGCGGTTCCTCACGCTCGAAGACCTCATCTCGAACCACCTCGACGAGCTCTTCCCCGGCATGGAGATCCTCGAGCACCACGAGTTCCGCGTGACCCGCAACGAAGACGTCGAGATCGAGGAGGACGAGACCGAGAACCTCATCCAGGCTCTCGAGCGCGAGCTGCTGCGTCGTCGCTTCGGCCCGCCGATCCGTCTCGAGATCACCGACGATATGGATGCGGTGACCCTCGGTCTGCTGGTGCGCGAGCTCGGCATCACCGAGAACGAGGTCTACCGGCTGCCGGCTCCCCTCGACCTCGGCGGCCTCTTCGAGGTCGCCAAGCTCGACCGCCCGCACCTGAAGTACCCCAAGCACGTTCCCGTGACGCCGCTGCAGCTGCAGCCGGCCGAGCCGAACGCCGCGCCCGATGTGTTCGCCTCGATCGCGCGCGGCGACATCCTCGTGCACCACCCCTACGAGTCGTTCGCGACGAGCGTGCAGGCCTTCCTCGAGCAGGCCGCCCGCGACCCCAACGTGCTCGCCATCAAGCAGACGCTCTACCGCACGAGCGGAGACAGTCCCATCATCGAAGCTCTGATCGACGCCGCCGAGGCGGGCAAGGCGGTGCTCGCGCTCGTCGAGATCAAGGCGCGCTTCGACGAGCAGAACAACATCGAGTGGGCGCGCAAGCTCGAGAAGGCCGGTGTGCACGTGGTCTACGGGCTCGTCGGCCTCAAGACCCACTGCAAGCTCGCGCTCGTCGTGCGGCAGGAGAAGGGCGGGGTGCTCAAGCACTACGCCCACATCGGCACGGGCAACTACAACCCCAAGACCAGCCGCATCTACGAAGACCTCGGCCTGTTCACCGCCGACGACCAGGTCGGCAAAGACCTCACGCGCCTGTTCAACGAGCTCTCGGGCTACGCGATCGAGAAGAAGTTCAAGCGCATGCTCGTCGCGCCGCGCTACCTGCGCCGCGGGCTGCTCAAGCTCATCAACGCCGAGACCGAGAACGCGCGCGCGGGGCTGCCCGCGGGCATCCGCATCAAGGTCAACTCGCTCGTCGACGAGGCCATCATCGACGCGCTCTACCGTGCCAGCCAGGCGGGGGTCGACGTCGACGTCGTCGTGCGCGGCATCTGCGCGCTCGTCCCGGGGCAGGATTCCCTCAGCGAGCGCATCCGCGTGCGCAGCGTGCTCGGCCGCTACCTCGAGCACTCCCGCATCTTCGCGTTCCACAACGCCGGCGACCCGCAGGTCTTCATCGGCAGCGCCGACATGATGCACCGCAATCTCGATCGCCGGGTCGAGGCGCTCATCCGCCTCACCGACCCCGCCCATCTGGCCTACATCGACGAGCTCTTCACGACGACGATGGCCGGCACGACGGCCTCGTGGCACCTCCAGCCCGACGGCTCGTGGCAGCGCCACCACCGCGATGAGCACGGGCGGCCGCTCGCCGACCTGCAGAATGTGGTCATGAACCAGCTGGCGGCACGACGACGCGGCGCGGCTCGCGCATGAGCTCCGCATCCGCCCCCGCGACAGCGCGCCCGCCGCAGGCGGAGGCCGTGCAGGCCGCCGGGGCGCTCGTCTGGAAGATGGTCGACGGCAAGGCGCGCGTGCTGCTCGTGCACCGCACGCAGCACAAAGACGTGTCTCTGCCCAAGGGCAAGGTCGACCCCGGCGAGACTCTGCCGCACACCGCCGTGCGCGAGATCGCGGAGGAGACCGGCTTCGCCGTCGTGCTCGGCGCCCCCCTCGGAACGGTCGAGTACCAGCTGCCGAACGGCCGTGACAAGGTCGTGCACTACTGGTCGGCCGAGGTGGATGCGGGCCACGCCGAGCGGCACAGCTATGAAGCGAACGGCGAGATCCGCGCGCTCGAGTGGGTGCCGCTCGCGAAGGCGGCAAAGCACCTCACCTACGAGCACGACGCCGAGATCGTGGAGCGCTTCGCCGCGCAGCTCGATGCCGGGCTCGCCCGCACCTTCGCGCTCATCGTGCTGCGGCACGGCAAGGCGATGCCGCACGAGCGGTGGGACGGCCCCGATCACACCCGCCCGCTGCTGCATCTCGGGCTGGAGCAGTCGCAGTCGGTCGCCGGCGGCATCGCGGCCTACGGCCCGACCGTCCTCGTCTCGAGCCCGGCCGCGCGCTGCGTCGCAACGATCGCTCCGACGGCGGCCGCGACGGCGCTGGCCGTGAAGCACGCGACGAGCATCAGCCAAGACGCGTACGCCTCCGACGGCGAGCGCGTGCGGCGGCAGGTCGCGAAGCGTCTCGGTCGTCAGCAGACCACGGTGCTCTGCAGTCACGGGCCGGTCATCCCGCAGATCCTCGCCGCGGCCGCCGAGCTCGCGGGCGTCGGCGTCAGCGCCCCGCTGCGGCGCGGGGCCGCGCTCTCGACCGGCGAGTTCACGGTCATGCACTTCGCCCGCGAGAGCGAGCATCCGCGTCTGGTCGCGATCGAGACCCACGCGCCGGCCGTCGCGGGCTGAGCGGTTTCGCGCGTCGTTAACCTTCCGTTCACCTGTCGGGCGGAGCCTGGTCACCGGGCCTCCTTAGCGTGACAGCGCACGGCGATTCAAGCCGCGCGACATTCCTGACACCTATCCCTAGAAAGGGACCACAGTGAACATCAAGCGTGCGGGCAGCGTTGCTGCCATGGCCGTGATCGGTGCTCTCGTTCTGAGCGCCTGCGCGGCGAACGAGGGCGAGGCGCCCGAGGAGACCGCGTCGGCCCTGACCGGCACCCTGGTCGGCGCCGGCTCGTCGGCCGTCGGTGCGGCGCAGGAGAGCTGGATCGCCGGCTTCCAGACCGCCAACCCCGGCGTGACCGTCACCTACGACCCGACCGGCTCGGGCGCGGGTCGCGAGACCTTCGCGGGCGGTGGCTCGGACTTCGCCGGCACCGACCGCGCGTTCAACGACGAGGAGCTCAACGGCGGCGTCGAGTTCGTGGGCTGCGCCCCCGACTCGGGCATCGTGCAGCTGCCGCTCTACATCTCGCCGATCGCCGTGATCTTCCAGCTCGAGGGCATCGACTCGCTCAACATGACGGCTGACGTCATCGCGGGCATCTTCGCGGGGCAGATCACCAACTGGAACGACCCGGCCATCGCCGAGCTGAACGAGGGCGTCGAGCTGCCCGACCTGGCCATCACGCCGGTTCACCGCTCGGACGACTCGGGCACGACCGAGAACTTCACCGACTACCTCGCGCAGGCCGCTCCGTCGGTCTGGACCTACGAGGCCGACGGCGTGTGGCCGCTCGACTCGGGTGAGGCCGCTCAGGGCACCTCGGGTGTCGTCGACGCCGTCACCAACGGCACCGGCACCATCGGCTACGCCGACGCCTCGCGCGCCGGCGACCTCGGCACCGTCGCGGTGGGTGTGGGCGACGAGTTCGTTCCGTTCTCGCCCGAGGCTGCCGCGGCCGTGGTCGACGCCTCGCCGTTCGTCGAGGGTCGTGCCGACTTCGACCTGAGCATCGAGCTCGACCGCGACACCACCGAGACGGGTGTGTACCCGATCGTGCTCGTCGCGTACCTCGTCGGCTGCGAGACCTACACCGACGCGGCTCAGGCCGAGCTCGTGAAGGCCTACTTCACCTACATGGCCAGCCCCGAGGGCCAGGCCGCGGCGCAGGAGGGTGCCGGCTCGGCTCCCATCTCCGACGCTCTCTTCGAGCGCGTGACCGCCGCGATCGAGGTCATCGGCGCCGCCGAGTAACCCGTTCCACCAGTTCCACCAGCACCACCGACGGCGTGGGGTGCGGATGCGGTTGCCTCCGCACCCCACGCCCGTCAGACTGAACCCGCAGCACCCCGACGCTCCTCTGCTTCAGACCCCCCGGAAGGATCCCGCCTCGATGTCTGCCACCGAAGCGACAGAGCCCACCGAAGCGACAGAGCAGAGAACGCCCATCCGCGCCAAGCAGCGCCTCGGCGACATCGTCTTCTCGCGCGCGGCCCTGATCTCGGGCTCCGTGATCCTGCTCATCCTCGCCCTCGTCGCGATCTTCCTCGTCGCGCAGAGCCTCCCCGCCGTGGTCGCCGACCCGGGCGACTTCATCGGCCAGCCCGCCAGCCTGTGGGACTACGTCTGGCCCCTCGTCTTCGGCACGCTGTGGTCGGCCGCACTCGCGCTCGTCATGGCCCTGCCCCTCGCGGTCGGCATCGCGCTCTTCATCTCGCACTACGCCCCGCGCCGGCTCGCCCAGCTTCTCGGGTACATCATCGACCTCCTGGCCGCCGTTCCCTCGGTCGTCTACGGCCTGTGGGGCATCGGCGTGCTGGCTCCGGCCGTGCTGCCGGCCTACCAGTGGCTCACCGAGAACCTCGGGTGGATCCCCTTCTTCGCCGGCCCCGTCTCGGGCACCGGCCGCACGATCCTGACGGCCGCGATCGTGCTCGGCGTGATGATCCTGCCCGTCATGACGGCCATCTGCCGCGAGATCTTCCTGCAGACCCCGGTGCTGCACGAGGAGGCCGCCTTGGCCCTCGGCGCGACGCGCTGGGAGATGATCACGATGGCGGTACTGCCGTTCGGCCGCCCCGGCATCATCTCGGGCGCCATGCTCGGTCTCGGCCGCGCGCTCGGCGAGACCATGGCCGTGGCCATGGTGCTCTCGCCCCAGGCGATCATCACCTTCGCGCTGCTGCAGTCGGCGAACCCCAACACGATCGCCGCGAACATCGCGCTGAGCTTCCCCGAGTCGTACGGGGTCAACGTGAACCTGCTCATCTTCACCGGCCTCGTGCTGTTCCTCATCACGCTCGCCGTCAACTCGATCGCCCGCTACATCGTCAACCGCCGCAAAGACTTCTCGGGAGCGAACTGAGATGACCGCGACCCAGGCTCCGGCCGGCATCACCAACAGCCTCACCCAGGGGCGGCTCCACCCGCGCACGCCGTGGGTGATCCTCGGCCTCTCGCTCACGGCGGCGGCCGGCATCATCTCGCTGATCTCGGCGGCGACGGATGCTCCCTTCTCGCTCGTCGGCGCCATCGCGCTCGGCGTGCTCTTCTACCTCGTGATGATCGTCGTGATCAGCCGGCAGGTCGAGGGCTCGCGCAAGGCGACCGACCGTTTCGTGACGGCCCTCGTGACCGGCGCCTTCCTGATCGCGATGACCCCGCTCGTCTCGCTGCTCGTCACGGTCGTCGTGAACGGCTCGGCGCGCTTCGACGTGCAGTTCTTCACGAGCTCGATGCGCAACGTCGTCGGCGAGGGCGGCGGTGCGATCCACGCGATCGTGGGCACGCTGCTCATGACGGGCACCGCGGCCATCATCTCGATCCCGATCGGCCTGCTCACCGCGATCTACCTGGTCGAGTACGGCCGCGGCCCGCTGGCCCGAGCGATCACGTTCTTCGTCGACGTGATGACGGGCATCCCGTCGATCGTCGCCGGCCTGTTCGCGTACGCGCTGTTCGCGCTGTTCTTCGGCCCCGGCGTGCGCATGGGCTTCGCGGGGGCGATCGCGCTGTCGGTGCTGATGATCCCCGTCGTCGTGCGCTCGTGCGAGGAGATGCTGCGGGTCGTGCCCAACGAGCTGCGCGAGGCCTCCTACGCCCTGGGCGTGCCCAAGTGGCTCACGATCGTCAACGTCGTGCTGCCGACCTCGGCCGCGGGCATCGCCACCGGCATCATGCTGTCGATCGCCCGCGTCATCGGCGAGACCGCCCCGCTGCTCATCGTCGCGGGGTTCACGACGAGCATGAACTACAACCTGTTCGCCGACCGCATGCAGTCGCTGCCGGTCTTCGTCTTCACGTCGTATGCCAACCAGGGCGTCGAGACGCAGGCCTATCTCGACCGCGCCTGGGCGGGGGCGCTGACGCTCATCCTCATCGTGATGCTGCTCAACCTCGCCGCCCGCCTGATCGCCCGCTTCTTCGCCCCCAAGCTCGGCCGCTGAGCCCCCCACCGATCGAAGGAAATCGCACTCGTGTCCAAGCGCATCGAAGTCAACGACCTCAACGTCTACTACGGCAAGTTCAAGGCCGTCGAGGGTGTCAGCATGGTCATCGAGCCCCGCAGCGTGACCGCCTTCATCGGCCCCTCGGGCTGCGGCAAGTCGACGTTCATCCGCACGCTGAACCGCATGCACGAGGTGATCCCCGGCGCCTACGTCGAGGGCCAGGTGCTCGTCGACGGTGACGACCTCTACGGCCCGGGTGTCGACCCGGTGCTCGTGCGCCGGCAGGTCGGCATGGTCTTCCAGCGGCCCAACCCGTTCCCGACCATGTCGATCCGCGACAACGTGCTCGCGGGGGTCAAGCTCAACAACCGCCGCATCAGCAAGAGCGACGCCGACGACCTCGTCGAGAAGTCGCTGCGCGGCGCGAACCTCTGGAACGAGGTCAAAGACCGCCTCGAGCGCCCCGGCTCCAGCATCTCGGGCGGGCAGCAGCAGCGCCTCTGCATCGCGCGCGCGATCGCTGTCGAGCCCGAGGTCATCCTCATGGACGAGCCCTGCTCGGCGCTCGACCCGATCTCGACGCTCGCGATCGAAGACCTCATCGAGGAGCTCAAGAAGGACTACACGATCGTCATCGTGACGCACAACATGCAGCAGGCCAGCCGCGTGAGCGACAAGACGGCGTTCTTCAACATCGCCGGCACCGGCAAGCCCGGCAAGCTGATCGAGTACGACGACACCTCGGTGATCTTCTCGAACCCGAGCGTCAAGGACACCGAGGACTACGTCTCCGGCAAGTTCGGGTAAGCGGTCTCGCTGCCGCCGCCAGCGCCGCTCGGCGCGGCCCGCACCGCGCGCCGCTATGCGTCGACGCGCCGCGCCGCCGGCTCGGCGTCGTCCTCGTGCAGCGTGAAGCGGTACCCGACGTTGCGCACGGTGCCGATGAGCGACTCCATGTCGCCGAGCTTCGCGCGCAGGCGCCGCACGTGCACGTCGACCGTGCGCGTGCCGCCGAAGTAGTCGTAGCCCCACACCTCGCTCAGCAGCTGCTCGCGCGTGAAGACGCGGCTCGGGTGGGCGGCGAGGAACCGCAGCAGCTCGAACTCCTTGTAGGTGAGGTCGAGCGTGCGACCGTGCACCTTCGCCGAGTAGCTGGTCTCGTCGATGACGACGCCGGATGCCCGGATCATGCTCGACCCCGGGTCGCGCTCCTGGCGTCCGATGGCGAGCCGGATGCGCGCATCCACCTCGGCGGGCCCCGCCGAGTCGAGCAGCACGTCGTCGATGCCCCACTCCGCGTTGACGGCCGTGAGGCCGCCCTCGGTGAGCACGGCGATGATGGGGGAGCCGGCTCCGGTGGTGGCGAGGATCTTGCACAGCGACTTGGCGCTGACCAGATCGCCGCGCGCGTCGACGAGGATGATGTCGGCCGGAGGCGCGCCGACGAGCGCTGCGGGCTCCGCGGGAATGCGGCGCACGCGGTGGCTGAGCAGCCCCAACGCGGGCAGAACGTCGCTGTTCACCTGCGAGGTCAGGATCAACAGCTGCGCCATGGGTCCTCCCGGTGTCCCGCACAGTCTACAAGCGCCCTAGCATGGGGGCATGTCCCGCACGATCGCCACCGCGCTGCCGGTGTGGGTCGTGGTCGCGGCGGCCGCCGTGGTGGTCGCGCTGCTCGTGCCGCGCGAGCAGTGGTGGGGCATCCTGCCGGTCATCGCGGCGGGGGCGATGCTGCTGACGTTCGTGATCCAGGTCAGCCTGCAGTCGAAAGACGGTCTCGTGACGCGCATGCTCGTCACCGTCTCCGGGGTCTTCGTGCTGCTCGCGCTCGCCTCGCTCGTCACCGTCGCGCTCGCGGGCTTCTCGCAGTCGTAGCCGTCGTACACTGGACCCATGCTTCTCGCTCTGGAGATCTTCTTCCTCGGCCTGCTCGGGCTGGCGACGATCGCGATCGGCTTCGTCTCGGCCGTCGTGCTCGTCAACCTGTACCGCGGCCAGCGCTGATCGCGCGGGCGCCGTGTTCTCGCTCGACACGAGCCTGCCCGCCGAGCTCGCGCCCCTCTCGTGGCTGCTCGGCGTGTGGGACGGCACCGGCGTCGTGCACTACCGCGACGGCGACCGCACGCGCGAGCACGAGTTCGGGCAGCGCGTGAGCTTCAGCCATGACGGCCTGAACTATCTCAACTACTCGTCGACAACCTGGCTGCTCGACGACGAGAACACCCCGCTCAGCGCGGAGGCCGGCTACTGGCGGCTGCACCGCCCCTCCGAGGCGGGCGACCCCGGGCCCGGCATGCTGCCCGGCGACGGCCCGCGCCCCTTCACGACCGCCGAGCAGGTCGAGACTCTGCGGGCACCGCACGGCGGCTTCGACGTCGAGGTCGCGCTCATCCACCCCGGCGGCGTCAGCGAGCTCTACCTGGGCCGGGTCGCCGGCCCGCGCATCGACCTCCAGACCGACGCCGTCATGCGCTCGGCGAGCGCCAAGGAGTACTCCGCCGCGACGCGCCTGTACGGCCTCGTCGAGGGCAAGCTGCTGTGGGCGTGGGACATCGCCGCGCTCGGCAACGACCTGCGCACCCACGCCTCCGGAACGCTGACCCGCGATGCCTGACCGCTCGCCCCTGCTCGCCCTGCCCGGTGCCGTCGCCGACGGCGCAGCTGCCGACGGCGCCACTGCCGCGCACTACGGCGACCCGGTCGCCGAGCAGCGGATGCTCGCCGCCGGCCGCGCGATCGTCGATCTCTCCGACCGCGGGGTGGTGACGGTGACCGGCCCCGACCGGCTCGCCTGGCTCGACTCGCTCACCTCGCAGGCGCTCGCGACGCTCGCGCCGGGCTCCAGTGCCGAGACGCTGCTGCTCGACCCCAACGGGCGGCTCGAGCACAGCATCCGCGTGATCGACGACGGCGCGACGGCCTGGCTGCTCGTCGACGCGGCGCAGGCCGCTCCTCTCGCCGCCTGGCTCGACCGCATGCGCTTCATGATGCGCGTCGAGGTCGCCGACGCCACGGCCGCGTGGGCGACCCTGGGGCAGCTGCTGCCCGAGGGTGCCGAGCCGCTCGTGGCGCCCGCCGCGCCGAACGGGGTGCCGCTGCTGTGGCGCGACCCGTGGGCGGACGTGCAGGCCGGCGGCTGGCAGTACGCGGCCGAGGCCGAGCACCCGGGTGCCGGTTTCCCGGCCGTCGAGCTGCTCGTCGAGCGCGCCCGCCTCGCGGAGGTCGCCGACGCGGTGCGAGCGGGGTCGTTCGCTGCGGCAGGGGTGTGGGCGCTCGAGGCCCTGCGCATCGCCGCGTGGCGGCCGCGCATGAGCGAGGTCGATGAGCGCAGCATCCCGCACGAGCTCGACTGGCTGCGGTCTGCCGTGCACCTGGCCAAGGGCTGCTACCGGGGGCAGGAGACCGTCGCGAAGGTGCACAACCTCGGGCACCCCCCGCGCCGGCTCGTCATGCTGCACCTCGACGGGTCGGACGCGCTGCTTCCGGCGCCCGGCGCCGAGGTGCGCACCGGTGACGCGTCGGTGGGTACCGTGACGGCCGCGGCGCGGCACCACGAGCTCGGCCCAATCGCGCTCGCGGTCGTCAAGCGATCGCTCGACCCGAGCGCGCCCCTCGTCGTCGCTGTCGATGACACCGTGATCGCCGCGGCCCAGCAGGTGATCGTGCCGCCCGACGCCGGGGCCACCGCGAACGTTCCGCGCCTGCCGCGCCTCGGCGCCGTGCCGCGCGCCACCTGAGCCGGGCGGGTCGCGGCATGAGCGCGAGCGGCGAGCGGATGCGGCGGCTGGAGCGCCGCATCCGGCTGCGCATGGATGCCCGCACCGCGCTCGACCGCGTGCTGACCTCGCTGCCCGCCGTCGTGCAGATCGTCGTCGCGGCGACCGCCGCCTATCTGCTCGCGCGCGGGGTGCTCGGGCACGAGCTGCCGCTCGTCGCCGTGACCGTCACGATCGTGTCGCTCGGACTCGCGCGCGACACCACCCCGCGGCGGGTCGCCGAGACGGTCATCGGCATGAACATCGGCATCGCGGTCGCCGCCCTGCTCGTGCAGGCGATCGGGCGCGGCGCCTGGCAGATCGCGGTCATCCTCGCCGTCACGCTCGTCGTCGCCCGGGCGCTCTCGCCCTCCGCGCCGTTCGCGATCGCCGCGGGCGTGCAGTCGATGCTCGTCGCCGTGCTGCCCGCCCCCGACGGCGGCGTCTTCGCGCGCAGCCTCGACGGCCTCATCGGCGGGGCGGTCGCCCTGCTGGTGACGGCGCTCATCCCGCGCTTCGACCTGCTGCGCCCGCGGCGCGAGATCGCCGACCTGTACTCGCTGCTCGACCAGGCGACCGCCGGCATGCGCGATGCTCTCGCCACCGGCGACGCCGCGGCCGCCGACCTCGCGCTCGCCCGCAGCCGCCGCACCCAGGCCCTGCTCGACGAGTGGGCGCGCGCCCTCGAGAGCGCCCGCGGCGTCGCGCGGGTCTCGCCGTGGCTGCGCCGGCAGCGCGGGCTGCTCGCCGCCGAGGCGCGGCTGCTCGCCGTCACCGACCTCGCGACGCGGCACGTGCGGGCGCTCGCGCGGCGGGTGGAGGTGCTCGCGCGCGACGGGGCCCCTCGCCCGGTGCTCGCCGACCTGCTCGACACCGCCGGCGAGCTGCTGCGCCTGCTCGCCCGCAGCCGCGACGACGATGCTGCGCGCTACGCCGCGCGGGCCGTCGCGGCCGGCCTTGCCGCCCGCTGCGCCCCCACCGCTGTCGACGGCGTCGGCGACCAGGTCGTCATCGTGCTGCTGCGCCCCCTCGCCTTCGACGTGCTCGTGCACCTGGGCACCCCGCCCGACGAGGCGCGCGCCCTGCTGCCCCCGCTCTGAGCGGGCTCCGGCCGCGGCCGGTCACGGCCGGGGAGCCACCGCATCCCACGCGACGGTCAGCTCGCCGAGGCGCCAGCGCTCGGCTCCGCCCCGCACGGGCCAGCCGGCGTCGCGCAGCCCGCGCGCGGCGGCGACGAAGCGCTGGCGCGGCGAGAAGGCCGAGAGCGGCGCGTGGCGGGCCCACTGCGCGTCGAGCTCGCGCAGCAGGGCGTGCACGCCCTCCCCGGGCACGTTGCGGTGGATGAGCGCCTTCGGCAGCCGCTCCGCGACGACGGAGGGCCCGCCGAGCTCGTCGAGGGAGCCGAGGTGCAGCGCGACCGTCAGGGAGACGGGCCCGTCGGGGTCGAGCGCGACCCAGCTCGCCACGCGCCCGACCTCGCTGCAGGTGCCCTCGAGCAGCAGTCCGCCCGGGGCGAGGCGCGAGCGCATCAGGGCCCAGGCCGCGGCGACCTCGCCCTCGTCGTACTGCCGCAGCACGTTGGCCGCGCGGATGACCGCCGGGCGCGCATCCCGATCGAGCGGGATCTCGAACCCGCCGCGCCGGAACGTCAGTCCATCCCGCGCGAAGGGCGCCGCCGCCCGCACCCGCTCGGGGTCGATCTCGATGCCGACGACGTGCGCGTCGGGCCGCACCCGGCGGGCGCGCTCGAGCAGCTCGAGCGCCGTCCAGTGCGCGGCCCCGTATCCGAGGTCGACGATGAGGGGGTCGGATGCGCGCCGCAGCGCGGGATGCGCGGCGATGAACCGATCCATGCGTCGCAGACGATTGACACCCGTAGTGCCCCGCGTGATGCGCCCCTCCGCCATCCGACCATTCTCGCGCGCTCGATAGGCTGGGGGCATGACTTCGACGCTCATCCTGCTGCGCCACGGCCACTCCGTCTGGAACGAGAAGAACATCTTCACCGGCTGGGTCGACGTCGGCCTCACCGAGCAGGGCAAGGCCGAGGCGGCCCGCGCCGGCGAGCTCATCAAGGCCTCGGGCCTGCAGCCGCGCATCCTGTACACGAGCCTGCTGAAGCGCGCCATCCACACTGCCAACATCGCCCTCGAGGTGGCCGAGCTCGACTGGCTGCCCGTCAAGCGCAGCTGGCGCCTCAACGAGCGGCACTACGGCGCCCTGCAGGGCCTCAACAAGGCCGAGACGCTCGCCGCCCACGGCGAGGAGCTCTTCATGACCTGGCGCCGCAGCTTCGACACCCCGCCGCCGCCGCTCGCCGACGACGCCGAGTACAGCCAGGTGCACGACCCGCGCTACGTCGGCATCGACGGCGACGTGCCGCGCACCGAGAGCCTGAAGCTCGTCATCGACCGCATGCTGCCCTACTGGCACAGTGACATCACGCGCGACCTCGGCGCGGGTCGCACGGTGCTCGTCACGGCGCACGGCAACTCGCTGCGCGCGCTCGTGAAGCACCTCGACGGCATCAGCGACGACGCGATCGCCGAGCTCAACATTCCGACGGGCATCCCGCTCGTCTACGAGCTGGGCGATGACTTCATGCCGGTGAAGCCCGGCGAGTATCTCGACCCGGAGGCCGCCGCCGCCGGGGCCGCGGCCGTCGCCGCGCAGGGCAAGAAGTAGCGCGCATCCCTCGAACGCGGAAGGCCCCGGCTCTCGAGCCGGGGCCTTCCGCGTGAGCAGGATGCTCGCACGACGTCAGTCGACCGGAACCCAGTCGCCCGTCGCGAGGTACTGCACCTTCTTCGAGATCGACACCGCGTGGTCGGCGAACCGCTCGTGGTACCGCGAGGCGAGCGTGGCGTCGACGGTGTCGACGGCCTCGCCCTTCCAGGTCTCGCCGAGCACCTTGTCGAACACGCTGAGGTGCAGGGCGTCGATCTTGTCGTCCTCGTTGCGGATGTGCTCGGCGATCGCGACATCCTCGGTCTTCAGCAGCTCGACGAGCTTGCGCGCGATCTCGACGTCGAGCGCGCCCATCTCCTTGAAGGTGCCGCGCAGGCTCTTCGGCACGACCTTGTCGGGAAACCGGTAGCGCGCGAGCTGGGCGATGTGCTCGGACATGTCGCCCATGCGCTCGAGCGAGGCGCTGATGCGCAGCGCGCTGACGACGACGCGGAGGTCGCGGGCGACGGGCTGCTGGCGGGCGAGGATGTTGATGGCCAGCTCGTCGAGCTCGGCGGCCGCGGCATCAATCTTGGCGTCGTCGGCGATGACCGTCTCGGCGAGCGACACGTTCGACTCGTTGAACGCGGTGGTCGCGTTGTCGATCGAGACGGCCACGAGCTCGGCGATCTCGACCAGGCGCTCGCGCACCTCTCGCAGCTCCTGCTGGAACACTTCGCGCATCGTTCGGTCACGTCCTCTTCATGGTCGGCGGGTGTCGGCGCAATCCCTTCCACCGTGCCGTTCGCCGGTGAACGCTCTCTTGCCCGCAGGTGAATTCTCGGCGACGCCGCCTGCTGGAGGGCTTTCGGCACTCCGGCGGCTCATCACCGGTCACTAATCTAGTCGCCATGGACCCGGCACTGCTCGTGCCCCTCGCTCTCGCGCTCGGCGCGCTGCTCGGGGGCGGCACCGTGGTCGCCGTGCTGGAGGCCGCTCGTCGCGGACGCATGGCGGCCGAGGTCGCGTCGACGACCGTGCCCGACGGGGTCGAGCAGATGATCCAGGTGCTCGAATCGGCGGGTGTCGTGCTCGACCCGAGCAACAACGTCATCACCGCGTCGCCCCGCGCGCTGACCCTCGGGCTGGTCTGGAACCGCACGCTCGTGCACGCCCGCATGGTCGAGGTCGTCGATCGGGCGCGGCGCGCGGAGGAGCCGATCACCGAGGAGCTGGAGCTGTCGCGCGGACCGCTCGGCGACGCCGCTCTGCACCTCTCGGTGCGCGTCGCCCGTCTCGGCAGCCGGTTCATGCTGCTGCTCGCCGAGGACCGCACCGAGTCGTACCGGCTCGACGCCGTGCGGCGCGACTTCGTGGCGAACATCAGCCACGAGCTGAAGACCCCGATCGGGGCGATCGGTCTGCTCGGCGAGGCCCTCGGCCATGCCGCCGACGACCCCGTGCAGGTCAAGCGCTTCGCCGCCCAGCTGGCCAAGGAGTCGGAGCGCCTGGCGAGCCTGACCCAGGAGATCATCGAGCTGTCGCGCCTGCAGGCGAAAGACGCGCTCTCGCACCCCGAGGTGGTCGAGCTCGATCACGTCGTCTCGGCCGCGATCGATCAGAACCGCGTGCTGGCGGATGCGAACCGCGTCACCCTCGTCGGCGGCGGCCAGAAGGGCCTCCGGGTCTGGGGTGATGAGGCCATGCTCATCACGGCGGTACACAACCTCGTGCACAACGCCGTGCAGTACTCCCCGTCGCCGTCACGCGTCGGAATCGGGGTGACCGCCGCCGACGACGTCATCGAGATCGCCGTCACCGACCAGGGCATCGGCATTCCCGAGGACGAGCTCGATCGCGTCTTCGAGCGCTTCTTCCGCGTCGACCAGGCCCGCTCGCGGGCCACCGGCGGCACCGGTCTCGGCCTCAGCATCGTCAAGCACGTGGTGCAGAACCACGGCGGCGACGTGCGCGTGTGGTCGCAGCCGGGCCGCGGCTCGACGTTCACCATCCGTCTGCCGCGCATCCTCGAGCCGGCACCGACCCGTGAGAGGGCCCGCACATGACCCGCATCCTGATCGTCGAGGACGAGGCCGCGCTGGCCGAGCCGCTCTCGTACCTGCTCACCCGCGAGGGCTACGAGACGGCGCTCGCCGCCGACGGGGTCGAGGCGCTCGCCGAGTTCGATCGCACCGGAGCCGACCTCGTGCTGCTCGACCTCATGCTGCCGGGGCTTCCCGGCACCGAGGTCTGCCGCGAGCTGCGGCAGCGTTCGAGCGTGCCGATCATCATGCTGACGGCGAAAGACAGCGAGGTCGACATCGTGGTGGGGCTCGAGCTGGGCGCCGACGACTACGTGACGAAGCCGTATTCGACGCGCGAGCTGCTGGCGCGCATCCGTGCCGTTCTGCGCCGCCAGACGGATGCGGGCGACATCGACGACGGCGTGCTCGCCGCGGGTTCCGTGCGCATGGACGTCGACAAGCACCAGGTGACCGTCGACGGCCAGGTCGTGCCGATGCCGCTCAAGGAGTTCGAGCTGCTCGAGCTGCTGCTGCGCAATGCCGGGCGCGTGCTCACCCGCGGCCAGCTGATCGACCGGGTGTGGGGCGCCGACTACTTCGGCGACACGAAGACGCTCGACGTGCACGTCAAGCGCATCCGCTCGAAGATCGAGCCCGACCCCTCGAACCCGCGCATGCTCGTGACCGTGCGCGGGCTCGGCTACCGGTTCGAGGCCTGACGGTCGACGCGGCCGGGGGCGGGCTCCCCTCCTCGAGTGCCCGCCCCCGGGGTCGGTGTCGCTACGGGCAGGGGGTGAGGTTCTCCACCGCCGTGCTCAGGGCGCCGGTGCCGCCGAGGAGGAACAGGTTGGTGGTTGCGCCCGACCAGATCGCGTCGAGAGCGGCGGCGGGCACGCACCCCGGCTGCACGAGGTACACGGGAATCTGCGCACGACCGGCGAGGGCTGCCCCGGCGAGGGCGTCAGCGAAGCCGGTGCCCGTTGCGTAGACAACGCCCGTGTTGGTGGGGTACGCATCGAGGTTGATCGCCGCGGAGGTCGCGTAGCGGTTCGCGCCCGAGAGGCGTCGCACCTCGGCCGTGAACGCGGCGTCGAGCTGGCTCGCGATCCCGGCGCTGACGGCTCCGGTTCCGCCCGCGATGGTGATTTGGGTGGGGCCGAGTTCGGTGATCAGGTCGATCGTCGCCTGCGGCACTGTGCCCAGCGCTCCGTCGACGAGGATCACCGGGATGCCCTCGCCCGCCGCGACGGCGCCCGCGCTGAGCGCGTCGGGGTAGTTGCGGCCGGTGGCGATGAAGACTTCGGGCACGGTGCTGCCGCCCCAGACCTCGTCGATGATCGCCGTGCCGGTGGCGTAGCGGTTCGCGCCGGAGAGCCGGATGGTGTTCGGTTGGAGGACCTTCAGGGCGTTCTCGACCGCGGTCGAGACGGCGCCCGCGCCGCCGACCAGGTAGATCGTGTCGGGGTTGAGACGCACGATCTCGTCGCGCACCACCGTCGGCAACGAGCCGGGCTCGGTGAGCAGCAGCGCACCGCCGACGGTGCCGGCCGCGGGGCCGGCGGCCAGAGCGTCGGGGAACGTTCGACCGCTCGCGACGAACACGGTGGTGGCGCCGGCCGGGAAGGCGCGCTGCGAGATCTCGACCGCCGTGGAGAAGCGGTCGGCGCCCGAGAGTCGCTCTTGCTCGAATCCGAGCACCCGAACCGCGTTGTCGAAGTACTGCGCAACCAGTGCGCGGCCCGTGCCGGGAATGAGCGCGATGTGGCGGCTCGCAGAATCCATCGCGGGAATCGTGCCGAGTACCGACCGGGTCTCGAGGTCGACGATGTCGACCCCATCATCGTGCGAGACAAGCATCGCCCGGCCGTTGGGCGCGACCTCGACGTCCATCGGAGAGTCGCTGGAGGGCACGATGGCGATCGTGCTGAGGTCGACCGGGTCGAGCACGGCGATCGAGTCGCTTCCGTTCAGCGTGACCCACAGCTCTGAACCGTCCGGAGTCAGTCGGGCGTTCTGCGGGAAGCTGTCGAGAGGGAAGTTCTCGATCGAGTCGTCGGTCAGGTCAAGGCGAACGATATCGCTGGATGTCGCCAGTACGTCGAGGGTGAGACCGTCGGCGCTGAGCACAGCGGTCTGCGGGTAGGAGAACCCGGTGATCGTCCGGTCGACGACGCGCGTCGCGGTGTCGACGACGGCGACAGACTGCCCGTTGTAGTTGATGACGTAGGCGGTGGCGCCATCGTTGCTGAACGTCACGGAGAAGCTGCCGTTGCCGGCACTGATCGTGGCGACCACGCTCAGGGTGGCGACATCGATCACCTTCACCGCGTTGCCCGACCAGGTCGAGACCCAGGCTTCGGCGCCGTCAGGGGTGAAGGTGACACCGACCGGCTCGCCGCCGACGGTGACCGTGTCGACGAGGGTGACGGGGCCATCGACATCGAGCACGCTGACCGTGCCGTCGCCCGTGTTCGCGACCATCGCGAGCGTGCCGTCGGGGCTGACAGCGACACCCGAGGGATTGGTTCCGACGGCGAGGTCGCCGAGGCTGCCGAGCGCGGCGGCCGGCGGTGCCGATTGGCTCTCGAGCGCGGTGAGGCCGCCGACTGCGAGGGCGCCTGCGGTGAGGGCGGCGAGCACTCGGGTGGCTCGCGCGCGGGTGGGGGTGGTGGACATGCGTGTCTCCGGGTTCGAGGAGGGGATGCCGACCCGGTCGGGCCGACATCCTCA
>JAIXXG010000100.1 GCA_027490915.1 Microbacteriaceae bacterium
AAGATCAGCGTGAGCATGATCGCCGGACGGATGGCCGGCACCTTGATGCTCCAGGCGACGCGGATGGCTCCTGCTCCGTCGATCTCGGCCGCCTCGTAGAGCTCGGTCGGGATCGCCCGGAGGGCGGCGTACATGATGATCATGTTGTAGCCGACGAACGACCACGTGACGATGTTCATCATCGAGAAGAGGATCAGCTCGTTCGACAGCAGGTCGGGCGCGGGAAGCCCGAGCGCGCGAATGCTCTGCGCGATCGGACCGAAGTCATCGCCGTACAGGTAGCCCCACATCAGCGCCGCGACGACCCCGGGCACGGCGAAGGGCACGAAGATCGCGATGCGGGCGAAACGGCTGCCGCGCATCCGCCCACTGTCGATGGCCAGCGCGAAGAAGAGGGCGAGGCCCAGCATGATCGGCACCTGGACAAGTAGGAAGATCGTGACGCGGCCCACGCCGGTCAGGAAGACCGGGTCGGTGATGGCCTTGCCGAAGTTCGCGAGCCCGACAAACTGCTCGCCGCCGATGAGGCGGGTCTGGAAGAGGCTGAGGAATCCGGCGTAGACGAGCGGCGCGATCACCATCGCGAGGAACACCACGATGAACGGCGTGATGAGCGCATAGGCGGTGATGATGAGCTTCCGCCGTTGCGGGCTGGGGCGCCGCTGAATGCGCGGCCTGCGTGACGTCATCGTCATGCTCGGATCTCTTCTCTGTGGTTCGCGAGGGCCTGAACTCGCGGGGGCGGTGCTGCCAATGGGGGAGACAACGGGGGAGGGTCGCCCTGGACCGGCGGCCCTCCCCCGTTCCAGCATCCCCTTACTGGACCGTGAACCCCTGCTCGGTGGCGTAGGTCACGATGGCGTCCTGCCAGGCGGCGAGACCGGCCGAGAGGTCACCCTTCTCGGAGATCGCCTTGCCCAGGGTGTCGATGAAGCTCGAGGCGACGAAGTCCTGGAACGGCAGCCACTGGAAGTCGGTGTCGACGGTGGCCGAGATCTCCGCGAAGATCTCGTTCACGCGCTGACCGCCGTAGAACTCCGACTCCTGATCCGCGAACGCGGGGTCGGTCAGCACCTCGGTGCGGGTCGGGAACAGGAACTGCTCCGTCGCGAACTGCAGCGTCGCCTCCGGGTCGGTGTTGATGAACTTCGCCAGCTCCGCAGCGACGATCGGGTGCTCGGTGGTGCTGAGCGCCGCGAGGGTCGATCCGCCCCAGTTGCCCGCGATCGGGCTGCCCGCGTCGAAGGCCGGCAGCGGCGCGGCGCGCCAGAGGCCCGTGGTGTCGGCAGCGGTGCCCTGCAGGAATGCGGGACCCCAGGCCGCGGTCAGCCAGCCGGCGAGGGTGCCATTGGCCAGACCCTGGTACCAGCCGTCGGTGAAGCTCGGGTCGGTCGACACGAGGTCGCGGTCGATGAGGTCCTGCCAGTAGTCGATGACCTTCTGGGTGTCCGGGCCGGTCAGGTCGACACCGACCGTCTCCGCACCGTCGTACGTGAAGGGCGTCGCACCGGAGGCCCACACGAGGCCGAGGAAGGCACCCGCGTCGTTGCCCGAGAGAGCCGTGATGTACGAGCCCGTCTGCGAGCGCACCGCCTCGGCGGCAACCGCGTAGTCGTCCCACGTCACGGGGGCCTCGGTGATGCCAGCGGCGGCGAGGATGTCCTCGCGGTACAGGTTGCCCATGGGGCCGGCGTCCTGCGGGATCGCGTAGACCGCGTCCCCGTTGCTGACCTGCGACCAGGTCCACGGCGTGAACTGGTCCTTGACGTCGTTCGCGCCATAGGGAACGAGGTCGAGCAGGCTCTCGGTCAGCACGAACGACGGAACGTACTGGTACTCGAGCTGGATGACGTCGGGGGCACCGGTGCCGGCCTCGAGCGCCGTGCGCACCTTGGTGTAGTGGTCACCGCCCTGTCCGACGTTCTCGAGCACGACGTCGATGGCCGGGTAGGCCTCCTCGAACATCGCGACCTGGTCTTCGATGCCCGGAACCCAGGCCCACATGGTGATCGTGGTCGGGGTCGACATCGCGGTCTCGAAGTCGGAGGCCGAGGGCTCGTCTGACGGCGTCGTGCAGGCGGTGAGGGCCAGTGCCGCAACGGCAGCGGTGGCGCCCAGCTTCATTGCTGTGGTGGTTCGCATGACCTGTCTTTCTGTGCGTTGTGAGGGCGGGCGGCGTCGTGGTTCTCGGCTCGGATTCGGGTGTCTGCAGCGGCGGCGGTGTCGCCGGTCGGTGCGGTCGTCGGTTTCGTATCGGTCGTCGGGTTGTGGTGGTGTCTCGCGACCGTGGGGCCGCGATGCCGTCCGGCTGCCGTTATGTTTCCGGCAACATCCGTATTGTTACCGGCAACATTTCTCCATGTCAAGGGCGGGGCGAGAATCTCTCCCCCTTTGCTGGCTAGCTCGGCGGCGCGGTGGATGCGCGCACGACGAGCTGCGGCTTGATGAATGCGCCGGTCTCGGGCCGTTCATCGCCGCGAATCTGCGCCATGAGCGCGTTGAAGATGTACGTGCCCTGCTGCTGGAAGTCGATGCGCACGGTAGTCAGTGACGGCGTGTAGTACTCGGCTTCCGGAATGTCGTCGAAGCCCGTGACACTCATGTCCACGGGGCACCGCACCCCCGCCTCATCGAGCGCCCGAAGCGCCCCGAGCGCGATCTGGTCGTTGGCCGCGACGATCGCCGTCACCGCCGGATCGATTTGCCCGCTCGTGACGGCCGCGTACCCCGATCGCGGCGTCCAGTCCCCCTCGATGACGGGATGCGCGCGCAGCCCCCGCTCCCGGATCAGCTGCTCGAACCCGTTGACGCGGGCCTTGGCTGCCAGATAGTCCATCGCTCCCGTGATGTGCACGATCTCGCGGTGGCCCAGGTCGATGAGGTGCTGCAAAGCGAGCTGGATGCCCACGGCGTTGAAGGACTGCCCCACGGGGCCGGGCAGGTCGGCGGGGCCGGAGTCGAGGTAGAGCGGCGCATCGATCGCGAGCCGAGAGATGGCGTCGTGCATCGAGTCCGAGACGGCAAGGGCGACGACACCGGCAAGATCCTGGCTGCGGATGAGGTCCATTACCTCGGTCAGCGAGCTCGGGTCGTCCACATCGAACCCGATGATGTCGACGACGTAGCCCGCCGCCCGTGCCGCCTCGGCGACGCCCTGCACGGTGCGGCTCGGGCCGGCCGCGAGCAGGTCGCCCGTGAGCACGGCGATGCGATGCGAGCGGCTTGTCGCGAGCGAGCGCGCGGCCAGATTGGGCCGATAGTCGAGCTCCTTGAGCGCGACGGCGACCCGCTCGCGCGTTGTCGGGCGGATTCCCTCGTAGCCGGCCAAGTACCGCGACACCGTCTGGTGCGACACACCGGCGCGCTCCGCGACGTCGTAGATCGTCGCGGCGGTCGACTTCTTCGTGGCCATGGAGTCGGAATCTTTCCGGTAACAAAGTAGGTTCACTCGACTGTATCGGGACGCGCGTCGATCGGAGGCCGGGACGCCATCGCGTCGCGGCCTCCGATCGACGGCTGTGGGGCTAGTTGCGCGTGAGAGACACGGTGTCGATCGAGAGCCAGGAGCCGGCGGTGCCATCGACGTAGATTCCGATCTCGGCCGTGCCATTGGTGACCGAGAACGTGATCGACTTCGTGACCCAGTTGTTGGCGACGGTGTTGAGGCTCGTGTTGACCTCCGTCCCGCCGCCGGGCTTGCCGACCAGAAGGGCTGAGTCATGCGTGCCCGAGCTCAGCATCTGCACACTCAGGGTGTAGGTGCCGTTCCGCAGGCCGGTGAAGTGCTGGTAGATGTACGACTCGTAGGCGCTCGCCTTCCAAAACGTCAGGCGATTGCCGGTGACGCCCCCTGTCTGGGTGAACATGGCATCCGCGGTGCCCCACTCCTGCCAGTAGGAGGGCCCTTGCGTCGTTCCCTCATTCTCGAAGCGCGCGTTGGCGACGGCATTGCCCCCGAGCCTCCCGGTCGACAGTGAGATCGTCAGGTCAGAGAAACCGTGCAGCGTCGGAGTGTCGCCTGAGAAGGTCAAGGGCATCCACGCATTCCGCCCCGAGCCGGTCGGTGCCGGGTTCGGGCCGCCCTGGAAGCTCGTGTAGCGGTCTCCGGCATAGATGTACGACGTGGTCTCGGTTCCGGTGATCGGGATGATGAAGTCGAACTGCGTGTTGAACGAGTCGTACGAAGCGGGGCTCGTCGCGAGGGTCGACCACGCCGGCCAGCTGGTGAGGCTCGACGAAACCCGGTGCGACGTCGCCGTCGAGTCCCACCAGTCCTTCCCCGACGCGAACCAGTGGAACTTCGTGCCCCGCTTCATGATGAACGGCGCTTCCCGACTGGTGTTCGTCTCCGTATAGATGGCCGGCTGCACCGAGAGCCAGTTGCTCGCGAGCGGGGCAATGTTGAGAGTCACGTTCCGGTCGGCCAACAGCGTGGAACCCGGGTTGTCGCCCGCGTACACCAGATAGGCGTTCGAGCCGTCGACGAAGACCGAGTGGTCACCCATCGTCGACCCGTTCACGGCCGTGCTGCCGTGGTAGGTGTAGGTGCCCTCGACGGTTGAGCTGCTGGCGAAGCCGATCTTGTTGCCGGGGCCGATGCCCGAGCCCAACCCGTCGATCTCCATGATCAGCACATACTTCGCTGTCGTGGGGTTGTAGACGAGGTCGGGGCGGCCGACCCAGCTGCCCGGCTCGAAGTCACCGGTGCCGTGGGGCGTGAAGATCGCCTTCACCCACGTCCAGTTCGTCAGATCGGTCGACTTGTAGAGGTTGACGGCGCCGAAGGCGTAGTCGCCATCATCGGCGAACTCGATTCCCACCCAGTAGTAGGTCGAGCCGACCTTCAGCACGCTGCCGCCCTGAGCGCTCAGGAACCCTCCGCCCTGGTCGTACCAGTTGGCGTCATTGGGAATGGAGGTGCGCGTAGCGGCGGACGCGGGCACGGTGGCGGCGAGGGCGAGCGCAGCGGCGGCCAGGAGGGCAATGAATGATCGAGCGTGGTGGCGAGCCATCGGAAACTCCTTTGTTTCGATGAGGTGGGTGCCAATGTTTTCGGCAACATCGAGATTGTTACCGAAAACATTTGATCGGTCAACCACCGATGCCGGGGCGCGTCCGCGGCAACCCCGCGCCGCCAGACCACGCGTCGGCGCGCCTACGCCTCGCGCGTGATCTCGACCGTCACGAACAGGCTCGAGCTCGCCGGCCCGGCGTACACGCCGCGCAGCGGCGGCACGTCGCGGTAGTCGCGGCCGCGGCCGACGATGACGTGCCGGTCGCCGATCTCGATCGCGTTCGTCGGGTCGTAGCCGCGCCAGTCGCCGTCGAACCACTCGACCCAGGCGTGCGACTCGCCCGCGACGGTCTGCCCGATCTCGGCGTCGGCCACCGGGTGCAGGTAGCCGCTGACGTAGCGGGCCGGGATGCCCACCGAGCGCAGGGCCCCGAGCGCGAGGTGCGTGATGTCTTGGCAGACGCCGCGCTTCTGCGCCCAGGCCTCCGCCGCCGTGGTGTGCACGCCCGTCACGCCGGGCATGTACTCGACCTCGGCGTGCAGCCACTCGCAGATGGCGCGGGCCGCCGACGCTGGATCGGCCGCCGTGCCGGCGAGCTCGCGGGCGCGGTCGGCGACGTCGGCCGGCGGGGCCGTGAGCCCGGTCTGGACCGTCGACTCGACGAGGGCGACCGTGCGCTCGACGAGCGTCGGCAGGGCATCCCACCCCGCCGCGTCGATGCCCGGCGGGCGCGGGCGCAGCTCGACGAGGCTGTCGGCAGTGAGCGACAGCTCGCGGTGGTGGGCGAGCTGCTCGAAGGCGGTCACGCGCGTGCCGAAGTAGTCGATGTAGGGGTGCTGCGACGAGTTCGGCGAGATCTCGAGGTGCGAGAACAGCACGAGCTGCCCGTCGCCGCTCGCCGGCAGCATGCGCGCCTCGTTGTACGACGCGGTCACCTCACCGGCGTAGTGGAAGCCGGTGGCGTGGCGGATTCTCAACCGGTTCATGTCTTCTCCGCCACCCAGCTCGGCGCCGCGTTCGTCGGGAAGTACCGCTGCCGCACCGCCTCGCTCGTCGCGCTCGTCGCTGACTGCACCGCGTCCATGTGGCGCTGCAGGTCGTCGAGGATGTCGGCGATCGGGCGGTACTCGAGCTCGCTGCGGATCTGCCCGAGCTGCCGAAGAGCCTGATCGCCGATGCCCGCTCGATCGCTGCGCGGCTCGATGTCGCGCAAGCACTGCTCGGCGCGCGAGACCGCGAACAGGATCGAGCGCGGGAACAGCCGGTCGAGCAGCAGGAACTCGGCCGCGTTCTTCGCGCTCGGCACCCCGCGATAGGTGCGCAGATAGGCCTCGTAGGCGCCGACGCTGCGCAGGATCGTCGTCCACGACGGTCCGCTCGCCTCGGTGAGCGATCGCGTCGCGAGCAGCCGCGCCGTCATGTCGGCGCGCTCGAGCGACCGGCCGAGGGTGAAGAAGGCGTAGGCCTCGTCGCGGCTCGTCGCCGACTCGACGATGCCGACGGCGAGCGCCGACCGCTCGCGCACCCAGCCGAAGAACTCGTGCACCTTCTCGGGCGCCACCTTGCGGGGCATGCGCGCCCGCGTCGTGTTGAGCACCTCCCACAGCTCGGTGCTGACCACCTCGCGCGCACGCCGCGCGTTCTCGCGCGCCGCGCCCAACGAGTAGGCGATCGAGGCGGGATGCGCGCGATCGACCGCGAGCAGCCCCAGCACATCAGACCGGGTCAGGGCCTGCGCGGGGTCGACCTCGCTGCCCATCACGCTCAGCAGCGAGCGGCACGCGGTGTCCTCATCGATCCACGGGTCTTCCAGCAGCAGCTGCAGGTGCACGTCGAGGATGCGGGCCGTGCCATCGGCGCGCTCGACGTAGCGGCCGATCCAGAACAGGCTCTCCGCGATGCGGCTCAACATAGCTCGACCCCCCTCGAGCTCGTGCGAGCGCCGTTGCTCGGCTGGTGGACGTGATGCGCGCGCGCCTGCTGCTGCTGCTGTTGCTGGTCGCGCCGCGGGTCGTCGTGCGGATTGTGGTCGGGAACGTGGGCCACCGCATCCGTGATGATCGGGATCGACTGCGTGACCGTCGCCTGCTCGGCGACGAGGCCGGCGACGTCGTGGCTGTCGGCCACCATCGGCTGCTGACCGACCACCCAGGTGTCTTTCGAGCCGCCGCCCTGGCTGGAGTTGACGACGAGCTGCCCCTCGGGCAGGGCGACGCGCGTCAGGCCGCCGGGCAGCACCCACACCTCGCGGCCGTCGTTGACGGCGAACGGGCGCAGGTCGGCGTGCCGCGGCCGCATGCCCTCGTCGACGAGGGTCGGGATCGTCGACAGCTGCACGACCGGCTGCGCGATCCAGCCGCGCGGGTCGGTCTGCAGGCGCGTGCGCAGCTCGTCGAGCTCGGCGCGGCTCGCCGCGGGGCCCACCACGAGCCCCTTGCCGCCCGAGCCGTCGACGGGCTTGACGACGAGCTCGTCGAGGCGGTCGAGCACCTCGGCGAGCGAATCGGGCTCCTCGAGCCGCCACGTGTCGACGTTGGGGATGATCGGCTCTTCGTGCAGGAAGTACCGTACGAGGTCGGGCAGGTAGGTGTAGACGAGCTTGTCGTCGGCGACACCGTTGCCGACCGCGTTGGCGATCGTCACGGTGCCGAGCCGCGCCGCGAGCATGAGCCCCGGCGTGCCGAGCATCGAGTCGGCCCGGAACGTCAGCGGGTCGAGGAACTCATCGTCGACCCGGCGGTAGATGACGTCGACGCGCTGCGGGCCCGCGGTCGTGCGCATGAACACGCGCCCGCCCGCGCAGAACAGGTCGCGGCCCTCCACCAGCTCGACGCCCATCAGGCGCGCCAGCAGCGTGTGCTCGAAGTAGGCCGAGTTGTAGACGCCCGGCGTGAGCACGACGATCGTCGGGTCGTCGACGCCGGCGGGGGCGGATGCCCGCAGCGCGTCGAGCAGCCGCGTCGGGTAGTCGCCCACCGGGCGCACGCGCATCGCGACGAACAGCTCGGGCAGCGTCTGGGCCATCACCCGCCGGTTCGAGATGACGTAGCTCACGCCGCTCGGCACCCGCACGTTGTCTTCGAGCACGCGCCAGGTGCCGTGCTCGTCGCGGATCAGGTCGATGCCCGACACCTGGATGCGCACGCCGTTCGCGCTCTCGATGCCCGCGGCCGCGCGATGGAAGTGCACCGAGCTCGAGATGAGCCGAGCCGGGATCACCCCGTCGGCGATGCAGCGCTGCGGGCCGTAGATGTCGGCGAGGAAGGCTTCGAGCGCGCGCACGCGCTGGGCGACCCCCGCCTCGAGGTGGCTCCACTCGGCGCGCTCGATGACGCGGGGCACCGCATCCAGCGGAAACGGTCGCTCTTCGCCGGCGAAGTCGAAGGTGACGCCCTGCGCGAGGTAGCTCGAGGCGAGGGCCTCGGTGCGCCCGCGCAGCTCCTCCTGCGACAGCTGCGCGAGGGCCGCGTGGATCTGCCGGTAGGGCAGCCGCACGGTCGAGTCGGGCGCGAACATCTCGTCGAAGGCGACGGCCGACCCGGAACGGGCGGCGGACGCCGCGTACCCGTCGAAGAGGTCGGCCATGCGCCGAGCCTAGACCCGGCGTGTTGCGGCGATGTTTCCGCGGCGCGCCCGGGCCTCGCGGCGCGGCGCACCTCCGCGCGCTGCCCGTGTCGGGGGCGGGATGCTCACCCCGCGTCGCCCGCCAGCTGCGCCTCGAGCCGCTCGATGTGGGCGCGCTCGCCCAGCTGGGTTCCGGGCATCGACGCGGTCGCGGCACCCGCCGCCACCCCCGCCCGGGCGGCGGCGGCGAGGTCGTGACCCTGCGCGAGGCGCAGCACCATCGCCCCGAGAAAGGAGTCGCCCGCGCCGACGGTCGACCGCACCTCCACGTCGGGGGCGCTCAGGCGCAGCGCGGCGTCGGCCGTGACGACCGCCGCGCCCTGCGCGCCGAGGGTGAGGGCGACGATCGCGGTGCCGGTGCGCGCGATGAGCTGCTGCGCGAGGGCGATGAGATCGTCGACCTCGACCCGCTCGGTCGCGATGCCGCTCGGGGCGAGCCCGAGGGTGACGGCGAGCTCGCGCAGCTCGCGCCCGGAGGGCTTGATGATGTGCGGCGCGGCTTCGACCGCGGCGGCGAGCGCCGCACCCGAGGCGTCGACGACGACGCCGCGGCCGTGCTCGCGGGCGCGCTGCACGGCGCGGGCGTAGAAGTCGTCGGGGGCTCCGGGCGGCAGCGAGCCGCTGAGCACGACGAACCCGGGGCCGGGGGGCAGAGCGCCCTCGAGGGTGTCGAGGCAGAGCATCCCTTCGTCATCGCTGAGGGTGGGGCCCTGCAGCACGAAGCGGAACTGGTGACCGGTGGTGGTCTCGTCGATGGTGATGTTCTGGCGGGTGGCACCGGCGATGGGGATGAGCTCGGTGCTCATGGCACCGTCGCCCGGCAGGGCCGCGAGCGACGCGGCCTCGGCAGCGAGCAGGTCGCGGTAGGCGCCGCCGGTCGCGCCGCCGACGGTGACGAGCGCGGTGGAGGCGCCGCCGAGGCGGGCGATCACGCGACTGACGTTAACCCCGCCGCCGCCGGCCTCGACGACGCTCGGGCCGCAGCGCAGCTTGTGCTCGGGCACGAGCCGGTCGGTGCCGGTACTCAGGTCAAGCGCGGGGTTGACCGTGAGGGTGACGATCGGGGCGTGGGGGCTGTCGGGCGTGCGGGTGGTCGCGGCCATGCGCTCAGGCTAGCCAGACGACTGACCGCCGGCGGGGAATATAGATAGCCGGCTATTGTTAATGCGAGGGACGCGGCCGCTCGGGCCGCACGGAAGGACACCCCTATGCGCACCCTCATCCGCCCCGCCGTGCTCGCCCTGTGGAGCACTGCGCTCGTCGCGATCGCGGCGAACCTCATCGCCGTGCTGAGCGGCACCGCCGCCAACGGCGAGCCCATCGTCGTCGACCAGCAGGGCATGACCCTGACCGTCGACGCGCTGCCCACGATCGCCGCGTCGATCGTCGGCGCCCTGCTGGGTGCTGTCGGCTCTCTCATCGTGCTGCGGGTGCTCCCCCGCCGCGGCGTGCTCGTCATCATCATCGGTGGCGCCCTGGTCACCCTGCTGTCGCTCTTCGGCACGACCGCGGCCGTCACCGCGACCGGTGTCGCGACCCTCATGGTCATGCACGTCATCACCGGTACCGTGGTGGTCGTCGGCAACGCCGTCATCCACTCGAGAGCGAAAGACCGTGCAGCCGTCCCGACTCGATAGGGCCCTCATGAGCGCGGCGCGCGCGCACCGCCGCCGCGCGGCCGCCGCGCTCGCGCCGCTCGGGCTGCACCCGGGGCAAGAGCTGCTGCTCAGCATCCTCGCCAAGCGGGGCTCGGCCACGCAGGTGCAGCTCGCGCGCATCCTCGGCGTCGAGCCGCCCACCATCGCCAAGATGGTCGGGCGGCTCGAGGCCGCCGGGTTCGCCGAGCGCACGCCCGACCCGCGCGACGCGCGCGCCAAGCTCGTCAGCCTCACCGATCAGGGGGCGGATGCGGCGGCGCACGTCACCGCCGTCTGGACCGAGCTGAGCGCGCTCACGCACGCCGGCCTCACGCCCGATGAGGCCGAGCAGCTCACCCGGCTGCTGGCGCGAGTGACGGATCGGCTCGAGCGCGGCGCCCCCGACTGACCCGGCCGAGGCCGCGCCTGGCAGAGGCGCGCCCGACAGAAGTGCCCAGGGCAGCGCGTCACGCGTGGCCGAATCTCATCACCCCGCGAGGGCGATCGCGCTCCACGACACGGGCGGAAGCTCGATCAGCAGGCTCGTCCCCTCGATGCGCGCCGACGCGTTCGGGGCCAGGCCGACCCGGTCCGGATGCTCGCGGGTGTTGGCCGCATACGGATCGGGATCGCTGAGCGTCAGCGCCTCGACCAGGCCCATGGCCGGAAGGCGGTCGAGCGCGATCGACACCGTGCGGGCCTCGGTCAGGTGCCGGTTGACGAGGAACACCGCGGCGCGGCCGGCGGGCTCGTCGACGGTGGCCACCGCATCGACGTAAGGAACCTCGGGAAAAGCGGAGGTGGCGTAGCTGTCGGTGGTGACCGCCGGATCGATGACGACGCCGGCCGCGAGACGGCTCGTCGTCGCGAAGGGGAAGAAGGTGGTCTGCCGCCACGCGGCTCCGCCGGGCGTCGTCATGATCGGCGCGATGACGTTGACCAGCTGGGCCATGCTTGCGGAGCGCACGCGATCGCTGCGGCGCAGCAGGGTGATGAGCAGGCTGCCCACGACGACCGCGTCGGCCACCGAGTAGACGTCTTCGAGCAGCGCCGGCGCCGTGCCCCACGGCTCGCGATCGCGGTCGCGCGCGACGTGCCGGTCGTAGTACCAGACGTTCCACTCGTCGAACGAGAGCATGATCGTCGTCGACTGGCGGAGGGTGTGCTTGACGTGATCGGCGGCCGCGACGACAGCCTCGATGAAGTGCTGCATATCGAGCGACGAGGCGAGGAAGGTCGCAAGGTCTCCCCCGCGCTCCTCGTAGTAGGCGTGGCACGAGATGTAGTCGATGTGCGGGTAGGTGC
>JAIXXG010000002.1 GCA_027490915.1 Microbacteriaceae bacterium
CCGCTGCCCGCTGCAGCACGGCGGCGAGCGTGTCGCCGATCGCGTGCAGGCGCGCCGCCACCGCCTCGGGGCTCTCGCCGCGCTCGGTGAGCGCGAGGTGGATGACGCCCCCGGCGTTGACGACGTAGTCGGGGGCGTAGAGGATGCCCCGGGCCGCGAGCTCGTCGGCCCCACTCCGTTCGGCCAGCGGGTTGTTCGCCGGCCCGCACACCGCGCGCACCGGCAGCTGCTCGATCACGGGTGCGGTCAGCACTCCGCCGAGCCCCGCCGGCACGAACACGTCGGCGGGGGTGGTCACGGCCGCGTCGGCGTCGATCCAGGTCGCCCCGAGCTCATCGGCGAGAGCGCGGGCGGCCGGGTTGATGTCGGTGACGGTCAGCACGGCGCCGTCGGCCGCGAGCAGTCGGGCGAGCCGCGAGCCGACCTGTCCGAGCCCGGCGATGACGAACGAGCGGCTGGCGACGGCCGGGTCGCCGTCGAGCGCGCGCAGCACCTCGCCGATCGAGGCCCGCACGCCGACGGCGGTCGCGGCGCCGGGCTCGCCCGAGCCGCCCGACGCGGCGGGCAGACCGACGACGTGCGCCGTCCGCTCGCGCACGACGGCCATGTCGTGCTCGGTGACGCCGACATCCTCGGTCGTGATGTACGTGCCGCCGAACGACTCGACGAGGTCGCCGAGGTCGAGCAGGGCATCCCGCCGCTGCATGTCGTCGAGGAGGCGACCCGGAGGCAGCGCGATGACGGCCTTGCCGCCGCCCGCGCCGATGTCGGCGAGCGCGTTCTTCATGGTCATGGCGCGGGCGAGGCGCATCGCGTCGGCCATGCCGTCGGCCCAGTGCGGGTAGCTCCACAGGCGGCAGCCGCCGAGGGCGGGGCCGAGCGCGCTCGAGTGCAGGGCCACGGTGATGCGCAGCCCCGACCGCGCGCCGGTCACGGTCGCGACGCGCTCGTGATCGAAGTCGGGCAGCGTGCTCGCGGGCGAGGGGGACGAGGTGCTCATGAAGGCCTCCAGAGGGTGATCCGCACCGCTTGTGGCGATGCATGCGTGCCGCGGGATGTGCGGTCTGCTCCATCCTGGTCTAGCATCGCGCGAGTGGCTGATCTTCAGACGCACCTCACCTGCAACGTCGAGCAGTACTCGCAGCGCATCAAGATGCGTGACGATGTCGACGCCGCCCGCGAGGTGGAGCACTTCGCGAACTTCCGCGCCATCAAGGATGCCCGCGCCGCCGGCGCCGCCCTCGAGAAGCTCGGCTACGGCGTGACGGTGACCCGTCGGTTCATCGCGCGCGGCACACTGCGCGCGACGAAGCAGGCGACGGTCGACGTCGAGTCGGCCGACCGGATGGTCGAGGAGGTCTTCGCCGTCGTCGCCGCGCACCACGGCGACTACGACGGCTGGGCCGCCCCCCTCGTGCAGAGCTAGCCGGCGCACCCCTGCCGGCGCGCTCGATGCGTGCGCGCTCGATGCCTGCGCGCTCGATGCGTGCGCGCTCAGCCGCCCGCGAGTTTCGGCAGCAGGGCGGCGAGCTGGCGCCGCGTCTCGATGATCGCGTCGCCGGCCGCGGCACGGTCACCGGCCATCACGGCCCCGGCGACATAGCGCATCACCCCGGCGAGCAGATGGGCTGTCAGGCGCGACTGCGCCTGCAGGTCGCCCTCCGGCTCGTCGGGGCTCGACACGCGCGCGAGGCGGTATTGCACGATCTCGGCGAGCTCGCGCTCGATGACCGCGAACTGGTCGATCTGCCGCTGCATGAGCGTCGGGCTGGAGGTGATCGCCTGCATGCGCCGGCGCATCCCGTCGATGTCGGGGGCGGCGGCGAGCACCGACTGCGCGATCAGCTCGATCGCGTCGCCGAGGATGCTCGGGCTCGTGCCCGCGATGAACGACCGCACCCGCGACTCATCGAGCCGGGGCCCGTCGACGCCGATGACGGATGCCTCTTTGGTCGGGAAGTGGTTGAAGAAGGTGCGCTGCGAGACGCCGGCCGCAGCGCAGATCATGTCGACGGTGGTGGCGTCGTAGCCGTGCTCGATCACGAGGTCGACGGCCGCCGCGGAGATGCGGCGGGCGGTCGCCGCGCCGCGAGAGGTGGGCTCGCTCGCCCGCGCATGGGGTGCGACGGATTCGCTCATGGTTCCATCCTCTCGCGGCACGGCGTGCATCACTCGTACCGCAGCGACTCGATCGGGCGCTGGCGCGCCGCGCGGCTCGCCGGCAGGGCTCCCGAGACGAACGCGATGGCGCTGATGAGCAGCACCACGCCGACCAGGCTCGCGGGCTCGAACAGGAAGAGCGACAGCCCCTCGAGGTCGGCGAGCGGGCCCGCCGCGAGCGCCCCGCCGAGGCCCGAGCCGACGAGCATCGCCGCTCCGACGCCGAGCAGGCTTCCGATGACGCCGATCGTGATGGCCTCGAAGCTGAACAGCGCGAAGATGCGCGCGCTGCTCATGCCCATCGCCTTCATGAGGCCGATCTCGCGCGTGCGCTCCTGCACGCTCATGAGCAGCGTGTTCACGATGCCGAACGCGGCGGCGATGAGCGCGACGACCGCGAAGGCGTTGAGCACCCCCGTGATGCCCGCGAAGGCGTTGAGCACCCCCGTGATGCCCGCGATGATCGTGGTCACGATGCCGAGCTGGTCTTCGATCGTCTGCGCGCTGAAGCCCGCGTCGTCGAGCGCCGCGGTGACGGCGTCGAGCTCGTCGGCGGTGAGGCCGCTCTCGAGGTAGGCGATGGCGATGACCGAGTTCTCGTCGGCGCCGTCGATGCCCGCGGTGCGCAGGCTCGCCAGCTCGGTGACGAGCGCGTTGTTCGCCCCCGCCCCGCTCGCGAAGAGGCTCGAGCGGCTGACCCCGACGACCTCGGCCTCGACCTCGTGGGCGGCGCCGGTGATGTCGGTCATCCCGATGACGATGTCGGCGCCGACCGCGTCGGCCGCCGTGTCGAACCCGAGCGCGTCGAGGTAGTCGTTCGGCAGCACGACCTGGAAGTCGTCGGCGTTGTGGTCGAGCTGGTCTCCGGCGTCGAGGTCGGCCACCGTGACGGCCGACTGCGGGTTGACCGAGAACTCGAACTTCGCGCCGTCGTCGTGGCTCACCCAGTCGGTCGAGACCGAGCGCACCGGGTCGATGCCCGTGATGCCGTCGATGCCCGCGATCGTGTCGAGGTCGTCGTCGGTGAGCGGTTCGGCCTGCGCGCCGGCGAGCGGAGCACCGCCGGCCTGCGAGCTCGACGAGGTCGACGTCTCGGGGTCCCACTCCGCGGGGCCCTCGCTCTCGGCGGCGATGGTCGCGTCGGTCTGTGCCTGCACGAGCAGCACGTCGTCGGCGGCGAACGCGTTCACCTGGGTCTCGATGTAGTTCGAGACGCCGGCGCCGAGCGCCGTCGTGATGGTGAGCGTGAAGGCGCCGACGAACAGCGCGAGCACGGTGAGGGTCGTGCGCAGCTTGGCGCGGAAGGTATTGGCGACCGCGGTGCGGGCCAGGTCGACGGTTCTCATCGGGCGACCTCCTCGCTCGCGGCGCCGACCGCGACGGGCGCGGCGCTGTCGCTGACGATGCGGCCGTCGCGCAGCACGATCTGCCGGTCGCAGCGCGCGGCGAGCTCGTCATCGTGCGTGACGATGACGAGCGTGATGCCGCGATCGCGGTGCAGGCTGAACAGCAGGTCCTCCACGACGGCACCGGTGGCCGAGTCGAGGTTGCCGGTGGGCTCGTCGGCGAAGATCACCGACGGGCTGCCGGCGAGGGCGCGGGCGATGACGGTGCGCTGCTTCTGCCCGCCCGAGAGGGTCACGGCGCGGGCGTCGGCCTTCTCGGCGAGGCCGAGCGCGGCGAGCACCTCGCGGGCCCGTTCGCGGCGGGCCCCCCGGCGCTGGCCGGCGATCGTGAGCGGCAGGGTCACGTTGTCGATGACCGACTGCTGCGCGTTGAGGAAGAACTGCTGGAAGACGAAGCCGAACTCGCGGTTGCGCATCCGGTTGAGGGCGCGCGCCGAGAGCGACTGCGCGTTCGTTCCGTGGATGCGCACCTCGCCGCTCGACGGGGTGTCGAGCACGGCGAGCAGGTGCATGAGGGTGCTCTTGCCCGAGCCGCTCTTGCCGACGATGGCGACGCACTCGCCGGCGGTGATGCTGACGGTCACGTCGGTGAGGGCGTCGAAGCGGTTCGCACCCGAGCCGTAGTGCTTCGAGAGGGCGACGGCCTGCAGCGCCGGAGGCGCCGGGTCGTCGACCGCGGTGGTGGGGTTCATGGGTCTCCTTGTTCGGGGATCGGTGCGAGCACCGGATCGATTCGTGAACCGTGGCGGTTCGGAACAAGAATTACAGTAACTGCACTTTTCTATGCAGTAACTGCAGATTGCCGATGATCGCGGTAAGCGTGTTGCTGCTGTGCGGTCGCGGGATGGCCGCTCGTTGGCGCACGACGCCCGTCGTTGAGGGTTGCCCCGCTGGGGTCGCGCCCACCGACCCCGCGACGCTCCCCGACTCCGTGCTCCCGGGGCTCCTTCCACAACAACGGAACGGCTGACGTTGATTCACCCGTTCCGTTGTTGTGGAAGGGGCGGCGGGGGTGACCCTGGTTGGCGGCTCTCGGCGAAACGACACGGCGCGCAGCGCGAGCGCGCGGGATGCGAGACGCGAAATGCGGGGTGCGGGGTACGGTGCGCAGCGCTGAGCGCACGGCGCGAGAGTCGGGCGGCGCGGCGTGCTGGTCGCGGAGACCGCGGCTAGAGACCGACCGAATCCAGGTCGGCGACACTCACCGACACCGCGGCGGTGAGGTCGGCGATCGTGCGGGGGCGCTCGGGCATCCAGGTCAGGCGCTTCTTCCAGCGGCCGCGGCCGAAGCCGCCGACGAGCGCGCGCAGCACCGCCGTTTCGTCGAGGTCGGCGTCGGCGAGGGCGGCGAGCTCGGCGGGGCTGAGGCCGAGCGGCTGCGCGCCGTTGCCGAGATCGGTGCCGTAGAGCAGCTCTCCCCCGGCGGCGCGGAAGGCGCGCACGTTCTCGAGCGCGACCGCCCGCGCGTCCGGCTCGTGGATCGCGAGCGTCGACACCCAGCGCTGCCCCTGCGCGACGGCCTGCTCGATCGCGGGCGCCGGCAGCACCTCGCTGAACGGCGTGTGGGCGAGCACGTCGACCCCGGCCGCGATCGCGCGCGCGGCCTGACCGTGGCCCTCGACGTGGGCGACCACCGGCAGGTCGAGCGCTTGTGCCTCGGCGACGACGTCCGCGAGCAGCGCGTCGCTCCACACCGGGCCCGCGTCGGCGTGCAGCGCGATCTTGATGCGGGATGCTCCTGCCGCCAGCTGCTCGGCCACCGCCAGCTCGGCATCATCGGCCGAGGCGACCTCGCGCACCGCGCCCGCGGGCGCCCAGGCGCGATCGCTCGGGTAGCCGCCGGGAGCGGTGAGGAAGGCGCCGGCGAACTCGACGGCGACGCCGAACGCATCGGGTTCGGCGAGCGCGGCGAGCACGTCGGGGTCACCGCCGAAGTCGACCACGCGCGACAGGCCACCCGCGGCGAGCGCCGTGCGGGCATCCGGCGGCAGCAGCTGCAGGTGCACGTGGTGGTCGGTGAAGCCGGGCAGCAGCACGCCGGGGAGGTCCACGACGTCGGCCGGGCCCTCGGCGGGCCCGGCGGGCGCGGGCCCGACGTAGTGCAGGGTCGCGCCCCCGCGGCGCACGAGGCTCGAGCCCATCCACGTGCCGCGCCAGACGTCGCCGACGCGGAAGGTCGCGGGCGGAGCATCCATTGCTCGCGGGGTCACGCCTGGCCGATCTCGGTGCGCACCGCGTACAGCTCGGGGAAGAACGTCAGCTCGAGGGCGCGCTGCAGGAAGTCGACGCCGCTCGAACCGCCCGTGCCGCGCTTGAAGCCGATCGTGCGCCGCACCGTGCGCAGGTGCCGGAACCGCCAGAGCTGGAAGTTGTCCTCGAGGTCGACGAGCTCTTCGCACGTCTCGTAGATGCGCCAGGTGTCGTCATCGCCGCCGTGGGCGCCCTCGTAGATGGCGACGAACACGGGCACGAGCTCGGGCGTGAACACGTGCGCCTGGGTGACATCGCGCTCTAGCACGCTCGTCGGGATCGGAACGTCGTGGCGCGCGAGGAAGCGCAGGAACTCGTCGTACAGGCTCGGCTCGTGCAGCAGCCCCTCGAGCACGGCGTGCGCCTCAGGGTCGCTCTCGAACACCCGCAGCATGCCCGCGTGCTTGTTGCCGAGGATGAACTCGATCGCCCGGTACTGGTGCGACTGGAAGCCGGAGGAGTTCGCCAGGAAGCCGCGGAACTCGGCGTACTCGGTCGGCGTGAGGGTCGCGAGCACGCTCCACTGCTGGATCAGGGTCTCTTGGATGTGCTTGATGCGCGCGATGCGCTTGAGCGCCCCGCCGAGGTCGTCGTCGATGAGGCACTGGCGGGCCGAGCGGGCCTCGTGCAGCAGCAGCTTCATCCAGAGCTCGCTCGTCTGGTGCTGGATGATGAACAGCAGCTCGTCGTGGTGCTCGGGCTCGCTGATCGGGCGCTGCAGCTGCAGCAGCTCGGGCAGGGCGAGGTACGAGCCGTAGCTCATGCGGGTCGAGAAGTCGGTGACGACCGAGTCTTCGATGTCGCGGGTGTTCTCGGCCGCCGCGGGGCGGAGGTTCTCGTTCATGGCAGCCTCGCTCATGGCAGCTCCGGAGTGTGCGGCGGCGGCACGCGCGTGCCGCCGAGGGCCGAGCCGGGCCGGGTGGCCGCGGCTTCGAAGGCGGCGCCGAAGGCCAGCAGTCGGGCGTCGTCGTAGGCGCGACCCGCGAAGGTCAGGCCGATGGGCATGCCGATGTCGGCCATCAGCCCCATCGGCACCTGCACACACGGGATGCCGAGGTGTCGCGGCACGAGGTTGCCGTTGGCCACCCACGTGCCGTTGCGCCACGCGAGCGCGGCGCTCGCGGGGTTGACGTCGGCGTCGGCCGGCCCGACATCGGCGACGGCCGGGAAGACGACAGCGTCGAGGCCGAGCTCGTCCATCCAGGCCTCGAGGTCGCGGCGCCGCGTCTCGGCGAGCCCGCGCACCCCCTCAGCGATGGTCGGGATCTGCTCGAGCGCGGGCACCCCGCCCGCCCGCGCGCGGTGCACGTAGTCGGCGAGGTCGACGTCCTCCGGCGCGAAGCGGCTCAGGTGATCGTCGTACCGCCCGGGCAGCGAGCCGGGCGGGGTCGGGAAGATCAGCTCGGGGTCCACGTCGGCGAGCCGGTGCAGCGCGGGGTCGCCGTTCGCCTGCAAGAACTCCTCCCACCCCCACATGCTCAGCTCGTAGAGCTCGTGGTCGGCGAAGTGCGGGGGCACGAGGCCGCGCGCGACCATCGAGCGGTCATCCGCCCGCCCCCGGCTCTCGTAGTTGGTGACGACCGGGAAGTCGACCTCGACGACGGTCGCGCCGGCCGCCTCGAGATCGGCGCGCGCCCTCTGCCACTGCGCGATCACGGTCGGCCGCGTCTCGATCGGGTCGTCGCCTCCGAACTCGGCGCCCAGGTACATGCGCGGCACACCGAGGCGCGCACCCTGCAGCGCGGCCGGGTCGGCAAGCGCGGGGTACGACGGCGGTCGCAGCTGCGATGACGGCGGGATGCTCACCCACGGCTGCACCCGCCAGAAGTCGCCCCGGCTCTGCGCGTCGTCGGCCACGACCGCGTCGAGCACCAGCAGCAGCTCGGCCATCGTGCGGGTGTAGGGAACAACAACGTCCATCGTCGGCACGAGCGGCCAGTTGCCGCGCACCGAGATCACGCCCCAGCTGGGGGTGTAGCAGCACAGCCCGTTGTTGCTCACGGGGCCGCGGCCGCTCGACCACGTCTCCTCGGCGAGGGCGAAGGCGGCGAACGACGCCGCGAGGCCCGTGCCCGATCCGTTCGACGAGCCCGAGCCGAACGGCGCCGTCAGGTAGGCGGGGTTGTACGGGCTCTCGGCGCGGCCGTAGAGCCCGCGCTGCATGCCGCCGTTGGCCATGGGCGGCATGTTCGTCAGCCCGAGGCAGATCGCGCCCGCAGCGCGCAGCCGCTCGATCGTGAAGGCATCGTGCTGGGCGACGAGGTCGGCGAAGGCGGGCGAGCCGCTCGCGACGGTCAGCCCGCGCACCATGTAGCTGTCTTTCGCGAGGTACGGGATGCCGTCGAGCGGGCCGAGCGCCCGACCCGCGGCGCGGCGCTCGTCGCTCGCGCGGGCCTCGGCGAGGGCATCCGGGTTGTCGACGATGACGGCGTTGAGCGCGGGTCGCGCGCCGTCGGGCGAGGGCTGGCGGTCGTAGGCCGCGATGCGCGCCTGGTAGCCCTCGACGAGCGCGACCGCGGTGGTGCGGCCCTCGGCGAGCGCCGCCGCCAGTTCGGGGATGCTCGTCTCGACCAGCGGAAGCGAACTCATCGGGCGGGCACCGCCGGCTGCTGCTGCGTGATGCAGTGGATGCCGCCGCCGCGCGCGAAGATCTCGCGGGCGTCGACCGTCACGACCTCGCGGCCGTACGCCTCGGCGAGCGCCTCGCGCGCGCGCGCATCCGCCACCGGGTCATCGAAGCCGCACGCGATGATGCCGCCGTTGACGACGAGGTGGTTGACGTAGCTGTAGTCGACGAAGCCCTCCTCGTCGCGCAGCTGGGCGGGGGCGGGCAGCTCGATGAGCTCGAGGCGGCGGCCGCGGGCATCCGTCGCCTGGCGCAGGGCGTCGTAGATCGCGGGCATGACCGCGTGGTCGGGGTGCTCCGGGTCGTGCTGCGCGTGCACGAGAACGCGGCCGGGGCTCGCGAAGGTGGCGACGATGTCGACGTGCCCGCGGGTGCCGAGCTCGTCGTAGTCGCGGGTGAGGCCGCGCGGCAGCCAGATGGCCGTGGTCGTGCCGATCGTGCGGGCGAGCTCGGCCTCGACGCGCTCCTTCGTCGCCCAGGGGTTGCGGTCGGGATCGAGCTGCACCGTCTCGGTCACCAGCACGGTGCCCTCGCCGTCGACGTGGATGCCGCCGCCCTCGTTGACGAGCAGGCTCGGCACGCGTGCGACCCCGAGCTCGTCGAGGATGCGCGCGGCGATGAGCGCGTCATCCGCGCAGTCGGCGCCCTGGCCCCAGGCGTTGAAGATCCAGTCGACGCCGCCGAGCTCGCCCGTGACGTCGTCGATGACGAACGTGGGGCCGAAGTCGCGCATCCAGAAGTCGTTGAGCGGCGCCTCGATGATCTCGATCTCGCTGCTGAGCATGCGGCGGGCCCGCTCGCGCTCAGTCGGGTCGACGACCATCGTCACGGGCTCGAAGGGCACGATCGCGTGCGCGACGGCCGTCCAGGCGGCGTAGGTCGACTCGCGCGCGGCCGACGAGTCGCCCATCACCTCGCCCTCGCGCGGAAACGCCATCCAGATGCGCTCGTGCGGGTCGGTCTCGGCGGGCATGCGCCAGGCCATGGATGCTCCTCTCACGCGGCCCGTGCCACCTCGCGCGGGCCTGCCGCGAGCCTACCGACCCGCGCGCATCGCCGCCGCGGTGCGCGCGGCCCCCTCCCGCACCGCGCTCCCGCAGCGCGCTATCCCACCGCGCTACCGCACCGAGCGGATGGGCAGCACCGCCAGCGCCCCGAGCACGCTCAGCGCGATCGCCGCCGGAAAGAGCCCCGCGAAGCCGAACGCGAGCACGACGGCGCCGGCGAGCGCCGGCGCGAGCGTCTGCGGCAGGGTCGCGGCGATGTTGACGACGCCGAGGTCTTTCGCGTGCGCGTGCGAGTCGGGTAGCACCTGCGACACGAGCGCCGTATCCACCGCCTGGAATGCCCCGAAGCCGAGGCCCGCCAGCAGGGCGAAGACGATCATGCCGGCGAAGGTGGGCCACACCCACGGCACGACCTGCGCGAGGGCCACTATGAGCGAGGCGGCGACGACGAACGGCTTGCGGCGACCGACGCGATCGCTCCACGGGCCCGAGACGGCGACCGCGACGATGAGCGTCGGCAGCGCCGCGGCCGAGACGAAGGGCAGCAGCGCCACGGCCTCGTCGCCGAGCCCGATGTAGTCCTGCAGCAGGTACAGCTGGTACGCGACCACCAGGAAGTACCCGGTGTAGAGCAGCAGCCGGCCGGTGAAGGCCCAGAAGAAGTCGGGGTGGGCGATCGGGTCGACCCAGAACGTCAGAGCGAAGTCGCGCAGCCGGAACGGCGGCCGCGGCTCGCCGCGATTGTCGCCCGAGCGCGTGAACACCGCGAAGAGGGTGAGCAGGGTCACCGCGGTGCCCGCGAGCACGAGGTAGGCGCCGGGGATGCTGCCGGCCAGCACGGAGGCGAGGATGACGCCGCCGAGCGACCCGACCATCGTCATCGCCCCGATCACGGCGGCGAAGGTGCCGCGCACCGCCTCGGGCACCCGGTCGGGCAGCATCGCCGAGAACGGGCCCTGCACGACGTTGAACGAGATCTGCACGAGGGTCCAGCACAGGGCGACGAGCAGGATGCTGCTCGACAGCCCGAGGGCGATGAGCGCGACGCCCCCGACGAGGGCGCCCCCGACGATGAACGGCGCCCGCGAGCCGAAGCGCGTGCGCGCCCGATCGCTCACGGTGCCGGCGATCGGTTGGGCGATCATCGCGGCGAGCGCGCCGATCGTCGTGACGACGGCGAGGTTCGCCACCTTGTTCTCGGCATCGATGAGCTCGACCTGCAGCGGCAGCAGCACGGTCGGAATCGCCCCCCACAGCAGGAAGATGCCGAGCGTGCCGGGAACGAACCAGAGCAGCAGGCGGCGCAGCGGGCCCTGAATGCGCACGGGCTCGCTCGCGGCGGGCTCCGTGCCGGCGGCCGGCGGGTTCGCGGTGGTCGACATGGCGCATCCTCCCGTGGCGCTCCGTCGCGCCGAGCCCAGCGTACGACGGGGTGCCGGCGACACGGTGCCGGCGACACCGCGCCATCGCCGCGGGAGGCGACCTAGTCTCGGGAGGGTGACGAACCGCATCGACGCGACCTCGCTGAGCATCGACGAGCAGCTCTCGCTGCTGTCGGGCGCCGACTTCTGGCGCACGCGCCCCCTGCCCGACCACGGGGTGCCGAGCACGATGCTCGCCGACGGGCCGCACGGTCTGCGCGCCCAGCTCGAGGCGACCGACCATCTGGGCCTCGCGAGCAGCGTCGCCGCCACGTGCTTCCCGCCCGCGGTGACACTCGCGAGCAGCTGGAACCGTGCGCTCGTCGAGGAGGTCGGGGCCGCCGTCGGGCGCGAGGCCCGCGCGCTGGGCGTCGACGTCGTGCTGGGGCCCGGTCTCAACCTCAAGCGGCATCCGCTGTGCGGTCGCAACTTCGAGTACTACAGCGAAGACCCGCTGCTGAGCGGTCTGCTGGCGGCGAGCGCCGTGGCGGGCATCCAGAGCACGGGCGTCGGTGCGTGCCTCAAGCACTTCGCCGTCAACAACCAGGAGCACCGGCGCTTCGTGATCGACGCCATCGTCGACGAGCGCACCCTGCACGAGCTCTACCTGCGCGGCTTCGAGATCGCCGTGCGCCAGAGCGCGCCGCGCATGGTCATGGCCGCCTACAACCGCATCAACGGCGACCACGCGACGGATGCGCCGTGGCTGCTCACCGGCATCCTCCGCGAGCGCTGGGGCTTCGACGGGGTCGTCGTGAGCGACTGGGGCGCCGAGGCCGACCGCGTCGCGGGCGTCGCGGCCGGCATGGACCTCGAGATGCCCGGCGGAGCACGAACCGAGCCGGCCGTGCGCCGCGCGCTCGACGACGGCAGCCTCGACGCCGCGCACGTCGCCCGCTCGGCGCAGCGCATCATCGACCTCGCGCTGGCGGCGCAGGATGCCCGCACCCAGCCCGCCCCGACGATGGCCGAGCTGCTCGACCCCCACGACACGCTCGCCCGCCGCGCGGCGGCGTCGAGCACCGTCGTGCTCACGAACGACGGGATTCTGCCGCTCGCGCCCGGCACCCGCGTCGCCCTCATCGGCGCTTTCGCCGAGCACCCGCGCTATCAGGGCAGCGGCAGCTCGCTCGTGACCCCCACGCGCCTGACGACGGCGCGCGCCGCGCTCGAGGCGGCCGGGCTGACGGTGTCGTACGCGCCCGGCTACGACCCGGTGCGCTCGCGGCCCGATGCGGCACTGGTGGCGGAGGCCGCGGCCCTGGCGGCCGGAGCCGACGTGGCCGTCGTCATGGTCGGGCTTCCCGGCATCGCCGAGAGCGAGGGCTTCGACCGCGACACGCTCGCCCTGCCGGCGCAGCACGACGCCCTCGTGACCGCGGTCGCCGCCGCCAACCCGCGCACCGTCGTCGCGCTCAGCGTCGGATCGCCCGTGCTGCTGCCCTGGCGCGACACCGTGCCGGCCATCCTCGTGAGCCACCTGGGCGGGCAGGCGAGCGGCGCAGCTCTCGCCGATGTGCTGCTCGGAGTGATCGAGCCCGCCGGGCGCCTCGCCGAGACCTGGCCCGCCGCGCAGAGCGACGTCGCGAGCGACCCGTTCTTTCCGGGCGACCACGCGCAGGTGCACTACCGCGAGGGCGTGTTCGTCGGCTACCGGCACGCGACGACGGCCGGCATCGTGCCGGCGTTCCCGTTCGGGCACGGCCTCGGCTACGGGGCGAGCACGTGGGGGGCGGCGCGCGTGAGCGCCGCATCCCTCGCGGGCGACGGCGCCGTGACGGTGAGCGTCGACGTGACGAACACCGGCGACCGGATGCGGGCCGAGGTCGTGCAGGTCTACGCGCACGACCGCTCGGGCGCAGTGCTGCGACCGCGCCGCGAGCTCGTCAGCTTCGCACGGGTCGAGGTGCCGCCCGGCGAGACCCGCACCGTCGCGGTGGCCGTCGAGGCCCTGCGGTTCTGGGATGTGCGCGCGCACGACTGGGCGCTGCCGAGCGGGCCCGTCGACCTCGAGGTCGCGCGCTCGAGCGCGGCCGTCGAGAGCGTCGTGACCGTGCAGGTCGCCGGCACGGTGCGGGCCGACGAGGCAGGGAACGGCGCGGTGGAGCCGCCGAGCACGCCCCCGATCGCCGCGACCGATGAGCAGTGGGCCCGCCGCCTCGGGCGGGCGGTCCCTGCCGCGACCCCGAGCCGTCCGTTCACGCGCGAGTCGACGCTCGGCGACATCAGCGGAACGCTTGTCGGGCGCGTGATGCGTCGCGTCGTGATGCGCATGGCGCCGGTGAGCGACGACGACCGCGCCGACCCGGCCTCGATGGCCCTCATCGAGCGGAGCATCGACGAGCTGCCGCTGCGCGGACTCGCGCAGATGTCCAACGGGCGCGTCGGCTGGTCGACGGTCGACGCGATCATCGCGTTCGCCAACGGGCGACCGCTGCGCGGCGTCGCAGCGCTGCTCGGCCGGCACTGACCGCGCGCGCGGGCGCACCCACCCGAAGAGTGCGCCCGCGCGGGGTGGCGCGCCCGATCGAAGCGGGCACGCCGGAGCGCTACCCCCCTAGCGCTCCTCCTCCTCAGCGCGGGTGAGGCGCTGAGAGATGTAGACCGGGATGAACGACAGCAGGATCAGCACGGTCGCGATGACGTTGACCTGCGTCGCCTCGTTGGGGCGGGCCATCTGGTTGAACATCCACAGCGGCAAGGTCTCGACGCCCGCCGGTGCCGTGAAGATCGTCACGACGATCTCGTCGAAGCTGAGGGCGAAGGCCAGCAGGCCGCCCGCGACGAACGCGGTGCGGAACTGCGGGAAGGTCACCAGGCGGAACGTCTGCCACAGGCTCGCGCCGAGGTCCATCGACGCCTCCTGCATGCTCGGGTTCATGCGCCGAAGCCGGGCGAAGACGTTGTTGAACACCATCACGATGCAGAAGGTGGCGTGCGCGATGATCATGCCGAAGTAGCCCACCTGGATGCCGACGGGCTCGAGCACGTTGTTGAACGAGTTGCTGAACGCGACACCCGTGACGACACCCGGCAGGGCGATGGGCAGCACGATGAGCAGGTTGACCGTGTGCTTGCCGAAGAACTCGAAGCGCTGCAGGGCGAACGCGGCGAGCGTGCCGAGGATGAGCGCGAAGACCATCGCGCCGGCCGCGACGATGACCGAGTTCTGCACCGCCGCCCAGAGCGCCTCGTTCTGGAACGCCCGCACCCACCAGTCGAGGGTGAACCCCCTGATCGGCCAGTTGGCGATCGGCGCGACGTTGAACGAGTTGATGATGACGAGGAAGAGCGGGGCGTAGAGGAACAGGAGCACGATCGCGACGATGACGCCGAAGGCGACCTTCGTGCCGCGGGTGAGTCTCAGCATGGGCGCGTCACATCCTCTCGAGGGCGCCGGTGCGGCGGGTGACCACCAGGTAGATGACCACGAACGCGATCGGGATGACCGAGAACGCGGCTGCCACCGGCGGGTTCAGGTTGATGTTCGAGGCGATGATGCTGCCGATCATCTGCGCATTGGCGCCGCCGACGAAGCGGGCCACGATGTAGTCGCCGAGGCTCAGCGAGAAGGTGAAGACGCTGCCGGCGAGCAGGGCGGGCCAGAGCAGCGGCAGCACGACCGTGCGGATGGTCGTGAATCCGCGCGCGCCGAGGTCGGCCGAGGCGTCGAATAGGTTGACCGGGATCTGCCGGATCGCCGTGTAGACCGGCAGCGCCATGTACGGGAACCACAGGTAGGTGAGGGTCAGCACGACCGTCAGGATGCTGAAGCCGGGCCCGCTGATGCCGAACGGCGCCATGAGCCAGTTGAAGAAGCCCTCCTCGGTGAAGGTGATGCGCATGGCGAGGATCTTCACGAGATACCCGGCCCAGAGCGGCAGGGTGATCGCGACCGCGAGCACCGCGCGCAGCCACGGCGAGGCGAGCTTGGCCATGAAGATGCCGAGCGGAATCGCGAATGCGGCGCTCAGCAGGGTGACGGCGAGCGCGATGCCGAGGGTGCGCAGCGAGGTGGTGATGTAGGCGGGCTCGCTGAAGACGAGCGCGAAGTTCTCGAGCGTGAAGCCCGGGATCACCTTGGAGGTGAAGGGGTCGATGAACCAGAACGCCGTGACCAGCAGCAGCACGAGCGAGACGATGTAGAGCCCGACGAGCCAGGTGAGCGGCAGGCTCAGCAGCCCGGCGAGGCGCAGCCAGCGGTGCCGGTAGAGCAGCGTCGAGAGCGGCTTGCTCTGTGCGGCGCGCGGCGCCGACGGGCTCGCAGTCACGGTCACGGTGGTCCTTCGAGATAGCGGGGTGAGAGAAGGGTGGCGCGGAGGGGCGGGTCGCCCCGCCCCTCCGCGGGTGCTCGTCGTCGGCTCGTGCCGATTGCGAGCGTCAGGTGGTTAGCCCTTGATGGTCGCCCAGGCGTTCGTCCAGTCCTGGAACGAGGTGCACTTCACGTCCGTGCGGCCGTCGATGCACTGCTCGATCGGGGTCGTCCAGTACCAGACCTGCTCGAAGTACTCCTCGTTGAGGGCGTTGAACTCCTCGCAGTGCGCGGCAGCCTCGTCGCTGAGCTCGCAGAACGCGCCGTTGGCGGGCGCCATTCCGAAGTTCATCGCGATGGCACCGTTGACCTCGGGCGAGCTGGTGTAGTCCATCCAGAGGTAGGCGCAGGTCGGGGCGTCCGACTCGCTCGAGATCATCCAGGCGTCGGCCCAACCGGTCGAGCCCTCCTGCGGCAGGGTGCCCTGCATGCGGTCGTCCGCGGCGAGCTTGCGCAGGATCTCCCACGAGGTGCCCGCGACGGTCGTGCCGCCGACGAACGAGGTGATCTGCGCGACCGGGTCGCTCCAGTACTCGGCGACGATCTCGTTCTGCTGCTTGAGCAGGTCGACCGCGGCGGCCAGCTGCGTCTCGTCGAGAGCGTAGGGGTTCTGGATGCCCAGCTCCGGCTGGTGGTACATCAGGTAGACCGCGGCGTCGGCGATGTAGATCGGCGCGTCGTACGCGGTCACCTGGCCGGCGTAGGGGCTGTCGGCCTCCCACACGATGTCCCAGCTGGTCGGGGTCTCGGTGACGACCTCGCTGTTGTACTGAAGGATGTTGGCGCCGCGACCGATCGGAACGCCGTAGACGTTGCCGTTGATCGTGTCGTAGATCTGGCCCTGCATGCCGGGAACGATGTCGTCACCGAAGTTCGGCAGCAGGTCGCGGTTGATCGGGGCGACGTCGCCACCGACGATCAGACGCAGGCTCGCGTCACCCGAGGCCGAGACGAGGTCGTAGTCGCCGGTGCGCATGAGCTGCACCATCTCGTCGCTCGTGCCGGCGACGCGTCGGTTGACGACGCAGCCGGTCTCCTCGGTGAACGTGTCGGCCCAGGCCGGCTCGACGAAGCCCGACCAGGCGATGATGTCGACCTGACCCTCGGGCTCGCCCAGCTCTTCGAGCATGGGCACGTCGGGCACGTCGAAGACGAGCTCGCCCGAGCCCTCCTCAGCGGCCGGAGCGGCACAGCCGGCCAGCATCAGCGCAGACACGGCGGCCGTGGCCGAGACGGCCATCAGCTTCTTCCTCATGATTCCTCCTTGGTGTGGGGGTGGTGCAGGGGTGGTGCAGGTGGTGCGGGGCGAGGGCGGGATGCCCGGGCTCAGGGCACGACGGCGGCGTGCTCGGTCACCCAGACCGCGCGCACGGCGTCGCCGCGGTGGTAGGGGGCCGTGTCGCTCGGCGCGTGATCGTTGTGGCGCTCGGCGATGACGCGCAGGCCGTCGGCGGTGTCGACGATGTACCGGGTCGTCGGGCCGGTGTAGACGGTCTCGACGATCGTGCCGTCGATGCAGCTCTCGTGGGCGGCGGGCTCGGTGCGGGCATCCATGAGGCGCACGCGCTCGGGGCGCACACTGATGGCCTTGGCCACACCGGTGAGGCGCTCGGCGTGGGCCGCGTCGATGAGGTTCGAGATGCCGAGAAAGCCGGCGACGAACGCGGTCTGCGGGTACTCGTACACCTCGCGCGGCGTGCCGACCTGCTCGACCCTGCCGTTGTTGAAGACGGCGATGCGGTCGCTGAGCGTCAGGGCCTCCTCCTGGTCGTGCGTGACGAAGATGAAGGTGATGCCGACCTCGCGCTGGATCTGCTTCAGCTCGATCTGCATCTGCTCGCGCAGCTGCTTGTCGAGGGCGCCGAGCGGCTCGTCGAGCAGCAGCACGCGCGGCTGCAGGATGAGCGCGCGGGCGAGCGCGATGCGCTGCCGCTGCCCGCCCGAGAGCTGGTGCGGCAGTCGGTCGGCGACGTGGCTCAGGCGCACCTGCTCGAGGGCGGCCGCGACCCGCTGCTGCTGCTCGGCCTTGCCGACCTTGCGCACGCGCAGGCCGTAGGCGACGTTCTCGGCGATCGTCATGTGCGGGAAGAGCGCGTAGTCCTGGAAGACCGTGTTGACGGTGCGGTCGAAGGGCGCCGCCTGGGTGACGTCGGTGCCCGCGATGGCGATGGTGCCGCTCGTGACCTCCTCGAAGCCGGCGATGAGGCGCAGCACGGTGGTCTTGCCCGAGCCCGAGGGGCCGAGCATCGAGAAGAACTCGCCCGACGCGACCGAGAGCGTGAGGTCATCGACAGCGACGGTGTCGCCGAAGCGCTTGGTGACGGACGACAGCTCGACCCCGCCCTGACCGCGGTCGGCGGTGTCGGGGGCGGAGGAGGCCGGCGCGGCGGTGGTCGATCCGGGCTCGATCGGCGCAGTGGGGGCGGACATGGCGGCGGGGCTCCTCCGAGACATCGTTGTGGTCGGTGCGATAACTCTAAACGTATAGTTTCATAGCTTTTATTTCGATCGCATAACACCGACGTAACGTTCTGGGGCGGGTGGCCCACAATGGGCGCATGAGCATGCGCAGCCCGGCACCCCGCTCGGGCAAGCCGACCCGCCTGCACAGTGCCGTCTTCCAGCCGATCGGCGACGAAGGGCGCGCCGCCCTCGTCGAGCGGCGCATCGCCGAGGCGATCATGGGCGGCGTGCTCGCCGCCGGTGAGCGCCTGCCGGCCGAGACCGAGCTCGCCGCCGCGTTCGGCGTCGCCCCCGCGACGGCTCGCGAGGCCCTGCTGGCGCTGCGCGAGCGCGGCCTCATCGTCACGCGGCGCGGACGCAACGGCGGCAGCTTCATCGCCGACAGCGCCGACCCCGTGCGGTTCGCCACGCGCGCGCTCGTCGACAGCTCGCGCGTGACCCTGCGCGACGCCGCCCAGCACTACCAGGCCATCACCGCCGCCTGCGTCGAGCTCGCCGCCCGGCGGGCCGACCCCGGTGAGATCGCGATGATCGTCGGGCGCCTCGACCGCGTCGACGACCGCGACCTCGCGGCGTGGCGCCGCGCCTCCGACGACGCCGTCATCGAGCTCGCCGCGCTCAGCCAATCAGCCCGCCTCACCCGCGAGCAGATGCGCCTGCAGGGCGAGTTCTCGCCGCTGCTCGCCCTGATCGATACCGAGCCCGACGCGCGGCGCACCGCCCGCGAGCACCTGCATGCCGTGCTCGCCGCCGTCGGCGCGGGCGACGAGACGGCCGCCGCGCGTGCGCTGCGCGCCAGTGTGCGTTTCACGGTCGACTGGCTCATCGCCTACCGTGAGCGGCACGCGGCGGCGACCCCGCTCGCTCCGGTCGCCCCGAGCGCCAGCACCTGACCCACCCCGCCCCGTTCGACCCGCACTGAGAGGAGCAGCACGTGAGCATCCACCCCGCCCCGCCCGTGTCGCGCACCGCGGCCGACCACCCGGTCGAGCTCGTGGCCGAGTACTTCGGTCGCGCCCTCGATGCGCTCGCCGCCTGGCGCGAGCAGCTTGCGGCCGAGATCGCCGCGGCGCGCGCGGATGCCCCGCTCACGACCGACCGCCTCGACGCGCTCGTCGAGCCCTCGGCGTTGGGCCTCTTCGACCAGCTCGATCTGCCCGTCTACGGCTCGGGGTTCATCGCCGCCCTCGACTCGCTCGCTGACGCCAACAGCCACCTCGCCTGGTGGCAGGGGCCGGAGCGCGCCCAGCTCGTGCTCGCCGCGCAGTCGGTCAACAAGGAGCACATCGACTACAGCGAGCTCGAGTGGTACCGCGTGCCCTTCCAGACCGGAGAGCCGCACGTCGCCGGGCCCTACGTCGACTACCTGTGCAGTGACGAGTACACGATCACCGTCGCCGCTCCCGTGCAGGTCGACGGCGAGTTCGTCGGCGCCGTCGCGCTCGACCTGCTCATCGACCAGGTCGAGCGCCACCTCACCCCGCAGCTGGCCGCCTTCGGCGACGACATCTCGATCGTCAACGGCGTCGGCCGCGTGCTCATCTCGACGAGCCCGGCCCGCGCGACGGGCGACACGATCCGCGGCGACGATCTCGCCGCCTTCGAGCGCTTCCCGTGCCCGGGCATGGCGCTCGACGTGCTCATCGCGCGCTGACGG
>JAIXXG010000103.1 GCA_027490915.1 Microbacteriaceae bacterium
CATCGTCGCCGAGAACAGCATGGTGTGGCGGGTCGGGCTGGTCTGCGAGAACAGCTTCTCGATGTCGCTGAGGAAGCCGAGGTCGAGCATCTTGTCGGCCTCGTCGAGCACCATGACCTCGACGTTGGCGAGGCTCAGCAGGCGCTGGCTCGCGAGGTCGAGCAGGCGGCCGGGCGTGCCGACGACGATCTGCGCGCCCGCCTTCAGCTGCTCGATCTGGCCCTCGTAGGCCTTGCCGCCGTAGATGGAGACGATCTTCACGTCGCGGTTCGAGGCCGCGAGCTCGAGGTCTTCGGTGACCTGTACGCACAGCTCGCGGGTCGGCACGACGACGAGCGCCTTCACACCCGGCTCGGGGTGCAGGCCGAGGCGCTGGATGAGCGGCAGGCCGAAGCCGAACGTCTTGCCGGTGCCGGTCTTGGCCTGGCCGATGATGTCTTGCCCGGTGAGGGCGAGGGGGATGGTCTGCTCCTGGATCGGGAAGGGCTCGATGATGCCCTTCGACGCCAGCGCCTCGACCAGGTCGGGCTCGATGCCCAGATCAGAGAAAGTCACAGTGGTGTGTCGCCTGTCGATAGTAGATGTGCGGCCAGTTTAGCCGCCGGGCCGCGCTGGGCGGGCCCATCGCCTAGGCTTGCGGTCGTGGCTTCGTGGTTTCGTCGGCGCCGACCTCGTGTCGAGGCTCCGACCCTGACGCCCCGCGACACCGCGGCGGCGGCATTGCGCGTCGACCTGGCCGATCTCGCGCCGGCCCCCGCGGTCTTTCTCGGCCACTGCGCCGCCCTGCACCTGACGTTCATCGAGCAGCTCACGACCGCGATGGCGAACGCTCCGCGCGTCGCCGACAAGGATGCCCTCGCCCGGGTCACCGGCGTCGTGCTCACCCGCTATCTGGCCCTCGTCGCCGAGATCGAGCGCCTGCAGCTCGACAAGAGCGACATCATGGCGCCGCACCTCGAGGGTGTCGAGGAGTTCGAGCGCCGCACGCAGGGCAACTCGTGGCAGGAGCAGGTGGCGAGCGCGCACGTCACCATCGGCTTTCTCACCGACTTCTGGATGCGCCTCGCCGCCGGCCTGCCCGCCGACCTGCGCGACCGCGCCCTGGCGGCGCTCGGCAACGGCGACCTCGAGGGGCCCATGCACCGCATTCTCGAGCGCGGCATCGCGGCGACGCCCCCGCTCGCCTCGCGCCTCGCCCTGTGGTGCCGGCGGCTCGTCGGCGACACGATGCTGCAGGCGCGCTCCGCACTGGTGCTGAAAGACGACCCGTCCCGCGACGAGGCGAAGATCGAGCCCGTCTTCACCGAGCTGATCGCCGAGCACACCCGGCGCATGGATCGTCTCGGTCTGACCGCCTAGGAGCCCCGTGCCCGCATCCCCTGCCGCCGCGCCGTCGTCGACCCCGCCGCGCGCCCTGCGCACGCTGCCGCGCACCGCGCTGGGCTGGTGGGGCTTCGGCCTGCTCGGGGGCGGCGCGGCGCTGCAGCTCGTGCAGAGCTTCCTTCGCTGGGCGACCGGGGCCTGGGGGCTCGACGAGGCCGTGCGGGTGCCCGACCTCGCCTTCGTCATCGTGATGGCGAGCGGGGTCGTCGTGTCGGCGCTGGCCGTGCTGCTGCGGCGCGACTACTCGATCATGATGATCGGGCTCGCGATCGTGACGATCGTCAGCCTCGGCGGGTTCGCCGTGCGCAGCCTCGCGGGCTGAGCTCGCGTCCCGCTCGGGGGGCTACGCCTTGGCGGGCTGGCCCGGCTTCATGAGCCGCGCGAGCAGCTCGTCATCGGCGGTCTCGCGGCGCTTGGGCAGCACGAGGGCGAGGCCGAGGGCCACGAGGGGGCCGAGCACGAGGGCGATCACCCAGATCCAGCCGCCATCGAACGTGAGGCCCAGCCACACGCAGATGACCCAGATCGCCGCGGTCGCGGCCGCGCCGACCATGGGGACGAGCAGCAGCCCGTGCCACTGCCGCCCAGGAACGAGGTAGCGCACGCCGAGCGAGAGGGCGGCGCCGATGACCGTGGCGAAGAGCAGTTCCATGCCAGCGAGCGTAGTCGGTGGGCGGCGGGGGCGGCGCTGCTAGCCGACGAAGCCGACGCGCCGCGTGCTGTCGCTGCCGATCTCGACGTAGCCGATCGCGGCGGTCGGCACGAGGTAGTGCTTGCCCTTGCTGTCGACGAGCGTCACGAGGGGCGCGCCCTTCTCGACGGCGGCACTGATCGTCGCCGCGATGTCGGCGGCAGACTCCGAGCTCTCGAAGGCGAGCTCGCGGGGGCTGTTGAGGATTCCGATGCGAATGTCCACGACCGTCAGCGTACCCGGCGGCCCGAGCCCGCATCCGCGTGTTCACTGTGGGCGCATCGCTGCCCGGCGCGCGCCTCGATCGGCCGCGACGCCCGTCGGGGCTCGCGGCTACCGTTGACTCCGTGACCTCGTTCGACGCCGCGCCGCCGCCGCTCGGCGTCGTGCCGGTGCTGCTCGACGCGACGCAGCGCGCGGTCGTGGATGCTCGCGCGGGCCGCGGTGCCGTCGTGCTCGGCGCCCCCGGGTCGGGCAAGACCACGGCGGCCATCGAGCTCGTGGCCGCGGCCGTGCTCGACGACGGCCTCGACCCCGCCGCGGTGCTCGTGCTCACCCCGTCGCGCCGCACGGCGACCGTGCTGCGCGACCGGCTGGCGCTGCGCCTCGGTGCGGCGCCCGGCGGCCTCGGTGCCCTGCCCGGCCCGCTCGCCCGCTCGATCGCGGCCTACGCCTTCTCGCTCGTCCTGGCCGCGCATCGGCTCGACGGTCTCGCCGAGCCGCGCCTGCTGAGCGGTGCCGATCAGGATGCGGATCTCGCCGAGCTGCTCGACCGCTCGGCGGTCGACGACCTGCTCGGGCCGCTCGCCGGGCCGGGCCCCGCCTGGCCCGAGCATCTCGGGCCCGACGTGCGGCGGCTCGGGGCCTTCCGCACCGAGCTGCGCGACGCGATCGCCGGGCTGAGCGAGCACGGCGTCGGCACCGACTGGCTGCGCGCGCGGGCCACCGAGCGCGGGCTGCCGGAGTGGGCGGCGCTCGCCGACCTGGTCGATGAGTACCGTCAGGTGCTCGGCTCGGCGCGCCCCGGGCAGCTCGATCCGGCCGAGCTCGTCCGCGCGGCTGTGGGGCTCGTGCGCGATCCCGGTGCCGGTCTGCCCGCGCTGCCGCGGCTCGTCGTGCTCGACGACGCGCACGACGCCACCCCGAGCGGGCTCGACCTCGTGGCGGCGCTCGCCGCCCGCGGGGCGACCGTGGTCGCGCTCGGCGACCCCGACGTCGCCGCCAACACCTTCCGCGGCGCCGAGCCCGAGGCGCTCGCCGGCCTGCCCGCGCTGCTCGGCTGGCGCGACGCCGGGCCGATCGTGCTCGACCAGGTGCATCGTCACGGCCCGCCGCTGCGCGTCCTCGCGGCCGATGTCGCCGGGCGCATCGGCACCGCGCGCGCCGGCACGCAGCGGCGCGCGCCCGCGGTGCCGCTCGGCGGCGACGATGATCCGCGCGCGATCCCCGCCGAGTGGGGCGGCCCCCTCGTCGCCCTCGACGCTCCCACGGCCACGCGCGAGCGCGCGCTCATCGCCGACCTGCTGCGCGAGCGCCATCTGCTCGACGGCGTGCCCTACCGGCGCATGGCCGTCATCGTGCGCAGCGGGCGGATGGTTCCGGGCATCGTGCGCGCGCTTGCTCAGGCCGAGGTGCCGGTGCAGTCGACGGCCGCCGGGCGACCGCTGCGTGAGCATCCGGCCGCCCGTGCTCTCATCCGGTTCGTCGATGTCGGCGTCGGGCGCAGCCCGCTCGACGGGGCCGCGGCGACCGAGCTGCTGCTCGGCCCGCTCGGCGGTGTCGACCGCGTCGGCCTCCGCCGCCTGCGCCGCGCGCTGCGCGCCGAGGAGCTCGCGGGGGAGGGCGATCGCCCGGCCGACATCCTGCTGGCGGATGCCCTCGCCGACCCCGCCCGCCTCGCCACCATCGACCACCGCACGGCCCGCCGCGCGGCCCGCCTCGCCCGCACCCTGCAGTCGATCGGCGAGCGGCACGCGGCCGGAGCCACCGTCGACGAGCTGCTCTGGCTCGCGTGGAGCGAGTCGCACGTCGCCGAGGTGTGGCAGCGCGAGGCCGCCGGGTTCGGCGTTGCGGCGGCCGAGGCGAACCGCGCGCTCGACGCCGTGGTCGCGGTGTTCACCGCGGCCGCGACGATCGTCGACACGGTGCCCGACGCCACGGTCGAGTCGTTTCTCGCGCGCGTGCTCGACAGCGACGTCGGCGACGACCTGCTCGCTCCGGTGCGCATCGACGACGCGGTGCTCGTGGCGACCCCCGCCGCTGTCGCCGGGCTCGATGGCGACGTGGTGGTGATCGCCGGGCTCACCGAGGGCGTGTGGCCGAACACCCGCGTGCGCGGCACGCTGCTCGGCGCCCCGCTCATCAGCCGCCTCGCCCGCGGGCTGCCCGTCGACGACCTCGATGAGCGGCGGCTCGTGCTCGACGACGAGCTGCGCATGTTCCTGCTGGCGGCCACGCGTGCGCGGCGCCAGCTCGTCGTCACCGCGACGGCGGGCGACGACGAGCAGCCGAGCGCGCTGCACGCTCTCGTGCGCGAGCACGCGCGCCGCGACGCCGCCCGGCGGCTCGGCGTCGACCCCGACGACGCGCCCGCGATGGCGCGCGCCGACGCCGCGATCGATGCCGCGCTCACGGTGGCGCGGCCCGTGCGGGCGCGCTCGCTGCGGCGACTCGTCGGGCGGCTGCGCCGCGAGCTCGTCGACGACGGCGCGCTCGCCCGCGAGACCGACCGCGCCGAGGCCGCGCGGGCCCTCGCCCGTCTCGCCGCCGAGCGCGTGCCGGGCGCGAGCCCCGAGCAGTGGTGGGGGCTGCTCGCCCCCTCGACCGAGGCGCCGCTGTTCGACGGCGCCGACGTCGTGCCCATCTCGCCCTCGCGCCTCGAGGCCATCGAACGGTCGCCGCTCGACTGGTTTCTCGAGACCATCGCTCCGCGCGAGTCGGGGCCGCAGACCGGCATCGGCACGATCGTTCACGCCGCGATGCAGCACGCCACCGACCCCGACCTCGACGCGATCTGGGCGGCGATCGAGCAGCGCTGGAGCGAGCTCGTCTTCGAGTCGCCGTGGCTCGCCGAGCAGCAGCGCCGCCTCGCCCGGCGCTACGCGGTCGGTGTCGCCGCCTACCTGCGCGACGCCGAGAGCGAGGGGCGGGGCCTGGTCGGGGCCGAGGAGCGCTTCGAGCTCGTCGTCGATCGCGCGCGCGTGAGCGGCAGCGTCGACCGGCTCGAGGTCGACGCCGACGGCGCCGTGCGCGTCGTCGACCTCAAGACGGGCGCACCGCTCACCAAGCAGGCCGAGATCGACGCCCACCCGCAGCTCGCCGCTTACCAGCTCGCGTACGCGGAGGGAGCCTTCGACGAGGTGCTCGACCGCGTGCTCGACGGGCTGCCGCACAGCCCCGGCGGGGCCCGGCTGCTGTACGTGCGCGAGGGCGTCAAGGGCAGCGACTACCGCGAGGCCGTGCAGGCGCCGCTCGACGAGGCGCAGCGCGAAGCCGTGCGCGAGCGCCTGCGTCAGGCCGTCGCGGCGGTGGCCGTCGCGCGGCTCACCGGCGTGCGCACGGTCGACCGGTTCGACTTCGCGGCGGCGGCCCACCGCATCCACCGCATCGGCCCCGTGACGGGGGAGGGCTGATGAGCGCACGGTTCTCGGCGATCGACATCGCCCGCGCCCTCGGCCAGAAGCACGACCCGACGCCCGAGCAGCAGGCGATCATCCAGGCGCCCGTCGCCCCCGCGCTCGTCGTGGCCGGCGCCGGCTCGGGAAAGACCGAAACGATGGCGGCGCGCGTGCTGTGGCTCGTCGCGAACGGACACGTCGCCCCCGACCAGGTGCTCGGGCTCACGTTCACGCGCAAGGCGGCCGGCGAGCTCGCCGCGCGCATCCGCGAGCGGCTCGTGCAGCTGGCAGCCTCGGGGCTGCTCGTGCCGGATGGGGGCGGAGGGCCCACCACGGGCACCGCGCGCGTCGTCGTCGACGCCTTCACCCAGCCGACCGTCGCCACCTACAACTCGTTCGCCTCGAGCCTCTACCGCGACCATGCCGTGCTCATCGGCCGCGACCCCGACGGCGTCGTGCTGCGCGAGGCGAGCGCGTGGCAGCTGGCCCGCGAGATCGTGACGACCGCGCAGGATGCCCGCCTCGCCGACCTCGATCTCAGCGTCGACCGGGCCACGGGCGCGGTGCTCGCCCTCGCTCACGCCGTGGCCGAGCACGACGCCTCGCTCGCCGACGTGCGGGCCGCGGTCGAAGACTTCATCGCGCACATCGCCGAGCTGCCGCTCGGCGACCGGTACGAGCGCCGCGAGCCCTTCGAGAAGCTGCTCGCGCTACAGGCCACCCTGCCGATCGTCGACCTCGTCGAGCGCCTGCAGGAGGTCAAGCGGCAGAGCGGCTACGTCGAGTTCGCCGACCAGGTGAGCCTCGCGCTCGCGATCGTGCGCCGGCATGCGGGCGTCGCCGCGCAGCTGCGCGAGCGCTACCGCGTGGTGCTGCTCGACGAGTATCAAGACACCAACGTCGCCCAGACCTGGCTGCTCGCCGAGCTCTTCGGCGGCACCCCCGTCATGGCGGTGGGCGACCCGCACCAGTCGATCTACGGCTGGCGCGGGGCGAGCGCCAGCAACCTCGACGACTTCGCGACGCGGTTCGCGGCCGCGGCCTCGGCCGGGGCGGGCGCCGGGGAGGGCGCGAGCGATGACGCAGCCTCGGCCGGCGCGGGCACCGCCGTCGCGCGGTTCTCGCTGAGCACGTCGTGGCGCAACGGCACGAGCATCCTGACCGCCGCCAACACGATCGTCGCGCCGCTCGCCGCTCGCGGGGGCGTCGCGGTCGACACCTTGCGCCCCTCGCCGGTGGCGAGCACGTGGCCGGTCGAGAGCGTGTACGCCGAGACCGTGCACGACGAGGCGCGCGCGGTCGCCGCCTGGCTCGCCGCCCGCGTCGCCGAGCCGCCGCCGGGGGCCGCCCCCGACGCGGTCGATGCCGACGGTCGCCCGCTGCGGGCCAGTGCCGCTCTGCTCATGCGGTCGCGCACGACGCAGCCGGTGTTCCTGGCCGCGCTGCGTGAGGCGAACGTTCCCGTGCACGTGCTCGGCATCGGCGGCCTGCTCGAGCAGCCCGAGATCGCCGACCTCGTCAGCGCGCTCGCGGTCATCGACGACCCCGCGGCGAGCACCGAGCTCGTGCGCCTGCTCGCCGGCCCGCGCTGGCGCATCGGCGTGGCCGACCTGCACGCCCTCAGCCGCATCGCGTCGTGGCTGCGCGACCGCGACCTCGCGCAGCGGCCCTTCAGCGACGAGGTGAAGCAGCGTCTGCGCGAGTCGGTCGCCCGCACCGACGGGGTGTCGCTCGTCGACGCCCTCGACTTCGTCGGCACAGCACCCGACGAGCACGGCCAGCTGCAGGCGCTGACCCCCACGGGTCTCGAACGGCTGCGGGATGCGGCGCGCCTGTTCGCCGCCCTGCGCAGCCGCACCGCCCTCGACCTGCCCGACCTCGTCGTCGCCATCGAGCACGAGCTGCTGCTCGACATCGAGGTGGCCGCGAACCCGGCGCGGGCGCTCGGCGATGCGCCGCGCGAGGCGTTCCACGAGGCGCTCGACGGCTACCTCGCGCTCGCCGACCACGCGACGCTCGGCGGGTTCCTCGGCTGGCTGCGCGAGGCGGAGTGGCGCGACAACCTGTCTCCGCGGTCGGAGGATCCGGAGCCGGGCACCGTGCAGGTGCTCACCATCCACGGCTCGAAGGGGCTCGAGTGGGATCACGTCGTGGTGCCGCGCCTGGTCGAGGGCGAGCTACCCGGCACGGGGCGCGACGGCTCGACCGGGTGGCTGCGGGTGGGCGTGCTGCCGTACGAGCTGCGCGGCGACGCCGCCGAGCTGCCCGTCTTCGCCTGGCGCGGGGCCGCGACGCGCAAAGAGCTGCTGCAGCGCCGCGACGAGTTCGCCGCCGAGGTCGGTGCGCACCATGAGCGCGAGGAGCGCCGCCTCGCCTACGTGGCCGTCACGCGCGCGCGGCACCGCCTGCTGGTGACCGGGTCGTTCTGGGCGGGGCAGGCGAAGCCGCGGCAGCCGAGCCCCTACCTGCGCGCTCTCGAGGAGGCGGGGCTCATCGCCGGGCTGCCCGAGGGCCCGCAGAACCAGGAGAACCCGATCGTGGACGACAGCGGCGACGAGCCCTGGTGGCCGGTCGATCCGTTCGGCGCGCGGCGCGCGCGGGTGGTCGAGGCGGCGGGCCGCGTGCGGGCATCCGACCCCGATGACCGCGGGGATGATCGGCGCGGGTGGCAGCGCGAGATCGACCTGCTGCTGGCCGAGCGGGCGGAGCGCCTCGCGAGCGCGGGCCGCGTCACCGTGCCGCTGCGGGTGCCCGCCTCGTCGTTCAAAGACTTCATCACTGCCCCGGCCGAGGTGGCTGAGCGGCTGCGGCGGCCGATGCCGCAGCGGCCGTTCCGCGCGACGCGGCTCGGCACGGTGTTCCACCGCTGGGTCGAGCAGCGCTACGGCCTCGGGGCGATGACGGATGCGGTGGACGGGCTCGCGGGCGAGCTCGATCTGCCGCTCGAGGGTGTCGCCGCCGAGGCGCTGGCGGCGCTGCAGCAGACCTTCGAGCGCTCGCCGTGGGGCGGCATCACGCCGCTCGATGTGGAGCGCGAGCTGCACCTGCCGTTCGAGGGCCGCATCCTGGTCTGCAAGATCGACGCGGTGTACGCGACCGACCCCGACTTCGACACGGTGCGTGACCGCGAGTCGGGTCGCCGCCCCCGCAGCGTCGAGATCGTCGACTGGAAGACCGGCAAGGCCCCGCGCGACGACGCCGACCGGGCGGCGAAAGAACTGCAGCTGGCCCTCTACCGACTCGCCTACGCCCGCTGGTCAGGCCTGCCGCTCGATGCCGTGACGGCCGCCTTCTACTTCGTCGCCGACGACGCGGTGCTGCGCCCGGAGTCGCTGCCCGACGAGGCCGAGCTGCGCGCTCTCTGGACAGCGGCGCTCACCGCGCGCTGAGCTATCCCGCGCCGCGATCACCGCGCGCTGAGCCATCCCGCGCCGCGCTCACCGCGCGTTGCGGCATCTCACGCGGTCATCACCGTGCGCTGAGCCATCCCGCGCCGCCATCACCGCGCGCTGAGCCATCCCGCGCCGCCATCACCGCGCGTCAGGGTCGGTTTCCTCACTCGTCGTGGCTCGGCCCGGGCCCCGTCGTTCCGCGACGCCGTGTCTGCTCACCGCGTGTGAAGCCGTATTGACGTCAAACCGGCTTCACACAAGAGAAGCGGGGGTGCCCTCAGTCGACGGAGTGGGCCGACGCGAGGGTGGGTGCCCACGACGAAGTCGATGGCCGGCCGCCGGGCTGGGTGCATTGAGCGCGGTGGGCGGGGCGGTACGGCGCGCGTGGCTGGGAGCGTGGCTGGGTGCGGGGCGGCGCGGGCGCGGCGCGGCCGGGCTACGCGCGCGCCGGCGCGGCGAAGCGCGTGCGGTAGCTCTGCACGAGGCTGCGCATCCCGATGCCGCAGACGCCGACGAGCTCGTCGCCGCGGTAGTACTCGAGCACGCACTCGTCGTCGAGCGAGCCCGCGACGAGCTCGCTGCGGTCGGCGAGGTAGGTCATGCCGAAGGCGAGCACGTGGGCGTCGTACTGGTCGCTCCAGAACGACGGCAGCGGGGCGAAGCCCTGGTCGACAAGAGGCGCGCAGTCGTCGCCCGCGAGCTGCGCGGCGATCAGCTGCCCCGCGCGCTTGCCGGTCTCGGTCGGCAGGTTCCAGTGCTCGACGCGGCGCGGCACCTCGTCGAACAGCGGGTTCGGGTAGCGCGCGACGTCGCCGACCGCGAAGATCTCGGGGTGCACGGTGCCGTCGGTGCCGATCGCCCGCAGGCCCGCGTCGACCAGCACGCCGTCGGAGACGTCGAGCCCCGAACCCTGCAGCCACTCGGTGTTCGGGTCGCTGCCGACCGCCACGACGAGCACGTCGCACTCGAGCATGACCCCGCTCGTCAGGATCACGCGCTCGACGTTCGGGTCGCCGACGAGCCCGAACAGCGATTCGCCGCAGAAGAACCGCACCCCGTGCGCCTCGTGCCGGCGGCGCAGCTCCGCGCCGAGCTGCGGCCCGAGCGCTCGCTGCAGCGGCACGCGGCTCTGCGACACCACCGAGACCGTCGCGCCGTTCTTGGCCGCCGTCGCCGCGATCTCGCAGCCGACGAATCCCGAGCCGAGAATGACGACGTTCGCTCCCGGGCGCAGCACCGAGCGCAGCGCGACAGCATCGTCGAGCGTGCGCAGCACGTGGATGCCGCCGAGCCCGTGATCGTCGATCGGCAGCGGCTTCGGGCGCAGCCCGGTCGCGATCACGAGCGCGCTGTACGGATGCTGCTGCCCGGTCTCGTCGACGACCACGCGCCGCTCGACATCGAGCGCGGTGGCCGCGCGGCCGAGCACCCACTCGACCCCCTCCTCGAGCGCCGACCGGATCGGGAAGGCCACATCGGCGTGACCCTGGCCCTCGGTCTGCAGCAGCTCTTTCGACAGCGGCGGGCGGTTGTAGGGCGCGTGCGCCTCGGCGCCGAGGAACGTGATGGGCCCCGCGTACCCGGCGCGCCGTGCACCCTCGGCGGTGCGCAGGCCCGCCATCGAGGCTCCGACGATCAGCAGCGGGGCATCCGTCATCGCCGACTACTCCTTGCTGAGGAAGATGGCCTGCATCGGGCAGACGTCGGCCGCCGCCTCGAGGTCGGCGAGCATGTCGTCGGGAGCCTCGGCCTTGTACTCGAGCTTGTCGTCGGCGTTCAGCTGGAACACCTCCGGAGCCTCGAACACGCACTGGCCGTAGTGCTGGCACTTGTCCATGTCGACGGTGATCTTGATCATTCGGTGCTCTCCTCGATGCGAGACGGGTACAGGTCTTTGGACGGGGTGCGGATGCCGCGGAACTCCCAGTCTCCGCCGAGCGCGGTCGAGACGACCTCCTCGCTCGAGGTGGGCTGGGCGCCGACGTCGGAGCGGATCGGCTCGGGGCCCTCGACGACGTGGTTCGTGAGGCGGCCGAGGCCGTCGACCTCGACCTCGACGACGTCGCCCGGCTGCACCGGCCGCGAGTTGGCGGGCGTGCCCGAGAAGATCATGTCGCCGGGCACGAGAGTGATGGTGCGGGCGAGGTCGGCCACCAGGTAGTGCATGTCCCACTCCATGGTGTCGGTCGAGTCCTCCTGCACGACGGTGCCGTTCACGAGCGTGCGGATGGTCTTGCCCCGGAAGTCCCAATCGGTGACGAGGCCGGGCCCCACGGGCGCGAGCGTGTCGCTGCCCTTGACGCGCAGCATCGAGCCCGCATCCGTGTCGCGGAAGTCATGCAGCCCGAAGTCGTTGCCGACGGTGTACCCGGCGATGTAGTCGCCCGCCTCGGCGGGGGAGACATTGCGGCAGGTGCGCCCGATGACGATGACGATCTCGCCCTCGTAGTTGAGCCACTGGCAGCCGCGCGGGCGCACGATGGCGCCCTTGTGGCTGTTGAGCGCCGTGATCGGCTTGTGGAAGTACGTGGGCGCGGGCGGCAGCTTCGTCATGAACTCGTCGCTGCGGCTCGGGTAGTTCAGGTGCACGGCGATGATCTTGGTCGGCTCGGTGGGCGGCAGGTGCACCGCCTCGTCGACCCCGACCGTGCGGCCGTCGGATGCCCGCAGCTCGTCGCCGTGCCGCACCACCTGCACGGGGAAGCCGTCGAGCAGGATGCGCCGGTACTCGGTCACGCGGCCCCCACCTCGGTCGAGTCGTCGCGCGACAGCGTGACGTCCTTCGGCAGCGGAAACCCGCCCTCCGGCTCGGGGAAGTAGATGTGCACCTGGCCCGTTCCGATCGAGTTCTCGTACTCGGAGTACATCACGCCCTTCGCCGTGTTGGCCTCCTCGCCGGTCGCGCCGGCCATGGTGAGCCAGTGGCTGAAGTTGGCCTCGGGCTTGAACTTCTTGAACTCGGGCATGGTGTCGAGGATGCGCTTGTGGTCGCCCGCCTTCATCCACTCGATGCGCTCGAGGTCGGCCTCGCGCGCCTCGGCGCTGTAGATGTGCTTCGGGTCGCTGGCCTCGTGCTTGCGCAGGTCGCGCAGCTTGTAGAACGTGTGCGAGAGCGCGCCCGAGGCGAGCAGCAGCACTTTGCGGTCGCTGTCGCGGATCGCCTCGCCGAGCGCGCGGCCGGCGCGCAGGAAGTCGTCGGTGGTCGCTGTCTGGCAGACCGACATGCTCACCCAGCGCTTGTCGAGCCCGCGCCCGAGGTAGTGCCAGAGGTTGACGGTGGCGTAGAAGATCGGCAGGTGCGGGTCGCTGATCGGCGTGACCCAGGTGCCGTTCTTCTCGTCGTAGTTCGCCACGGCGTTCGCGAGCTCGGGGTCGCCCTTGAACGCGTAGGGGATCTGCGACATGCCGCGCGGCAGCTCCTCGCTCGTGAACAGGCCCGAGCGCTCGGCCTGCGCGGTGATGACGAACTCGACCGTGGTCGCCCAGTGCGAGTCGAGCACGACGACGGTGTCGTAGTCGAGGGTCTCCATGACCTCGGCGCGCAGGCGCTTGAGGCCGGGAACCAGGGTGATCTCCTTGCCCTCGTTCAAGTCGAACCGCACGTCCTGCGGCAGCATGATGGTGGGCACGTGCGCGAGGATCGCGGCGCCGACGACCTTTCCCATGACTTACTCCTTCCACCCGGAGGGTGCGTAGACGGTGTTCTTGACGTCGGCGTAGAAGTCGAACGACCACACGCCGCCCTCGCGGCCGATGCCGCTCTTCTTGCTGCCGCCGAAGGGTGCGGCGAGGTCGCGCACGAAGAAGCAGTTGACCCAGATGGTGCCCGCGACGAGGTTCTTCGTCAGCCGCTCGGCGCGCTCGCGATCGCCGCAGACGACGACCGCGGCGAGGCCGTACTCGGTCGCGTTGGCGACCTCGACGGCCTCCTCGTCGGTGGCGAAGGTCTGCATCGCGAGCACGGGGCCGAACACTTCGGCGGTGAGGATCTCGCTGCCCGGCTTCGCGCCCGTGATGAGGGTGGGCCGGAAGTACAGGCCGCCGAGGTCGTCGTTGGGCCCGCCCCCGAAGGCGATCTGCGCGCCGTCGGCCTGCGCGCGCTCGACGAAGCCGGCGACCCGCTCGAGGTGCACGCGGTGGATCTGCGGGCCGATCTGCGTCGCCTCGTCGCGCGGGTCGCCCTGCACGATCTGCGCGGCACGGGCCGCGAAGCGCTCGGCGAAGTCGTCGGCGATGGATTCGTGCACGAGCAGGCGCGTGCCCGAGAGGCAGACCTGCCCCGCGTTGTCGTACTGCTCGATGGCCAGGTCGACCGCGAGGTCGAGGTCGGCGTCGTCGGTGACGATGAACGGGCTCTTGCCGCCGAGCTCGAAGCTGATGGGCGTGAGGTTGTCGGCAGCCGAGCGGGCGATCGCCTTCGCGGTCGGCACCGAGCCGGTGAACGCGATGCGGGCGATTCCGGGATGCGCGACGAGGGCCGCGCCCACCTCGGCGCCGTAGCCCTGCACGACGTTGAAGACGCCGGCGGGCATCCCGGCCTGCTCGCACAGGTCGGCGAAGACGCTCGCGGTGAGGGGCGTCCACTCGGCGGGCTTGAGCACGACCGTGTCGCCGGCCGCGAGGGCCGGGCCGATGCGCCAGGTGGCGAGCATGAGTGGCGCGTTCCAGGGCGTGATGATCGCGGCGACGCCCGACGGGTCCCAGCTCACGACGTTGTCGTGCCCGCGCGTCTGCCAGACGGGGTGGGTGAGCTTGTTCATCGCCCAGTCGGCGAAGAAGCGGATGTTCATGGCCACGCGCGGCATGACCCCGCGGCGGTGGCTGCGCAGCAGCGAGCCGTTGTCGAGCGTCTCGAGCTGGGCGAGCGGCTCGATGTTCGCCTCGATGAGGTCGGCGAGCCGGTGCAGGATAGCGCCACGACCCTCGGGGCCGAGGTCGCGCCAGCCCGGGAACGCGCTGCGGGCGGCCCGGACGGCGGCATCGGCCTCGCCCGCGCCGCCGCGGGCGACGTGCGCGAGCACGGTGCCGTCGATGGGCGAGATGCTCTCGAAGGTGCTCTCGCTCGCGAACCGCTGGCCGCCGATGTAGTGGCGGGTGTCGACGGTCAGTCCGGCCAGTTCGACCTGGTGCTCGGCGGTCTGCACGCGGGCGGCTCCTTTGCTGTCGCGAGTCGTTCGGATACGAACGTTCTCGGCGATACTAGCCGACCCGGGGCGCGCAGCGGTAGGGGAATCGGTGCGGCGGCGGCCCCGCATCCCGAACCGGATGCGCTACCGGCCGTTCTCGGCCGTATGCGTGACCGCCCGCAGCATGTCGGCCAGCTCGCGGCGCTGCGCGCTCGAGAGCGTGCCGGTGAGAGTGGACTCGTGCTGGTTGAAGGCCGGGAACAGCGTGCTCATGAGCTCGCGGCCCGCGGGCGTCATCGTGACGTCGACGAGGCGCCCGTCGCGCTCGCTGCGCGTGCGCTCGAGGTAGCCCTTGCTCTCGAGGGTGCCGAGCACGCCCGTAAGGGTGGCCTTCGAGAAGCCGCCCTCCTCGGCGATCTGGCGCGTCTCGATGGGCTCCCAGATCCAGGTGACCCAGAGCACGACGAAGGCCGTCCACGAGAGCCCGCTTGCGGCGAGCACGCTGCGCTCGAGGTAGTTGCGCGTGGCGTTGGCCGCGCGGAAGAGGTTGGAGATCACGGCCATCGCCTCGACGTCGAGCGGCAGCGCGCCGACCTTGCCGGCGACCTGCTCCTCGGTCTCGGCCAGCGTGTGCGGGCTGGGCATGGCGGGTTCCCTTCGCTGCGGCGCCTCGGCCGCGAATGCTCGTTCTATCTTCTGTCATTCGGGCCCGAAGAACGCTGAGGCTCGACGCGCGCGCCGAAGTTCGTTAGCATCCGAACAAATCGCTTCCTACGAAAGCAGGCGCCCATGTCGACCACGACCGCACTCACCCTGGCCGATCTCGACCTCTTCGCCAACGGAGCGCCCTGGGGCGTCTTCGACGAGCTGCGGGCCACGCCCGGGCTGCACTGGTCGGAGGAGGAGGCGCCCAACAGCGGGTTCTGGTCGGTGACGCGCTACCACGACATCGTGCGCGTGCTGCGCGACACCGAGACCTTCACCTCGACCAAGTTCACCAACCTGGAAGAGGTCGAGCCGGCGATGCAAGACCAGCGCCGGTCGCTGCTCGAGACCGACGGACTGCGCCACCGCGCCCTGCGCCGCATGCTGCAGGGGCAGTTCACGCCCCAGGCCGTGGCCAAGTACGAGACCTTCCTGCGCGGCATCACCGCGACGACCCTGGATGCTGCGCTCGCGAAGAAGGAGTTCGACTTCGTCGAGGAGGTCAGTGCCGACTTCCCCATCCGCGTGCTCGCCCGACTGCTCGGGGTGCCCGACAGCGACACCGGTCAGCTCATCGAGTGGGGCAACCGCATGGTCGGCAACACCGACCCCGAGCACGCCGACGTGCTGATCGGCTCGGCCGACAGCGAGGAGTACAAGCACGTGCCCTTCCGCTCGCCGGCCGCGATCGAGGTCTACGAGTACGGCAAGCACCTCGCCGCCGAGCGCCGCGGCAAGGGCGGCACCGACCTCGTGACCCTGCTCGCCGACGGCGTTCCGTCTGACGGGCTGCCGCTCACCGAGCACGAGTTCAACACCAACTTCCTGCTACTCGTCGTGGCCGGCAACGAGACGACCCGCCACACGATCTCGCACTCGATGAACAACCTGCTGGCCAACCCTTCGCAGTTGGAGATCCTGCGCAACGATCCTTCGCTCATCCCGTGGGCGGTCGAGGAGTTCCTGCGCTACGCCTCGCCGGTGTACCACTTCCGCCGCACGGCGACGACCGACGTCGAGTTCTCGGGCACGTCGATCGCCGAGGGCCAGAAGGTCGTCGTCTGGTTCGCGTCGGGCAACCGCGACGATGCGGCGTTCGACGAGCCGTACCGCTTCGACGTCACGCGCAACCCCAACGAGCACATGTCGTTCGGCCGCGGCGGCCCGCACATGTGCCTCGGCAACGCGCTCGCCCGCATCGAGCTGCGCATCATGTTCGAAGACCTGCTGACGCGCGACGTGCGCCTCGAGCGCGCCGGCGACATCGACTACCTGCGCTCGAACTTCGTGCACGGCATCAAGCGCATGCCGGTGCGCGTGGTCTGAGCCGCGGTCCC
>JAIXXG010000116.1 GCA_027490915.1 Microbacteriaceae bacterium
CTGCCGAGGGCAGGAAGCGCGGATTCGTCATGTGATCAGCGTACGCCTCTGTGCAGTGCCACGCGACACCCTCGAGAAGGGGTGGAGGAGGAGGAGGAGGAGGAGGAGGTGATCGAGGCTAGGCCTCGGCCCGCGCCGCCACGCGGCGCGGCAAACCAGCACCGTCTGGGTGATCGAGGCTACGCCTCGGCCCGCGCCGCCGAGCGGCGCGGCAAACCAGCACCGTCTGGGTGATCGAGGCCCCTAGGCCTCGATCACCACCGGCACGATCATCGGCCGGCGGCGGTGCTGCGTGTTGACCCAGCGGCCGACCGTGCGGCGCACCACCTGGCTGAAGGCGTGCTGGTCGCGCGTGCCGTTCGCCGCGGCCTCGGCGAGCGCCGCCACGATCTGCGGCTTGACCTCGTCGAACACGGCCTCGTCGGGGGCGAACCCGCGGGCGTGGATCTCGGGGCCCACGACGACACGGCCGGTCTGAGCATCCACCGCGACGAAGATGGAGATGAAGCCCTCCTCGGCGAGGATGCGGCGGTCTTTCAGATCGGCGTCGGTGATCGCGCCGACCGTCGAGCCGTCGACGTAGACGAAGCCGATGTCGAGCTGTCCGACGATGCGGGCGACGCCGTCGCGCAGGTCGACGACCGAGCCGTTGTCGCCGAGCAGCACGTTCTGCTCGGGCACCCCCGTCGCGATCGCGAGGTCGGCGTTGGCGACGAGGTGGCGCTGCTCGCCGTGCACGGGCATGACGTTCTTCGGCTTGAGCACGTTGTAGAAGTAGAGCAGCTCGCCCGCCGAGGCGTGCCCCGAGACGTGCACGCGGGCGGTGCCCTTGTGCACGACCTTCGCGCCGAGCTTCATGAGCCCGTTGATGACGCGGTACACGGCGTTCTCGTTGCCCGGGATGAGGCTCGAGGCGAGAATGACGGTGTCGCCCTCGCCGATCTCGATCTGGTGCTCGAGGTTCGCCATGCGCGCGAGCACCGCCATGGGCTCTCCCTGGCTGCCGGTCGACATGTACACGATCTGGTCGTCGGGCAGCGTGGCGGCCTTCTTGTGGTCGATCAGGATGCCCTCCGGCACCTTCAAGAACCCGAGGTCGGCGGCGATCGTCATGTTGCGCACCATGCTGCGACCCATGAGCGCCACCTTCCGCCCGTTGGCGTGCGCGGCGTCGAGAACCTGCTGCACCCGGTGCACGTGGCTCGAGAAGCTCGCGACGATCACGCGGCGGCGCGCGCGGGCGATGACGTTCTCGAGCACCGGGCCGATGTCGCGCTCGAGAGCGGTGAAGCCGGGAACATCCGCGTTCGTCGAGTCGCTCAGCACGAGGTCGACGCCCTTCTCGCCCCAGCGGGCGACCGCGCGCAGGTCGGTGATGCGGTCGTCGAGCGGCAGCTGGTCCATCTTGAAATCGCCGGTGTGCAGCACGGTGCCCGCGGGCGTCTCGACGACGACGGCGAGAGCATCCGGAATCGAGTGGTTCACGGCGATGAAGTCGAGGGTGAACGGGCCGAGCTTCTCGACCTGCCCCTCCTTCACCGTGTGGGTGTAGGGCTGGATGCGGTGCTCCTTGAGCTTCGCCTCGATGAGGGCGAGCGTCAGGGTCGATCCGATGATCGGGATGTCCTGCCGCATGCGGAGGAGGTACGGCACGGCACCGATGTGGTCTTCGTGCCCGTGGGTGAGAACCACAGCCTGCACGTCGTCGAGGCGGTCGCGGATGGGCCCGAAGTCGGGCAGGATCAGGTCGACGCCGGGCTGCGTCTCCTCCGGGAAGAGCACGCCCGCGTCGATGATCAGCAGCTTGCCGCCGTACTCGTAGGCGGTCATGTTGCGGCCGATCTCGCCGACGCCGCCGAGCGGGATGATGCGCAGGGTCGACGGATCGAGAGCGGGCGGGTCGAAGAGGTCGTTGGGCATGGTCCGCCTGACTGTCTGTGGTGCTCGGGTGGGGCCGCGTGACCCCAGGATTCGGTCTATCGGGTGGTGCCGGCCACCTTCGGCAGGGCGCCGCCGGCCGCCGCATTGCGGTCGGGCCGGAAGTTGTGGAAGTCGACGCCGGGAAGATCGGTGACGAGGTCGAGCTCGTCCTCGATGATGGCGGCCTCGTGCTCCTCGGGGCCGACGAGCGGCAGGCGCACGCGCGGCGAGCCGATGCGCCCGAGGCCGTGCAGCACGTACTTCGTCGCGACGGTGCCGGGCACGTGGGTCATGACCGCGCGCACGAGCGGCTCGAGACGCTGGTGCTCAGCCGTCGCGGTGGCGAGGTCGTTGCTGTTCACCGCGTCGACGATCGTGCGGTAGCTGCCGGGGGCGATGTTCGCTGTCACGCCAATGAGGCCGGTGCCGCCGATCGCGAGCGTCGGAAGCACGTTGGCGTCGTCGCCGGCGAAGTACATCAGGTCGGTCTGGTTCATGACCCGGCTGACCTCGCTGAGATCGCCCTTCGCATCCTTCACCGCGAGGATGTTCGGGTGCTTGGCGGCACGCAGGATCGTCTCGTAGCGGATCTCGATGCCGGCCCGGCCGGGGATGTCGTAGAGGATGACGGGCAGGTCGGTCGCGTCGGCGACCATGCGGAAGTGCGTGAGCACGCCCGCCTGCGTGGGCTTGTTGTAGTACGGCGTGACGATCATGACGCCGTCGGCGCCCGCCTTCGCGCTCGCCTTGTAGAGCTCGATCGCGTGCGCCGTCTCGTTCGAGCCGCCCCCGGTGATGATCGCGGCGCGGCCCGCGCTGACCGACTTGCCGACCTCGACGAGCCGGATCTTCTCGGCGTCGGTGAGCGTGCTGGTCTCGCCCGTCGTGCCGGTGACGACGATGCCGTCGGCACCGCCCGTGATCACGTCGTCGATGTGCTTCTCGACACCCGCCCAGTCGACCTCGCCGTCGGCGAGCATGGGCGTGACGAGCGCGACGAGCACTTGACCGAAGGGGTTGTTCACAGGCACGTGCTTCAGGGTATCGCGCCCGTGCCGCGCCGCGGGCGCTCGCGGCTATGGGGCGACGCGGCCGTTGCCGTTGAACGACTCGTAGGTCAGCGGCATGAGCTGTGCGAAGTGCTGCTCCATCTGCTCGGCGACCATCTCGATCTCGCGCTGCGGGAACGAGGGGAAGTGCGTTCCCTCGCGGTTGGTGCGCAGCGACAGGAAGTTCATGAGCGAGCGGGCGTTCATCGTGACGTACATCGTGCTGTAGATCGTCACGGGCAGGACGGCGCGGGCGACTTCGCGCGCGATGCCCGCGTCGAGCATCCGCTGATACGACGCGTAGGCGGCGGTGCAGGATGCCCGCACCTCGGCGTCGACGAGCGCCAGCTGCTCGGCCGTGCCCGGAAGGAACTCGTAGGCGCCGGGCTTGCCGACCTGCACGAGGTTGCGCTCGGGCCCGGGCACGTAGAACACGGGGCGAAGCTCGCGGTAGCGTCCCGACTCCTCGTTGTACGAGGCGATGCGGTGCCGCATGAATTCGCGGAAGACGAAGATCGGCGCCTGCACGTAGAACGTCATCGAGTTGTGCTCGAAGGGCGAGCCGTGGCGGTCGCGCATGAGGTAGTTGATGAGTCCGCGGTCGCGCGCGGTGGCCTCGTCACCGCTCGCCGCAGCCTCGAGCGTCTGCTCGCCCTGCGTCGAGACGCGGGCGGCGAACAGCACGTCGCTGTCGTGCGCGCTGGCCCGCACGAGCTCGACGGTCACATCGGAGCGGAACTGGATCTCGGCAGCCTCGGTCACGCTCGTCACCCTATCGGGGGTGCCGCGGTGTCGCAGATCGTCACACTCGGGAATACCCGACAGCGTTTTCGTATTGTGGGGGGCATGGATGCTCTTCCCGCCCTCCTCGTCATCGGTGGGCTCATCGCCGCCGCGACACTGCTCGGGCTGCTCGTTCGCGCCCGCAGCACCCGTGTGGCGAGCGGCTGCGGCGGAGACGAGCACCAGCTCTCTGTCGACGGCGCCGAGGTGACCCTCGTGCAGCTGTCGAGCCCCGTGTGCTCGGCGTGCACCGCGATGCGCCGGGTCGCCGAGTCGCTCGTGGCCGCCGACCCGACGGTCGCCCACCGCGAGATCGATGTTGTCGACGAGCCGGCGGTGGCGAGCCGCCACTCGGTCTACTCGACGCCGACGACCCTGGTGCTCGACCGCGAGGGGCACGTGCGCGCCCGCCTCATCGGTGCCGTGAAGCCCGCCGACGTGCGCGCGGCGGTCGACGCCGCCCGCCTGCCCGTGGCGGTGACCGCGTGAGCGGCGCGTCGCCGCAGCCGGGCGCGGCCGAGAACGGCACGCCCTTCGGCATCGACCCGCGCGGCCCGCGGTTCGGGGCCGCGATCACGGCGACTCTGCTGCTCGTGGTCGTGCTGCTCGGGCTCACCGAGCCGCTCGGCGCCGACCTGGTCTCCCGCGCGCTGCAGCCCTCCGCGGTGCTGCTGACGGTGCTCGTCGGGCTGTTCGCGTGGGGGGCGTTCGCGGGCATCCAGAAGCACCCCTACGGCCTGCTCTTCCGCCGCCTGATCGCGCCGCGCCTCGCGCCGCCGACCGAGCGCGAACACCCCGCGCCCCCGACGTTCGCGCAGCTGGTCGGCCTGCTCGTCACCGCGACCGGCCTCGTGCTGCACCTGATCGGCGTGCCGGGTGCGCTCGTCGTGGCGGCGGCCGCCGCGTTCGTCGCCGCGTTCCTCAACGCCGTGTTCGCCTACTGCCTGGGATGCCAGCTCTACGTGCTGCTGGTTCGCCTGGGAATCATCCGCCGGTCGGGGGCGCCCGCGTAGGCTGGAGGCCTCCCCCGCCCACGACACGCAAGGAGCACGCCATGGCCGTGACCAGTGAAGCGACGACCCTCTGGTTCGGGTCGCTCATGGAGGGGTCGGGAACGACCTCCCTCGACTCGTCCGACGCGGGCGAGTTCCCGGTGACCTGGGCCGCGCGCTCGGAGGGCGTGGCCGGACGCACCAATCCGGAGGAGCTGCTGGGCGCCGCGCACTCGGCGTGCTACTCGATGGCGCTGTCGCACGCGCTCGCGGGCGCCGGGCACGCGCCCGAGAGCCTGCAGGTGACGGCCGCCGTGACCTTCCAGCCCGGCGAGGGCATCACGGGCAGCCACCTGCTGGTGAGCGCGAAGGTGCCGGGGCTGACCGCCGAGCAGTTCCAGGAGTTCGCCGAGGGCGCGAAGAGCGGCTGCCCGGTCTCGAAGGCGCTCGCGGGCATCCCGATCACGCTCGAAGCCACGCTCGCGTAGTGGGCGCCGCGACCCCGATGCGGGTGCTGATCGCCGGTGCCTCCGGCATGATCGGCACCGAGCTGCAGCGGCAGCTGCGCGCCGACGGTCACACCGTGCTCACGCTCGTGCGGCGCGCCCCGCGGTCGGAGACCGAGTTCGCGTGGTCGCCCGGCTCGCGCGTGCTCGACTTCCGGGTGTTCGAGCAGGCCGACGCTGTCGTGAACCTCTCGGGCGCCTCGATCGCACGACTGCCCTGGACGCGCGGGTACAAGAAGCAGATTCTCGAATCGCGCGTGCGGGCCACTCGCGCACTGGCCGAGGGGATGGCGATGGCGAGCACCCCGCCGCGGGTGTTCCTCAGCGGTTCGGCGGTCGGCTTCTACGGCGACCGCCCTGCGGTTCGGCTGACCGAGGATGCGAGCAAGGGCGAGGGCTTCCTGAGCGACGTCGTCGCCGCCTGGGAGGAAGCAGCCGGGCTCGCCCCCGAGGCGACGCGCACGGTCTTCCTGCGCACGGGCCTCGTCGTCGGCCGTGGGGGCGCGATGACGCCGCTGCGTCTGCTCACGGCGGTCGGCGCCGCCGCTCGCATCGGATCGGGCGGGCAGCACTGGCCGTGGATCAGCCTCTATGACGAGGCCGCGGCGATCCGCCACCTGCTGACCTCGACCCTGCGCGGGCCGGTCAACCTGGCCGGTCCCACCCCGGCCACGAGCGATCGGGTCACCCGGGCGCTCGCCGCGGCGATGCATCGCTGGCACCTCCTGCGCCTGCCCGAAGGCCTCATCAGCACCCTGATGGGCGATGCGGGCCGCGAGCTGCTGCTCGCCAGCCAGAAGCAGGTGCCGGCGAAGCTGCTGGCCGACGGCTTCCGGTTCCGGCACGAGTCCGTCGAGCAGGCGATCGAGGAGCTCGTGCGGCCGACGCCGCTCGACGCGGACTAGGCCTCGTCGGCGCGCTCGAGCCGCATCGCCTCGCGCATGGCCCAGCGCGCCCGTCGGCGGTCGCTCGCCGCGTCGTAGGCGAGCGCGAGCCGGAACCAGTGCTGCCACGAGTCGGGGTGCTGCTGCACCTCGGCGGCGTAGCGCTCGAACACGGCGTCGGCGGCGGCGCGCTCGACACGGCCGCTCGCGCGCGCCGGCACTTCGTCGTCGGGCAGCCCGCCCTCGGCCTCCAGCCGGCGCGCGAGCGCTTCGGCCCGAAACCCGAAGCGCAGCTCGGCGGCGAGCCCCCAGACGCCGACGAGCGGCAGCACGACGAGCGCCCAGCCCATCGCCTGCGCGATCGGCAGCGGGTCGCGGATGAGGTTGATCGCATAGCCGATGACGACGGCGAGGTAGAGCGCGAGCAGCAGCGCCATGAACAGCGCGCCCCAGCGGGTGCGGCTCACGAGGCGTCGCCGTCGGCGGTCGCGCCGCCGGAGTTAGCGGCGGCGTCGACGGCGCCCGGCAGGTGAAGCCCCAGCAGGCTGTCGAGGCCCACGACGAGCCCTGTGGTCTCGGCCGCGGCCCGCAGCCCGAGCAGAATGCCCGCCTCGTACGAGCTCGGCGACAGCGTCTCGTGTGTGATCGTCACGACCTCCCCGGTGCCCCCGAGGTGCACCTCCTGGCGGGCGACGACCCCCTGCAGCCGCAGCGAGTGGATCGGGACGCTCGCGACCTGCTGCCCGCGCGCCCGCTGGTCGGTGTGCGGAGCGACGACCGGGCCGAGATCGGCGCGCGCGTGCCCGATGAGCTCGGCGGTGCGCACCGCGGTTCCGGAGGGCGAGTCGACCTTCGCGGCGTGGTGCGCCTCGACGATCTCGATCGACTCGAAGTAGCGCGCGGCGATGGCGGCGAGGTGCGTCGCGACGACGGAGCCGAGCGCGAAGTTCGGGATGACGATGACCCCCGCATCCGGATGCTGCGCCACGAGCCCGCGCAGCGTGCGCAGGCGCTCCTCGCTCCAGCCGCTCGTGCCGACCAGCACCTTGAGGCCCGCCCGCACCGCGTGATCGACCACGGTCGGCGACACCCCCGGCGCCGTCACGTCGAGCACGACATCAGCGCCGAGCATCTCGCCCAGATCGCTGCGGGAGTCGAGTCGAGCCACGAGAGCGAGGTCGCTCTGCTGCTCGATGAGCGTGCACGCGAGCGAGCCGAGACGGCCGCTCGCTCCGACGACGGCGACCCGGATGACCATGCCGCCAGTCTACGGCGCTCCGTCCGCGCCTAGGCTGGGGGTCATGGTGACCTGGCGCCCCGCCCTGCCGAGCGACGAGGCGGCGCGCGTGCTGCTCGACCAGTACTTCCAGGCGCGAGCGCTGGGCTTTCCCGGCGGGCCGGAGGCCTACCGGCGTACCGACCCGGTCGACGGGGAGTTCACTCCCCCGGCAGGCGTCTTCCTGATCGTGGAGGGCGAGAACCTGAGCGGCGAGCCGGCGGACGTCGGCTGCGGGGGCGTGCGGCGCATCGCCGACGGCCCGCACGGCGCGCGCTTCGAGGTCAAGCATCTGTGGGTGCTGCCGCATGCGCGGAGGTTCGGCTACGGACGGGGGCTCATGGATGAGCTGACCCGCCGCGCAAGAGAGCTGGGCGCCGCCGAGCTCGTGCTCGACACGAACGAGAGCCTCGCGGAGGCGGGCGCGCTGTACCGCTCACTCAGCTTCACGCCGATCGAGCCCTACAACGACAACCCCAACGCGACGACCTGGCTCGGGCGCCTGCTCTGAGCGCGAAACCGCTCAGGCGAGACTGAGGAACAGCTTCTCCAGATCCGCGACCTCGACCGGGTCGCCGTTGCCGTCCTCGCGCAGGCACTCCTTCATCGCCGAGGCGATGATGGCGAAGCCCGCGCGATCGATCGCGCTCGACGCCGCGCTGAGCTGCGTGACGATCTCGCGGCAGTCGCGGCCCTCCTCGATCATTCCGAGCACGGCGCCGAGCTGCCCCTGCGCACGGCGCAGCCGATTGGCGATCTTCTTGGCCTCGTCGGCCGGGATGGTGGTCATCGGTCGTCTCCTGTCTCGTACTCGAGCCCGCGCTGCACCCAGGCCATGGTGCCGCCCGCAACGGAGACGGCATCGAAGCCCTTCGCCAGCAGGAAGTCGGCTGCGTGCAGGCTTCGCACCCCCGACCGGCAGATGATGTGCAGCCGCTCATCGCGCGGAAGGGCATCCACCTCATCCGGCAGGGTTCCGAGCGGCACCAGGCGCACCCCCGGCACGCGCACGGCCAGGTACTCGGCGACCTCCCGCACGTCGATGACGGTCGCGCCGCGATCGCGCGCGATCACGAGCTCGTCGACGCTGATCTCCTCGGCCATCGGGGTCCCTTCTCCGGTGCGGGTCGGTGGGGGTCGGTGCGCTGCGTCGCGGCACCGTGCGGTGCCGTGCGGTGCGGTGCGGTGCGGTGCGGGTCTGCGTGGTGCGGTGCGGGTCGGGATACGGAGCCGGCGCCCACCGTGAGTGCCTGAGTGCCGGCGCGCCATGTGGTGTAGCCCCCGTCGAGGTTAGCCACGGTGACACCGTACTGCCGCAGGAGCGCCGCCGCCGTGTGGCCGCGCTGACCCACCTTGCAGTGCACGATCACCTTCTGCCCGCGCAGGCTCTCGGCGTGCTCGCGCAGGTCGTCGAGCGGCAGGAGCGTGCTGCCGGGGATGGCGCCGAGGGCGTTCTCGCCGCTCGTGCGCACGTCGATGAGCCGCCACCCCTCCGTGAGTCGCGCGTCGAGCTCGTGCCACTGCACGCTGAGCTCGCCGTCGATCAGGTTGTCGTCGACGTAGCCGAGCATGTTGACCGGGTCTTTCGCCGAGGCGAACTGCGGCGCGTAGGCGAGCTCGAGGTCGGCGAGTCCGCGCGCGGGGATGCCGCCGGCCATCGCGGTGGCGATCACGTCGATGCTCTTGTCGGCTCCGCCGCCGACGGCCTGCGCGCCGAGGATCGCGTCGGTCTCGGCGTCGACGATGAGCTTGAGGGCGAGCAGCTCGGCCCCCGGGTAGTAGCCGGCGTGATCGGTCGGGTGGGTGTGGATGACGCGGATCGCCCGACCCTCCTCGCGAAGCTCTCGCTCGGTGCGGCCGACGGCGGCCGCGGTGAGGCCGAACAGCCCGATGACGGCGGTGCCGAGCGCCGGAACGGCCGCGTGGGGGCGACCGGCGATCGCGTCGGCGGCGAGACGCCCGTGCCGGTTCGCGAGCCCGGCGAGCCAGACCGGCGCCGGATCGCCGTCGAATCGCTGCTTGACGACGGCGTCGCCGACCGCGTAGATCGCCGGGTCGGAGGTGCGCTGGAACGCGTCGACGATGATGTGCCCGCGGGCGTCGAGGGCGAGGCCGGCCTCGCGCGCGATAGCGCTGTCGGCCTGCACCCCGACCGACAGGACGACGAGGTCGCTGGGCAGCGTGCGGCCTCCGGCCAGCACAACGTGGTCGTCAGCGATCGCGGTGACCGTCGTGCCGAGGTGCAGCTCAACCCCGTTCGCGCGCAGGCGCTGCCCGACGATGTGCGCCATCTCGATGTCGAACGGACGCAGCACGTGGGGCATCGACTGCACCACCGCGACCTCGAGGCCGCGGTGGCGGAAGTTCTCGGCCAGCTCGAGACCGATGAAGCCCGCGCCGACGATGACCGCCCTGCGGGCATCCTGCGCCGCGGCGATGATGCGGTCCATGTCGGCGATGTCGCGCAGGGTGAGACCGCGCTCGACTCCCTCGATCGGCGGGCGCACGGGCGCGGCCCCGGGGCTGAGAACGAGCGCGTCGTAGCCGATCGACTGCTCGGCGCCGGTGCTGAGGTCGCGCACGAGCACGGTGCGGGCATCCCGGTCGATCGCGACGGCCTCGGTGCGCACGCGCACGTCGAGGGCGAAGCGGGCGGCGAGCGACGCGGGCGTCTGCAGGATGAGCGCCTCGCGGTCGGCGATGACACCACCGACGTGGTACGGCAGCCCGCAGTTGGCGAACGAGACGTGCGCGCCGCGCTCGAGCACGATGATGCGAGCGGTCTCGTCGAGGCGGCGGAGGCGAGTTGCGGCCGACATGCCGCCGGCGACACCGCCCACGATGACGTAGGTGCGAGGGGAGATCATGCGGATCAGAATATACCCCCCGGGGTATTTTCGCGAATCGCGGCAGATTGCGAGGATGCGGCTCCCAGCCCGCTCCCGAATCGCGCTCAGCACCGTGTGCGAGAGTCGTGCCATGCCTCGCCCCGCCCTTCTCGAGCGCGCCCGCGGCCGCATCCTCGTCATGTTCTCGGGCGACCCGCAGGGAACCCCCGACTGGGTGCGGGCGCTCGAGACCGGTGACGACGAGGGGTACTTCGGCCCGGGCTCCGCGGTCTGGGAGGTGCACAGCGGGATCCCGACCGTCGTGGCGGGCATCCGCGCCCTGCTCATGCAGACCCTTCACCCCGGGGCGATGGCGGGCGTGCACGACCACTCGCGCTACCGGGAGGACCCGCTCGGACGGCTGGCGGGCACCGTGCGCTGGGTGCTGACCACGACCTTCGCCGACCGGGCGCAGGCCGAAGCCGCGTGCGCGTGGGTGACGCGCCTGCACGGGAAAGTGCGCGGCTCGTACGCGGGCGCCGACGGCACGACGGTCGCCTACGCCGCCGACGACGCCGACCTCATCGGCTGGGTGCACTGCGTCTTCGCCGACGCGTTCATCGGCAGCCACGAGACCTGGGGCGGCCCGGTGCCCGGCGGCTCCGATCAGTACGTGCGCGAGTGGGCGCGCGCGGGCGAGCTCATGGGCATGGCCGAACCGCCGCGCAGTCGGGCCGAGCTCGATGCCGCGATCGCCTCGTACCTGCCCGTGCTGCGCCGAGACGCACGGGTGGACGAGGCCGTGCGGTGGCTGCGGCGCCCCCCGCTCGGCCGCGGTGTGGGGCCCGCCTACCGCATCCTGTTCGCGGGCGCCGTCGCCTCGCTGCCTGACCGGTATCGGGAGCTGCTGGGCCTGCGCCGGCCGCGCTGGCCCGCGATCGCGCTCACCGGCCTCGCCCTGCGATGGATGCGGATGGTGCTGGGCAGCGAGTCATCGAGCCTGCGTTACACGCGCCGGCGCCTTGCCCGGCTCGCGGTGGCGCACCCCGACGCGGCCGAGCGCACCGCCTAGAACGGCTGGTCGACGGGCAGGCCCGTGCGCAGCTCGGCCGGCAGATGCCCGAGGTCGTTGTGCGCGACGAGCACCGGCGGCTTCGCCGTGCGCACCCGGATGATCGTGAGCCCGCAGTTCGCCTGGTTCACCCCCATCCACCGCCAGGAGGGTGCCCCGAAGACCTCGCGCACGAACCAGGCGATGACGAAGTTGTGGGTGATGAGCAGCTCGTGGCGGTCATCCCGCGACGGCGACAGCCACTCGGCGGCGGCATCCGCCATCTGCGCCTCCCCCGCGGCGATCTCCTCCGGGGTGATGCCGCCGAAGAACGACTCGAAGGCGGCCGGCATGTCGGGCGTCGGGCCGGAGGGGATGCAGTCCATGAGCAGCGCGGAGGGCTCGGGCTCGATCGAGGGCATGTACTCGGTCATGAGCTTCGCCGTCTCGACGGCACGCTGCAGGGGCGAGGTGTGCACGCGCGCGAACGGCACACCGCTCAGGCGCTCGGCGATCGCGCGGGCCTGACGCTGACCGCGGCCGCTCAGCGGGCCGTCGGGAAGACCGTGCTCCGCATCCAGCTGCTCGCCATGACGGACGAGATAGACGTACCGCGACACGAATCCACGCTCCTTCTCACCGCGGTCGAGCCTAGGCCATGCTCGACACGCCGATGGGGTACAGGCGAAGGACAGACAGCCCTGTCTGTCCCCTGCTAGAGTGACCGTCATCGGATGCTCCCCCCTCGACCCGGAGGGCACGGCGCACCGCGACATCGCCGGAGCCCTGCGTGACCCTCCCCGCCACCACCGAGACCCCTCGCCGCATGCCCCCCGCGAAGCTGCGCATCCTCGACGCCGCGACGCGGCTGTTCGCCGCCGAGGGCATCCGGGCGGTCGGGGTCGACCGGCTCATCCAGCAGTCGTCGGTCACGAAGGCCACGTTCTACAAGCACTTCGGCTCGAAAGACCGCTTGATCCAGGACTACCTGCGCAGCGCCTCCGAGAGCGACCTCGCCGCGCTCGACGCGCGCATCGCCTCGGCGAGCAGCCCGCAGGCAGCCCTGCTGGCGGTCGTCGAGGGCGTGCACGAGGCGCTCGTCTCCGACGGCTTCCGCGGCTCGCTGTTCGTGAATGCGGCAGCGGAGTTTCCCGACCCGGCCGACCCCGCGCGCGTGATCATCGCCGAGCACCACGAGGCGATCGCGGGGCGGCTGACGCAGCTGCTGCAGCAGCTCGGGCACCCGCTCGCGGGCGAGGCCGCCGACCGCATCATGGTGTCGTACGTCGGCGCGCTGTCATGGGGCCACGTCGGCGACCCGATCGGTGCGGCCGTGGCCTTCCGCCGCGCGGTCGAGTGCGTGCTCGACACCCGGGCCCTCGCGGCCTGACCGCGACGCGACGGCACCCGTCGCCCGGGCACCCGTCGCTCGGCCACGCATCGCGGCGGCACCCTGGCGTCGTCAGGCGCTGACGCGATCGAGCTCCGTGAGATGGTGCCGGCTCAAGGGCGTGCGCGGCGCCGCCATGATCGCGTCCAGCTGCGCCGGAGCGCTCACCGAGACCACGGGAGCCACGACGCGCGGACGGCTGAGCAACCACGACAGCGCGACAGTGGCTGGCTCGACCCCGAGCTCCTCCGCCACACGATCGACGGCGTGCAGGATGCGCAGTCCGCGGCGGTTCAGGTACCGCGACGCCTCCGCTCCCCGACGCTCGCGCTCGAGGTCAGCGCGCGAGCGGTACTTGCCGGTGAGAAACCCGGCGGCGAGCGCGAACCGCGGCAGCACCCCCACGTCGAGCTGGGCGGCGACGCGCGCGAGGTCGCCCTCGTACTCGTCGCGGTGCACGAGGTTGTAGTGCTTCTGCAGCGCCACCATGTGGGCGACGCCGAGCTGCCCCGCCGCGATCCGCGCCTCGAGAAGCCGCTCGCCCGTGTGGTCGCTGCCGCCGAAGGCCCCGACGAGCCCGGCGCGGATGAGCTCGTCGACGGCCAGCAGGGTCTCGTCGAAGGGCACGGTCGGGTCGTCGACGTGCAGGAAGAGCAGGTCGATGCGCTCGATCCGCAGGCGCCGCAGCGAGGCCTCGACCGCCGCCCGGATGCTCGGGGCCGACAGCCCCGGATGGTCGGCGCTCTTGCCGACCTTGGTGGCGATCGTGAGGGCGTCGCGGTTGCCGCGGCTGCGCATCCAGTTGCCGATCATGATCTCGCTGCGTCCGCCCGCATAGGAGTCGGCGGTGTCGATGAGCGTGCCGCCGAGCTCGACGAAGCGGTCGAGCACGGCGGTGGTGGTCGGGGCGTCGGCCGTCCAGCCGAAGACCGTGCCGCTGAGCGCCATCGGGAAGACCTGCAGCGCGCTCGGCCCGACGCGGCGCGGCAGCACGACCGGCGCCGTCGACAGCGCGGTCGCTGCCGTCGCGGAGGGGCTGCTCTCGGTCACGATGTGCGGTGCTCTCGGGTCGGTGGTCGAACGGGGCCGACAGTACTCCGTGAGGGCGGCTCGGCGTTGCACCGGCGCGCCATCGTTATCGCACTGGTGTGCGAGCCGGTGCGGCCGCACTCGACCGGCTCTCGGCCCCGACAGCACGGCGCGGCCGCACCCTCGAGGGGCACGACCGCGCCGGGTCTGTGGGACGGGGATCAGCTCTGCTTGGCCGCCCGCACCGCGATGAGGCCGAAGCCCACCTTGTTCAGCACGTCGGCGATCACGTAGATGATCGCGGCGATGCTGATGGCCAGAGCGGCGTCGCCGCCGCCGAGCTCGATGAACTCCTGCGTGGCCGTGCCGATGGGGTAGATCGCCCACCCGGCGATGACGAACCACTTCATGATGCCGACGGCACGCGAGACGTGAGCCGGGGCGTCAGCGCCGAGCTTCAGCGTGAAGACGACGTACACGATGTAGAGCCAGCCGAGCGTCGAGATGCCGAAGAACAGCCAGTTCGTCACGCTGCCGGGGGTACCGATCTCACCGAGGTAGCCGAACACGATCATGACCAGGTCGGCGATGATGAGCTTGGTCAGCAGGCCCTTCTTGAGCGCACCGGCCAGCGCGACGATGAGCGCGAACTCGACGAGGAGCAGCGGCGTCGTGAGCAGCCAGTCGATGTACCGCAGCGGCAGCGTCGCGTCGACGTCGGCCGCCGTGATCTCCCCACCGGGGAACTTCACGACGTCCTTCATGACGTAGTACATGATCGCGGCGATGAACGTGATGACCGCGGCGTACGTCGCCACCGAGCGGTGCTCGGGCTTCAGGTCATTGCGCTCGAGGTAGAACCACAGGGTGCCGGCCGCCATCGCGACGAAACCGAGCATGAAAAATGCTTGGACGATCTGGAAGTCCACAATTCTCCTTCGAACCGTGTTGGGCCGTGGGCCGGTGGGCCCGTGGCAGTGGGGGTTGGGTTTCGGTCCAGCACTCGCGCGGTCGAACCGGAGTTCTCCGAGCGAAGCGTGCTCACGGTACGCCCTCAGCCCGGTACCAGCCGCACAATCGGCAAAAGTGCGCTGTGTGCAGGCTGGTAGAACGCTGACTTTCTGAGAGAGCGTCGACGTTGGGCCGGGAAAATGCCCGGAATCACGGGGGTGCGCGGCGGCAGCACGGCTGTGGGGGTTCCCGGCGGCCACTGACGGGTTGCGAAACTCGTCCGCGTGCCCGGTCTACGACGGATGCCCGCCCTCCGGCAGGAGGGCGGGCATCCGGTCACACGGGGCCGAGCGGCGACGGACTAGCCGTCCTCACCCTCGGCGGGCGCCTCGGCGCCGACCTCCTCGGCGAGCACCGGCGACAGCGACAGCTTGCCGCGGTCGTCGGTCTTCGTGATCTCCACGAGGATCTTCTGCCCCACCGAGAGCACGTCCTCGACGTTGTCGACCCGCTTGCCGCCGGCGAGCTTGCGCACCTCGCTGATGTGCAGCAGGCCGTCCTTGCCGGGCATGAGCGAGACGAAGGCGCCGAACGCCGCGAGCTTCACGACGGTGCCCAGGTACTGCTCGCCGACCTCGGGGTTGATCGGGTTGGCGATCGCGTTGACCTGCGCGCGCGCGGCCTCGGCCGAGGCGCCATCGGTCGCACCGATGTAGACGGTGCCGTCCTCCTCGATCGAGATCTGCGCGCCGGTCTCGTCCTGGATCGCGTTGATCGTCTTGCCCTTGGGGCCGATGAGCTCGCCGATCTTGTCGACCGGGATCTGCACGCTGATCACGCGCGGCGCGGTCGGCGCCATCTCGTCGGGCCCGTCGATCGCCTGGTTCATGACCGCGAGGATCGCCATGCGGGCGTCCTTCGCCTGGCCGAGCGCCTGGTGCAGCACCGACGACGGGATGCCGTCGAGCTTGGTGTCGAGCTGGATCGCCGTGACGAACTCGCTCGTGCCGGCGACCTTGAAGTCCATGTCGCCGAGCGCGTCCTCGGCGCCGAGGATGTCGGTGAGGGCCGCGTAGCGGGTCTCACCATCCACCTCGTCGCTGATGAGGCCCATCGCGATGCCCGCGACGGGCGCCTTGAGCGGCACACCGGCGTTGAGCAGCGACAGGGTCGAGGCGCAGACCGAGCCCATCGAGGTCGAGCCGTTCGAGCTCAGAGCCTCGGAGACCTGACGGATCGCGTACGGGAACTCCTCGCGGCTCGGCAGCACCGGCACGAGGGCGCGCTCGGCGAGGAAGCCGTGCCCGATCTCGCGGCGCTTCGGGCTGCCGACGCGGCCGGTCTCACCGGTCGAGTAGGGCGGGAAGTTGTAGTGGTGCAGGTAGCGCTTGCTCGTCACGGGGTTGAGCGAGTCGATCTGCTGCTCCATCTTGAGCATGTTGAGCGTCGTGACGCCGAGGATCTGCGTCTCGCCGCGCTGGAAGATGGCCGAGCCGTGCACGCGCGGGATGACCTGCACCTCGGCGTCGAGCGCGCGGATGTCGGCGAGCCCGCGGCCGTCGATGCGCACGCCCTCGGTGAGCACGCGCGCGCGCATGATCTTCTTCGAGACCGACTTGTAGGCGGCACCGAACTGCGACAGCGCGTCCTCCGGCAGCTCGCCGGCGGCGACCTTGGCCGCGATGGCCTCCTTGGTCGACGCCTTGAGGGCGTCGTCCGCCGTCTGGCGCTCGACCTTGTCGGCGATCTGGTACACCCGGGCGAGCTCGTCGTGCGCGACGGCGTCGACCGCGGCGAACAGCTCGTCGCTGTAGGGCGGGAAGACCGGGTACTCCTGGATCTCCTTGGCGCTCTGCGCCGCGAGCTGCTGCTGCGCCTTCACGAGCTGGGCGAGGAACGGCTTGGCCGCCTCGAGGCCCTCGGCGACGACGGCCTCGCTCGGCTTGATGGCGCCGCCCTGGATGAGGTTCCAGCTGGTCTCGGTCGCCTCGGCCTCGACCATCATGATCGCGACATCCTCGGTGCCGTCGGCCTTCGTCACGATGCGGCCGGCGACCGTGAGGTCGAAGACCGCCTCGGCGAGCTGGCTGTGCTTCGGGAAGGCGACCCACTGGCCGGTGCCGTCGCTCTGCGGCATGAGCGCGAGGCGCACACCGGCGATCGGGCCGCTGAAGGGCAGGCCCGAGATCTGGGTCGAGGCGCTCGCGGCGTTGATCGCGAGGGCGTCGTAGAACTCGTCGGGCGCGATGCTCAGCACCGTGATGACGATCTGCACCTCGTTGCGGAGGCCGTCGACGAACGACGGGCGCAGCGGGCGGTCGATGAGGCGGCAGACGAGGATCGCCTCGGTCGAGGGGCGGCCCTCGCGGCGGAAGAACGAGCCGGGGATCTTGCCCGCGGCGTACGAGCGCTCCTCGACGTCGACCGTCAGGGGGAAGAAGTCGAAGCCGTCGCGCGGCTGCTTGCTGGCGCTCGTCGCGCTCAGCAGCATCGTCTCCTCATCGAGGTAGGCGGCCACGGCGCCCTGCGCCTGCTGGGCGAGACGACCGGTCTCGAATCGGATGGTGCGCGTGCCGTACTTGCCGTTGTCGAGAACCGTCTCGGCGAACTTGATTTCAGGACCTTCCACGAGGTCTCTCTCCTTTACTGCGTCGGTGCACGCCCGTCGGTCGACGGCGCGCGCTCGCGCAAGGAGCAGGAGCGGGCAGGAAGGGACGGTGCCGACGATCGACGCCGGGCGTCTGCTCTGGCCAACAGTAGACATCCACCGCTCTGCTCCCCCGCCTGCGATGAGGCGATGCGGGTGCGGATCGGGAGATCACCACCGGTGACCAGCTTCGAGCCGGCCTGCTCCGTGCGTATTCACTTGAACGGCGCGATCGCTCGCGCCTCCCCCAGGCTATCAGCCCGGCGTGTCGCGGCCTAGAGACGCCGGAACCCCGGCGCGTCATCGATGTCGACCACGGGGATGCCGAGGCTGTACGCGAGCCCCTCCAGGCGCACCGGGTCGAGGTCGGGGCTGATCGGAACCGCGCGGCGCTCGCCGTCGAACAGCCAGTACGCCGGGGTCAGCGCCGAGTCGAGACCTCGCCCCAGCACGACCCGGTCGCTGAGCGGCACCACCCGGGCACCGAGCGGATCGCGCACCACGAGGGCCTCGCCGTCGAACCGCACCGACGTGCGCCAGCGCACCGTGATCACGGCGACGCTCGCCGCCCCGAGCGCGAAGGCGGCGAGCGTCAGCAGACTGACGGCGATGCGCGGGATGCCCTCCGGCACCGCGTCCGCCAGCAGCAGCCCCGCCCCGACGATGACGAGCACCCCGGCGACGAGCAGCCGTGCCACCCAGCGGCCCGCCCGGGCGCGCACGACGGGCTCGGGCCGCGCGCGCCCGTCGCTCTGCGCCGCGCCGCTCACGGGGCAGCCTCGCGTTCGGCGATCAGCCGGCTGCTCGGCGGACAGAGGGTGAGGGCACGCTGCAGCCCGGCGGGATCGCCCTGCAGCAGCGCGTAGGGGTTCCACGGGCTGCGGGCCGCCTCGGCGGCGACGAACGCCCCCTCGCTGGGCAGGCTCGGGGCCGCGAGGCC
>JAIXXG010000090.1 GCA_027490915.1 Microbacteriaceae bacterium
ATCGTGCTGGCGCCGGTGAGCATCCTCATCGGAACCGCCTTCGGGTTGCCGATCTCGCAGGTGCGCTCGGTCGCCTTCAGTGGTGCCGCTCGCAACGGTCTGCTCGTGCTGCCGGTCGCCCTCGCCTTCCCCGAAGGGTTCACCGTCGTCGCGCTCGTCGTGGTGCTGGGCATCGCGATCGACGTCGTGGGGCTCGGCATCTACCGGCTCGTCGTGCCGAGCGTCACCGCCCAGTCGCGCAGCGTGCTCACGCCCGACTGAGCCCCGCGCCCGCGGGTCGCGGCGCTCAGGCGCGCTCGAGCAGCGTGATGGCCTCGAAGTGGCTCGACTGCGGGAACATGTCGAGCACGCGCGCCCGGGCGACCCGATAGCTCGGCATCGCGGCGAGGTCGCGGGCGAGCGACTCGACGTTGCAGCTGCTGTAGACGACGTGCGCCGGGCCGCGGCGCTCGAGCCACCCGGCGAGCTCGGCTCCGAGCCCGCGGCGGGGCGGGTTGACGATGACGAGCGCGGGCACCGCATCCGGGGCCGCCGCCAGCGCGAAGGCGGTCGCGTCGGCGGCCATGAAGCTGATGCGGTGCCGATCGCCGTCGGCCGTGAACAGCGCGTCGCGCGCGAGCTCGGCGCTCGCCACCGCGTCAGCCGAGACCTCGACGCCGAGCACCGCGCGCCCCGAGCCCGACGGCCCGGCGCAGTGCAGCGCGAACCCGCCGACGCCGCAGTAGAGATCCCACACCGAGGCCGGATCGAGCTCGTCGACCCAGTCGCGTGCCTGCCGGTAGAGCGCCGCGGCGATCGCCGTGTTCGTCTGCACGAAGCTCTGCGGCCGCACCTGCAGGGTGACGTCGCCGACGCCCATCGGCAGCACGGCCCGCTCGGTGAGCACGAGCTCGACCTCGCCCTCGAGCACGGCCTTGTGCTCGGGCAGCAGGTTCGCGGTGACGACGGCGAGCGGCGGCAGTGCATGCTGCAGCCACGGCAGGTGCGCGCGGATGCTCGCCACCGCGCTCTGCGACCGCACGACGTACCGCACCATGAGGGCGCCGTCGCCCGCCTCGGTGACGATCAGGTGCTTGAGCTCGCCGCGGCGGGCCGGAACGTCGTACGGCTCCAGCCCCATCCGGGTGATCGACGCGATGAGCGCGGGGAAGGCCGCGAGGATGCCCGGCGCGATGATGCCGCAGTGCCGCAGGTCGACGCCGCGCCCCGCGGCGTCGAGGATGCCGAGGGTGGGGGTGTCGACCGTGCCCCCGACCACCATCTTCGCCTTCGCGCGGAAGCCGCTCTCGGCGCTCGTGACCGGCGGCAGCCACGCGATGCCACCCGACGCGAAGGGCTCGAGCAGCGCTCGCGCCCGCGCCTCCTTGCCGGCGACCTGCTCGGCATACGGCTGCCCCATGAGGGTGCACGATCGGCACGTGCCGGCGTCGAAGTAGTCGCACTGCATGGTGCCTTCAGCGTAGAGCGCGCGCCCGGCCGCACTCCCATAGGGTGGAGCCATGAGCATGGGGGCGACCGACCGCGTGGTGCATGTTCGGGCGCCGGGCAAGATCAACGTCTTCATGAAGGTGGGCGCGCTGCTCGACGACGGGTACCACGACGTCGCCACCGCGTACCAGGCGATCTCGCTCTTCGAGGAGGTCTACGCCCGACCCGCGGATGACTTCTCGGTGCGCTTCAGCGGCCCGATCGACACGAGCGGTCTGGCGACCGACGGCTCGAACCTCGCCATCAAGGCGGCCCGCCTGCTGGCGCGCGTCGCCGACTACCGCGGGGGCGTGGCCCTCGAGATCGAGAAGCACGTGCCGATCGCGGGCGGCATGGGGGGCGGCTCGGCCGATGCGGCTGCGACGCTCGTCGCGTGCGACCACCTGTGGGGCACGGGGCTCAGCCGCGACGAGCTGCACGACCTCGCCGCCGAGCTCGGGGCCGATGTGCCCTTCGCGCTCATGGGCGGCACGGCCGTCGGCACCGGACGCGGCGATCAGCTGTCGCCCGCGCTCGCGCAGGGAACCTTCCACTGGGTGCTCGCCCTCGCCGACGTCGGCCTGAGCACGCCCGAGGTGTACGCCGAGCTCGATCGGCACCGCGAGCGGCACGTGCACGACATCGCGCCGCCCGTCGAGCAGCCGACCGTCGACATCGAGGTGCTGCAGGCGCTGCGCGCGGGCGACCCACACCAGCTTGCCGAGTACCTGTACAACGACCTCCAGGCCCCCGCGCTGCATCTCGAGCCGAGCCTCGCCGCGACGCTCGAGACGGGCGAGCTGCAGGGTGCGCTCGCCGGCATCGTCAGCGGGTCGGGCCCGACGGTCGCCTTCCTGGCGGCCGATCAGGATGCGGCGCTCGAGCTGCAGGTCGCGCTCAGCGCCTCGCGCCTCACGGTGCTGCGGGCGACGGGTCCGGTTCACGGCGCACGGGTCGTCGCGGGCTGACGCCGAGAAGGCTCAGCAGCACGATCGCGATGGCGCCGCCCACGAGGGCGATGTCGGCGACGTTGCCGACGAAGAAGCCGAAGTAGTCGATGAAGTCGACGATCTCGCCGCGCGCGAAGCCGGGCTCGCGGAACAGGCGGTCGCCGAGGTGGCTGATCGCCCCGCCGAGCAGCGCGCCCGCGGCGAGGGCCCAGCGCACGCTCGAGATGCGGGCGACGAAGATCGAGATGCCGACGACCGCGAGAGCGGCGACGAGGGTGAGGATCCACGTGTAGTCACCGCCGATGCCGAACGCCGCACCCGGGTTGTAGACGAGCCGCCACTGGATCCACTCGCCGATCACCGGCACGGGCTCGTACGGCACGAGCGTCGCCTCGGCCCAGAACTTCGTGCCCTGGTCGATCACGATGATGCCCGCGGCCCACAGGAGCGTCCAGGGCAGCACGCGGCGGATGGGCAGCGTCTCGATCGGCTCGGCCGCGGCCTCCGCATCCGTCGCGGTCGGGTTCTGGTCGGCGGGCTCGCGCTCGGGCGCTGCGGCGTCGGTCATGCCCTCCATTCTGCCGGGTCGGGGGCGCTCAGCCGCGCGCCGTAGGCTGGACGCCGATGGCCCACCTGCTGGGAGCCGAGCAGCTCCGCGTCGAATACCCCACCCGCGTCGTGCTCGACGGGGTGACGATCGGCATCGGCGACGGCGATCGCATCGGCGTCGTGGGGCGCAACGGCGACGGCAAGTCGACCCTGCTGCGCATCCTCGCCGGCAAGCAGCAGCCCGATGCCGGCCGCGTCACCCGCCGCAGCGGCATCACGCTCGGCATGCTCGACCAGGCCGACGAGCTGGCCACCGGGCGCACGGTGCTCGAGACCGTCGTGGGCGATCGGCCCGAGCACGAGTGGGCCGGCGATCGCAACGTGCGGGATGTTCTCGCCGGGCTCATCGCGGACATCCCGGGCCACACGCTCGTCGACGACCTGTCGGGCGGTCAGCGCCGCCGCGTCGCCCTCGCCGCGCTGCTCAGCCGCGAGTGGGACATCGTGGTGCTCGATGAGCCCACCAACCATCTCGACATCGGCGGGGTCGCCTGGCTCGCCGAGCACCTCAAGCGGCGCTGGCCGGCCGGGCAGGGCGCCCTGCTCGTCGTCACCCACGACCGCTGGTTTCTCGACGAGGTGAGCCTCGACACGTGGGAGGTGCACGACCGCATCGTCGAGCCCTTCGAGGGCGGCTACGCGGCCTACGTGCTGCAGCGCATGGAGCGCGACCGTCAGGCCGCGACGGTCGAGGCCAAGCGCCAGAACCTCATGAAGAAAGAGCTCGCCTGGCTGCGCCGCGGCGCGCCGGCGCGCACCTCGAAGCCGAAGTTCCGCATCGAGGCGGCGAACGCGCTCATCGCCGACGTGCCGCCGCTGCGCGACACCGTCGAGCTGACCCAGCTCGCCACCTCGCGGCTCGGCAAAGACGTCATCGACCTGCTCGACGCCTCGGTGTCGTACGGCGACCGGGCGGTGCTGCACGGCATCGAGTGGCGCATCGCACCGGGGGAGCGCACGGGCATTCTCGGCGTCAACGGCGCCGGCAAGTCCACGCTGCTGAAGCTCATCGACGGATCGCTCGAGCCGACGAGCGGGCGGGTCAAGCGCGGAAAGACCGTCGTCGTCGCGACCCTCGACCAGCAGCTGGCCGACCTGCGCGCCGTCGAGAACGAGCGCGTGAGCGCCCTCGTCGCCGGCAAGCGGGCGAGTTACGTGGCGGGCGGCAAAGAGCTCACGCCCGGGCAGCTGCTCGAACGGCTCGGCTTCACGTCGGCGCAGCTGTCGACCCCGGTGCGCGACCTGAGCGGTGGGCAGAAGCGCCGCCTGCAGCTGCTGCTGATCCTGCTCGACGAGCCGAACGTGCTCATCATGGACGAGCCCACCAACGACATGGACACCGACATGCTCGCCGCAATCGAAGACCTGCTCGACTCGTGGCCGGGCACCCTCATCGTGGTCTCGCACGACCGCTACCTGCTCGAGCGCGTCACCGATCAGCAGTACGCCGTGCTGCCCGGGCCCGACGGTGTCGGCCGCCTGCGGCACCTGCCCGGCGGGGTCGACGAGTACCTGCGGCTCGCGGCGACCGCGGCCGGGCCGGCGTCGGGCGCGGGCAAGGCGACCGTCGCCACCGTGACGGGCGCGAGCGCCGCATCCGTGCCATCGACGGCCGCCGCGTCGACCGCTGCGTCGGCCCTCACCGGGGCCGAGCGCCGCGCCGCAGAGAAGGAGCTCGCGAGCATCGAGCGCCGCATCGAGAAGCTGACGGCGCAGACGGATGCCCTGCACGTGCTGCTCGCCGAGCACGACATGAGCGACTACGAGGGCCTCGCCGCGCGCAATGCCGAGCTGCAGGCCGTGCAGGCCGAGGTCGAGCAGCTGGAGCAGCGCTGGCTCGAGCTGGGCGAGCTGCTCGGCTAGCCCGCGGCGGAGTGCGCGGCGGAGCGCGCCGCAGCTGCGCGAGCGGGTGCTGCCTACTTCGTCTGCCCCATCAGCAGATCGAGCCGGTACCCGTGCTTGGTCTGCACGACCGCGACCGGGATGCGCGGCTTCGCGCCGCGCCCGTCGAGGCGCCGCACCGCCTCGTCGTAGAGGCTCTCGAGACCGCGCGGCACGACCCCGACCACGCCGCTGACGCGCTTGCCCGAGAAGACGCGCACCTCGATCGGGGCGTCGACGCGCTCCTGATCGAGCGTGCGGGCGGGCGTCGCGGTCGAGAGCACCTCGGGGTCCTCCCCCGCGAGAGCCGCGAGCTCGTCCTGGTGCGGGTCGCTGTTCGCGAGCCGGATGGTGACCTTCTTGTTCTTCGGCACGAGCACGCCGACGTAGTCGTCGAACGATCCCGAACCGCGGTCGGTCTTCGGAAGGCTCTCGTCGCCGGGGCCCGACTTCTTCCAGAACGCCATGCGTCGATGCTAGTCGGGCCGCACCTACCATTGAGGGGTGAACCCTCTCGACGCCATCGCCATCGCGGCGGAGGTGTTCGCCTGGCTCACGCTGCCGATCGGCATCGTGCTGCTCTCGGTCGGGCTCGCCCGCCGATCCTGGTCGCGGCGCTATGCGAGCACGAAGGCCGTCGTCGCCGCCGTGCACGACCACGAGGTCACCCTGCGCTGGTTCGGCGACGGGGGAGCGGTGCACGAGATGCGGGCCGAGCCCAGCGCGCAGGCCGCGACCGTGGGGGACGCCCGGACGGTGTGGGTGCATCCCAGCCGCCCCGACGAGGCGCGCATCGACGATCCTGCGCACGACGGTCGCATCCTCACCACCCTGGGGTGGATCCTCACCGCGACCGGCGCGATCGCCGTGGTGCTCTCGACCGTGATGCCGCTGCTCTAGCGAGCGGGTCGCGCGGTCGCTACAGCTCGGCCGCCTCGTCGTCGAAGTCGGCGCTCAGCGTGCGCAGCAGCCCGGCCAGGCGCTCCTGGTCGGCGCGGCTCAGCCGGCGCAGCAGTGCGGCCTCGCCCACCATCAGCTGGTCGATGGCTCGGTCGACGCGGCGGCGCCCCTCGTCGCTCATGCGCACGCGGATGCTGCGGCCATCGTTCGGGTCGGTGCGCCGCTCGACCAGGCCGCGGGTCGCGAGCCGGTCGATGCGGTTGGTCATGGTGCCGCTCGACACGAGCGTCTGCTGCAGCAGGGCCTTCGGGCTCAGCTCGTACGGATCACCGGCGCGCCGCAGGGCGGAGAGCACGTCGAACTCCCACGGCTCGAGCTCGCTCGCGGCGAAGGCCTGCTTGCGCGCCAGGTCGAGGTGCCGCGCCAGCCGGCTCACCCGCGACAGCACCTGCAGCGGCTCGACGTCGAGCTCGGGCCGCTCGCGGCGCCACGCCTCGACGATGCGGTCGACTTCGTCGCGGGCGGTCATCTGCTCATTATCCCGCGCTGGGTGCCGCGGCCCGTCCCGGCCCTCCTCCGCCCCGCCGCTGCGCCGGATGCCCGCCCGCTGCTCGGGAGCACCCCGCCCTGCTCTGGCAGACTGGGAGGGCGTGCCCGGCACGCGTTCCGCTTTGGTGTAACGGCAGCACGACAGCCTTTGGAGCTGTGAGGTCCAGGTTCGAATCCTGGAGGCGGAGCGGCCCTCTCTCTCGTTCCAGATGCGATTCCCCGTTTGTGGCAAGAGGCGTGAAACCTTTCGCCACTCATGACAGAAACGGCACCACTCGCAGCGCCGTCGACCCGCGCCAACGCGCACGCCCGAGATCGTGCGGCCGCGAACGACCTGCGCCAGAATGGACGCAGCGGTGCAACGTCGCCCGCGCCAAGGAGCCATTGTGAGCATCCCGATCGCCGTCGCCACCCCCCTCGCCGAGCGCGCGTTCATCTCAGCCCTCGACCTGTTCAAGGTCGGCATCGGGCCGTCGAGCTCGCACACCGTCGGGCCGTTGCGGGCCGCCCGCGCCTTCGTCGACGGCCTCGAGCGCGACGGCCTGCTCGAGCGGGTCGCGAGCGTCGAGTGCATCCTGTTCGGCTCGCTCGGCTCGACCGGCGTCGGGCACGGAACACCCGGCGCCGTGCTCGCGGGGCTCGCCGGCCACTCGGTCGAGACGGTCACGCGCGACGACGTCGAGCGGGTCACGGCCGAGGCCGATTCCGGGATGCTCCGTCTCGCCGGCCGCCACCCGATCACCGTGCGCTCCGCACCGCCGTCGCCGCGCGGGCAGGTGCGTGCCACCGGCACCGTCATCCCCGCTCCGGCGGGTGCGGGCGACACCGACGGCTCGTGGCTGATCTTCGCCCCGCGCGAGGTCAAGCCCCGCCACCCCAACGCCCTGACCCTCTCGGCGCGCGACGCCGACGGAGCGCTGCTCGCCGAGTCGACCTACTACTCGGTCGGCGGCGGCTTCGTCGAGCGCGAGGGCGACGATGACGGCCCGGGGGCCGGCAGCACGCCCGTGCCGTACCCCTTCGACACCGCCGTCGAGCTGCTGCGGTTGTGCCGCGCGAACGGGCTCAGCATCGCCGAGCTCGCGCGCGCCAACGAGGCCGCCGTGCGCGGCGAGGCCGCGACGAGCGACGCACTGGCCGCGATCGCGCAGGCGATGGACGACTGCATCGACGCCGGGCTCAGGGCCACGGGCACCCTGCCGGGCGGCCTCAACGTTCCGCGCCGCGCCGCGGGCATGGCCGAGCGGCTGCGCGGTCTCGACGCGGCGGGCGAGCGCGACTGCTCGCTCGAGTGGCTGCAGGCCTACGCGATCGCGGTCAACGAGGAGAACGCGGCGGGCGGCCGCGTCGTCACCGCGCCGACGAACGGAGCCGCGGGCATCATCCCCGCGGTGCTGCGGCACGCGCTCGACGTCATCCCCGTTCCCGATCGGGCGCGGGCGCGCGAGGAGTTCCTGCTCGTCGCCGCCGCGATCGGCAGCCTCATCAAGGCCAACGCGAGCATCTCGGGCGCCGAGGCCGGGTGCCAGGGCGAGGTCGGTTCGGCCGCCTCGATGGCCGCCGCCGGCTTCGCCCATCTGCTCGGCGCGAGCAACGAGCAGATCGAGAACGCCGCCGAGATCGCCATGGAGCACTCGCTCGGTCTCACCTGCGACCCGGTCGCCGGGCTCGTGCAGCTGCCCTGCATCGAGCGCAACGCGATCGGCGCGGGCAAGGCCGTCGCCGCTGCCCGCCTGGCCATGCACGGCGACGGCACGCACCTCATCAGCTTCGACACGGTCGTCGAGACCATGCGGCAGACCGGCGACGACATGTCGCGCAAGTACAAGGAGACGAGCGAGGGCGGGCTGGCTGTCAACGTCGTCGAGTGCTGAGGCTGCGCACTCGCGTCGCCGAGCCTCCGCCGGCGGGCGGCCCGCGGCGAGCATCCACCCCTGCCAGAATGGACGCATGACCGACTCGCGCCTCGCCGTCGTCGTGCTCGCCGCCGGGCAGGGCACCCGCATGAAGTCGCAGACGCCGAAGGTGCTGCACCGGCTCGCGGGCGTTCCGCTCATCGGCCACGTGCTCGCCACGGCGCGCGCCCTCGACCCCGCGCACGTCGTGGCCGTCGTGCGGCACGAGCGCGACGTGGTCGCCGCGGCGATCGCCGAGCTGGATGCGCACGCGATCATCGCCGATCAAGACGAGATCCCCGGCACCGGCCGGGCCGTCGAGGCGGCGCTCGCCGCGCTGCCCGCCGACTTCGACGGCGACGTGCTCGTGGTGTCGGGCGACGTGCCGCTGCTCGATGCCGACACCCTCGCGGGCCTGCTCGCCGAGCACCGGGCCCGCACCGCCGCCGCGACGGTGCTCAGCGCGCGGCTCGACGACGCCACCGGCTACGGGCGCATCGTGCGCGGGCCCGACGGCGCCCTCGACCGCATCGTCGAGCAGAAGGATGCGAGCGATGACGAGCGCGCCATCACCGAGATCAACTCGGGCACCTACGTGTTCAGCCTCGCCCCGCTTCAGCAGAAGCTCGCACTGGTGTCGACCGACAACGCGGCGCAGGAGAAGTACCTCACCGACGTCATCGGACTGCTGCGCGGCGACGGCCACGCGGTCGCCGCGCTGCCCGCCGGGCAGAGCTGGCTCGTCGCCGGCGTCAACGACCGCGTGCAGCTCGCCGACGCGGCGCTGCGGCTCAACGCGATGATCGTGCGGGGCTGGCAGCTCGCGGGGGTCACCATCAGCGACCCCGCGAGCGTGTGGATCGACCGCACCGTCACGCTGCAGGAGGACTCCGAGATCCTGCCGGGCACGCAGCTGAAGGGCGCCACGACCGTCGCGAGCGGGGCCGTCGTCGGGCCCGACACGACGCTCGTCGACACCGAGGTCGGGCAGGGTGCGCGCGTGAGCCGCACCGACGCGACGCTCGCGGTGATCGGGGCGGGAGCATCCGTCGGCCCCTTCGCCTACCTGCGCCCCGGAACCGTGATCGGCGACAAGGGCAAGGTCGGCACCTTCGTCGAGACGAAGAACACGACGCTCGGGGCCGGCGCGAAGGTGCCGCACCTGTCGTACATCGGCGACACGACGGTCGGCGAGGGCACCAACATCGGGGCCGGCACGATCACGGCCAACTACGACGGCGTGAACAAGCACCGCACCCAGGTGGGCGCACACGCCCGCACGGGCTCGCACAACGTCTTCGTCGCCCCCGTTACGATTGGCGACGGAGCGTACACGGGAGCCGGAACGGTCGTCCGCAAGGATGTGCCGCCCGGCGCTCTGGCGGTGAACGTCGCCCCGCAGCGGAACATCGATCGCTGGGTGGCCGCCAACCGCCCGGGCACAGCCGCGGCAGATGCGGCCTCGGCCGCCTCCGACCCGCAGTAACGCGACCAGCACACGATCGTCGCTCCGGCGGCAGAAGGCGGGACACCATGGCCAGCATCAAGATCACCGGCCAGAAGCGCCTCGTCATCGTCACCGGCCGGGCCCACCCGACGCTCGCCGAGCAGATCGCCGCCGAGCTCGAGACCGAGATCGTGCCGACCGACACCCGCACCTTCGCGAACGGCGAGATCTACGCGCGCTACGACGAGAGCGTGCGCGGGTGCGACGCCTTCGTCATCCAGTCGCACGCGGCGCCCATCAACGAGTGGCTCATGGAGCAGCTCATCATGGTCGACGCGCTCAAGCGCGCCTCGGCCAAGCGCATCACCGTGGTCGCGCCCTTCTACCCCTACGCGCGGCAAGACAAGAAGGGCCGCGGCCGTGAGCCCATCTCGGCCCGCCTCGTCGCCGACCTCTACAAGGCGGCCGGCGCCGATCGCATCATGAGCGTCGACCTGCACGCGGCGCAGATCCAGGGCTTCTTCGACGGGCCGGTCGATCACCTGTTCGCGATGCCCGTGCTGCTCGAGCACTTCCGCGCCCAGCTCGACCCCACGACCCTCACGGTCGTCTCGCCCGACATGGGGCGCGTGCGCGTCGCCGACATCTGGAGCGACAAGCTCGGCGCGCCCCTCGCGATCATCCACAAGCGCCGCGACCCGAAGGTGCACAACCAGGTCTCGGTGCACGAGATCGTCGGCGAGGTCGAGGGTCGCGTCTGCCTGCTGGTCGACGACATGATCGACACCGGCCGCACGATCGTGAAGGCCGCCGAGGCGCTCAAGAAGAACGGCGCCCTCGGCGTCGTCGTGGCCGCCACGCACGCGGTGTTCAGCGACCCGGCCTTCGAGATCCTGCAGAGCGAGGCCGTCGACCAGGTCGTCGTCACCGACACCCTCCCGGTGCCAGACGACAAGCGGTGGGATCGCCTCACCGTGCTGCCGATCGCGCCGCTCATCGCGCGCGCGATCCACGAGGTGTTCGACGACGGGTCGGTCACCTCGATGTTCGATGGCGCCGCGTAGGCGCGGCATCCTGCTTCACGAATCCTCCTGGCGGCGTCCTTGCCGATCGGTCTCGTCAGCCAGCGCGTTCGCGCACTGACGGAACAGCACATCTTGTCGACGAAAAAGACCCCTGTCACGGTGAAGTGACCTTCACTCGACGGTTTGTTCCTGGACACTCTCTGTTCATGTGAGGTCAAGCTCTCGAGAACCGAACTCAGATTCACCGTTTGCCATGGGCGATTTTCCTTGAGGTCTGTTCCGCGACCCGCGCGGGCACTGTGAGAAAGCCTCCCGAAACCATGGCTCAAGGACCGCGCGTGGTCTTCACCCTCTTCGATGAGGTTGCGGTGAAGTCGGCCATGTGGTTCGGGCACGCGCGGCAGTTCGTCGGTGGCGGCAAAATCGTGCCGGGGTCCGCAGGCGGACCCTTTATCGTCTGGCAGCTCGTCACGGCCAACAGTCGGCCTGTTGCACGATCGGTCGCCGGATTCGCCAGCCTCGAGCTTGCCATCTCCGACGCTCGAAGGGTGGCGGCGCTGGCCCCTCAGGCCGCCATCTCCATGGTCCTCGATCAGCCCAATGGGTTGCGCGGATGGGTGGCAACGGTCGACGACACTGCCATCACGACGTGCGCACGGTGGTACGTGTCCGACAGGGATTGCCGCAACGCTGCCGAGCTTGCCGTCGCGTCTCTTCCCGCTGCTCCGCTCGCTCCGACCATGCACATCGTTCGTGCCTCGGGACGAACGGTGTCGCGCCCCATGGTGCCTCGCACGGAGGTTCCCAGTGCCTAAGGCGCGCACATCGAAGTCCGATAGCGAGGCGGTGCCGGAACGCTCGGAGGACGTGATCGATGGGGAGGTGACGCCGGCGTTCCTCGGGGTCTCCGACGACGAGCAGAGTCCACGGTCACTGCACCATGCCAAGGAGTTCGTCGACCTCGCATTTCGACGCGTCACGACGGCGGCCGGATCCATTGTGCTCGGCATCATGCTGCTGGTCGGTCTCTTCCTTCTCTACCAGGGCTACAACGCCCTCGAGGTCGCGGGGGGAAACTTCTTCACCGAGGTGAAGTGGGACCCGAATTCGGGGGAGTTCGGTATTGCGGCCGTGCTCACCGGAACGATCCTCGTCGCGCTCACGGCCATCTTCTTCGCCGTGCCGCTGGCGCTCGGAACGGCGTTGTACATCAGCGAGTACGCACCCGCGCAGATCAAGCGAGGCCTGGTCACTCTCGTTGACTTGATGGCCGCCGTCCCCAGCGTCGTCTTCGGGTTGTGGGGTGTCTTCTTCCTCACCCCTGCGATCCTGCCCGTCTCCGAGTGGATCTCGACCTACTTCGGATGGATCCCGATCTTCGCCGTCGAGGGTTTCGACCCGAGTGATCCCTTGGCGACTCCGACGGTGTTCACCGCCTCGACCTTCATCGCAGGAATTGTCGTCGCCCTCATGGTGGCTCCGATCACCAGCTCGATCATGCGGGAAGTCTTTAGCCAAGCGCCACTCGGCGAGCGCGAAGGGGCCTTGGCTCTCGGGGCCACCCGTTGGGGGATGATTCGGAGCGTCGTGCTTCCCTTCGGCCGCGGCGGCATGATCGGCGGCACGATGCTGGGTCTGGGCCGTGCGCTCGGAGAGACGATCGCGGTCTTCCTGATCATCTCGCCCGTCTTCGTCATCCAGACCCGCATCCTCGAGAAGGGCAGCAACTCGATCTCGGCGTTGATCGCCCTTCGCTACAGCGAAGCATCCGCTTTCGAGATCTCCGCCTTGATGGCCGCTGGCCTCGCCCTCTTCTTGATGACCCTCGTCATCAACTTCGCGGCGTCATCGATCATTGCGCGAAGCCGTTCGGGGGGAGTGAGTGACGGATGACCGCGACTGACCTCCGGAACACGACAACCACCGGCTCGAGCCACGCACAGTTGCACACCGACGTCGTCATCGCGCCCGATCACGGTGACGAACCGCGTCGATCGACACGGCTTCTGCGGGGAACGGACATCATCCGCGCGATCGGCTCGGCCGTCGCGGCCGTCAGCCTGACGGCCTGGATGTTCACCTTCGCTCTGCCGCTCCAGGGTGAGATTGGGTTCCTCGTCGTCGCCTACGCTCTCTTCCTCATCCTGTTCGTGGTCTTGACCGCCATTGATGACGACGGCCCGAGCGTCCGCGATCGCATCGCGAGCGTTGTCGTGCACTCGCTCGCAGTGCTGATGCTCATGGCGCTGTTCTCGGTCGTCATCTACACGGTCGGGCGCGGGCTCGAGCCCTTGACGTACCTCAACTTCTTCATCGAAGACATGAGCGCCGCGGGGCCCCTGGACCCGCTTGACCGCGGTGGTGTGCTGCACGCGATCGTCGGCACGCTGATCATGATCAGCATCGCGCTCGCGATCAGCATCCCCCTCGGAATCGCCACCGCGATCTTCCTCACCGAGTTCCCGGGCCGGTACTCCCGATTCGTCCGCACCGTTGTCGAGGCGATGACCGCTCTGCCGTCGATCGTCGCCGGTCTCTTCATCTACGCGACCGTGATCGTCTTCTTGGGCTTCAACCGCTCGGGCTTCGCCGCGGCTCTGGCGATCACCGTCATGATGCTGCCGATCATCATCCGCTCGGCGGACGTCGTCCTCCGCCTCGTGCCGGGCAATCTCAAAGAAGCCTCTCGCGGCCTTGGGGCCTCCACCTGGAAGACGGTGTGGACGGTCACTCTTCCCACGGCCCGATCCGGCCTCACCACTGCGGTGATCCTCGGAACAGCACGCGGGATCGGCGAGACGTCGCCCGTGCTTCTGACAGCGGGAGCGACGACCTTCCTCAACCTCGACCCCTTCAACGGGCCAATGACGTCGCTGCCGTTGCAGGCCTTCACCTTCGTTAAGTCGCCGGAGCTCAACTTCATCGCCCGCGGATTCGGCACGGCGGCGGTCTTGATGGCCCTGGTGCTGCTGCTCTTTACCCTGGCCCGCCTGATCGGCGGGCGGGGGCCGGGAATCCTCTCGCCTCGCCAGCGGCGGGCCCGCGATCGCCGGTCGAGGGAGGACCGTGCACGATTCGACCGTCGGGCGCTCGGCATTCCTGAGCCGGAGGCATTGTCAGAGCGAATAGCGCGCATGGCCGCGGCTTCCGGACGTGCGGTCGCGGCTTCGGCCCGCCGAGCTGGCATTGCCGCTGCGTCTGTTACGAGTTCGGCCACGAAGTACGCCGGATCGCGTCTTCGAGCGTGGTGGGCGAGCGGTCGGACGCGGATTGATGAATGGCGAGCAGCGCGAACGCGTCCGACGAACGATGGGGGTGACCAGTGAAGCGCGTGATCGTTCGAGGGCTCGCCCTCGTCTCGTGTCTGGCTCTTGTCCTGGGTATGGCGGTGGGCCCGAGCGCCCCGTCCGCAGAGGCGAGCTCGCGGGTGTACCAGCCGATCTCAGGCGCCGGATCGACCTGGTCGGCCAACGCGCTGCAGCAATGGATCAGAAACGTCTTCGACAACTACCGCTGGCGGGTGACGTATGACGACCGAGGGTCCTCCGCGGGTCGGCAGCTGTTCGCCCAGGGCACCGTCGACTTTGCTGTGAGCGAGATTCCGTACGCGCTTGCGAACAGCGACAGCCCTGACCCTCGGCCGAGCCGCCAGTTCGCGTACCTCCCCATCGTCGCCGGAGGCACGTCGTTCATGTACAACCTTGTCATCGGCGGTCAGCGGGTGACGAACCTCCGACTCTCCGGCGAGACCGTCTCGAAGATCTTCACGGGCGTGATCACGTCGTGGGACCACCCGGAGATCGCCGCCGACAACCCCCGACTCTCTCTTCCTGCCATCCCGATTGTTCCCGTGGTGCGCTCGGACGGATCCGGCACGACGGCACAATTCACGGCGTGGATGCGGTCGCAGCATTCGGCGATCTGGACGGCATACTGCCAGCGAGCAGGACGCTCGAACTGTGGCATCACGTCGAACTACCCCACCATTGCCGGATCGCGTTTCGTTGCGCAGCAGGGGTCGAACGGCGTGGCGGGGTACGTGGCGCAGTCCGCCGCCGTGGGTGCGATCACCTACGTCGAGTACTCGTACGCGTTGAACGCCCGGTTCCCCGTCGCGAAACTTCTGAACAGGGCTGGCTTTTACACCGAGCCGACCGCCTCGAACGTCTCTGTCGCGCTCTTGGGCTCTGTGATCAACAACGATCCGAACTCGCCTGACTACCTCACTCAGCAGCTGAACGGCGTCTACAACAACCCCGACCCGCGAACGTATCCGCTCGCGAGCTACTCGTACATGATCATCCCCACCGCGATCCAAGGGAGTTTCACCGCGGAGAAAGGGTTGACCCTCGCCGACTTCTCGGCGTACTTCCTCTGCGAAGGCCAGCAGCAGGCCGAAGTGCTCGGCTATTCGCCGCTGCCCATCAACTTGGTGAGGGCGGGGCTCGAGCAGGTCGCCAAGATTCCTGGAGGAGACCCGGCGACGAAGGACATCAGCCGGTGCAACAACCCGACGTTCTCTCCCGACGGCAGCAACCGTCTCGCGAACACCGCACCCCAGCCGCAGGCGTGCGACCGTCAAGGTCCCGATCAGTGTGCGACCGGCACGGGTGGTGCACGCGACACCCCCACCGCCCCGAACGCTGGCGGGGGATCCGGTTCTGGAAGTGGCCAGGACGGCGCGAATGCCGGAGACGGAACCGGCAGTGGGTTGGGTGACGGAAGTGACGCCGGCGGCGGAGGGCTCCCTTCTCTCGCGGGCGGTGGCGGCCCAGCGATCGTTGTCGGTCAGCCCGTGACGATCCCTGCTTCGGGCATTCCGATCGCCGCAACAGTGGCCGCGCTTGCCTTGCTCGCTCTGGTCATCACTGCCGCCTTCGCTCCCGCGATTCTGACCCGTCGACGCGCGGCCGCTCTCTCCGCTTCCGCGAGCGCACGTTCCTCGCAACCATCCGATCGTCGAACGTTCAGCTCTCGGACGACGGAACTGTGGCAGTCGATTAGGGGAAGGAACCTACCGTGACCGCCGTGAAGAACAGCGCCCGCCTCGGCCGTCGGGTCGCCGCGGCACGCTGGACCAGCGGTGCAGTCGCGATCGCAGCGGCGCTCGGTCTGGTCGTCAGCGGGTTACCGACGAGCGGTGCGACAGCGGCGACCCCATCCTCGCTCACTGTTCGCTGGGTCGGTGATTCTTCGAGCGCGGCCGCGAATCAGCCGCCGCGCAGCGAGACCAGCGTGCACTTCTCGCAGTTCCGCAATCTGAGTGTCACCGTCTCTCAGACTGCCGATCTCGCAGACCAGTCGATCAGGGTCGCCGTTGCGGGGTTCGCGCCCACGCAGTCGAGCTCCTCGTTCGGTACCAATGCCCGGAACTTCATCCAGGCAATGCAGTGCTGGGGTCCTGACCCGTTAGCCCCCGACTTCCGGGAGACGTGCCAGTGGGGCGGGCGATACTTTTCGGCGAACAACGGCGTCGGAGACAGCGTCTTCGTTGACAACACCATGCGGGTGTCGTCGCTCGACATCGCCCCGGGCACCCCTGGCGCGGCAGATCGGGACGTGCCGTTCCGAACGATCGATGGCCGCGAGTTCTCGGGCCTTCTAACGAACGACGATCTCGATAGTGATGGCCAGCTCGAGACCCGTTATCCGATCCTCGACATTTTCGGCCCGGCAACGACGAACGAGGTCACGAGCGCGCGGGTCGGTGCGGACGGTACCGGGTTCTTCGACTTCGAGGTGCAGTCCGCCGATCAGGCTCCGCACATGGGTTGCGGCACGGCGGAGGCACGTCGGTGCTGGCTCGTCATTGTGCCGCGAGGCTCCGTGTTCTCGGGGAAACCGAGCGAGGCCACACCGGACAGCGCTTCCGGTGCGTGCAGCCAGTACCTGCCGCTCAACCGGTTCGAGCCGTACCCCTTCGGGTTCTCCGGGGCCGACCAGGGCGGCAGCCCGCTGAATCCCGCTTGTGACTACTGGGACAACCGCATCGTTGTTCCCCTCGACTTCCGGCCCACAGGCGCATCCTGCGAGTTGGGAAGCGCGGAGCAGCGGGTTATCGGGTCAGAGTTGATGGTCAGCGCGATGAGCTCGTGGCAGCCCGACCTGTGCTCGGCTCTCAAGACGACATTCAGTTTCGCGACGAACCCCGATCGGCTCGCTCGGGTTCGTCTCCTCGAGGGCCAGGCGTCGGTCGCCTACTCCGGGTATCCCCTCTCGTCTGGCGAACTGGAGACGGAGGTGGAGCGGCAACTGCTCGCCGATACCGACTTCGCGTACGCGCCGGTGGCGATCTCCGGGGTTGCCATTGCCTTTCTCAGCGAGCTTCCGGACGGTCGTGTCGAGAACTTGACGCTGTCTCCCCGCCTGCTTGCGAAGCTTCTGACGCAGTCGTACCGGTTCACCGTGCCTGTCAGCACGGGCGACCCGCAGCGGAACGTCGCGCACCTTCCCGCGGTGAATCGAACCTACTTTTATCTGAACCAAGATCCTGAGTTTCAGGCCCTCAACCCGACGAACTTCTCCCAGTTCACGCAGAACCCGGCGCTCCTGCTGCCTGGGCCCGGTGGCGCGGACGCGTTCCGCCAAGTCTGGCGTTGGCTGCAGTCCGACGCGGCAGCCGTGGCCTTCCTCAACGGCGAGCCCGATCCGTACGGCATGACGGTCAACCCGTACTACCTGCCACTCGGACACCCGAACGCCACCGTGCCCGAGGCCGATGACCTTGGACGGTGGATCGGTGCTGACGGCCAGGTCGTCGCGTCGGTCGCGGATGCTCGACGGAAGCCGGTCGGGCTTTCCAACATCGACGGCTCGCCTCTCTCCCTTGCCACGGCGCCGATCGACACCTTCTTGAAGGCTGACCGCTCGCAGGTCGTGCTGCAGGTCGGTGTGCTGCCCGGGGGTGGGCCGCGCTATGCCCGGTTCGACACGCTTCAGTTCGCTCCCTATGTCGAGTCGATGCTGTCGGGTTCGCGCGCGGCCTTCCGGGCGGAGCCGAATAGCCGCACGATCTGGGACCCGTCGGCGATCAACGCGGCCGGCGAGGTCGGAGACTGGCGGTCCACGGGCGCGCAGCTTCCGGGTCAGAAGTTCATGCTCGTCATCACCGACAGCGCTTCCGCGCTGAGGTACGGCCTGTCGCTCGCGAAGCTCCAGGGCGAGGGCGACGATGCGGCGATCAGCTTTTCGAGCGCCTCCCTCTCCGCGGCTCTCAGCGCGCTGCGGCCGACCAACGTCGCTACCGTGAAGCAGGTCGATCCGGCTGCAGTCTCCGGGGCCGGTTATCCGCTGGCGATCATCACCTACGCTGCCGTCAATCTGACCGAGGCCCCGGCTGCAGAGCGAGCCGTGCTCGCGTCGATGATTCGCCGGGTGACGACATCGGGCCAGACTCCGGGCACGGGCTCGGGCCAGCTGCCGCCCGGATACCTGCCGCTGACTCCGTCCTTGGTAGCTGAGGCAACTGCCGCGGCAACCCTGGTCGAGCGGTACCCCAATGTCGGAACGAGCTCGACGACGCCGCCGGTTCCGCCTCTGCCCGGCTTCAACGATGCGGGTGACCCGGTTGACAGCGATCCGACTCCTGAGGAGTCCGGGGCCGAGGAGCTCACTGAGGCCGTGGGGGAAGGGCCGGCAGCCGAGCCGATCGCACGTTCCGCGTTGGCGGTCGCCCTTTTCGGTGGGCTTGCTGGGGTCTTCGGCGCACCGCTCTTGATGAGAGGTCGTCTGACATGACCGACCTCCTCATCACTACGACCATCTGCGATTCGACAGTGCCCCGAAACGCAGAAACCTCCCTCTCGTCACGAATCGTGACGAGAGGGAGGTGTGCTCGCCGTGGCGAGTGCTTCCACTGGGCACCTTAGCAAAAGAGGTTGATCGCAATGAAAGCTCGCAATAAGCGCATAGGAGTTATCGCGGCCGCTGCCGCGATCGGCGCCCTCGTCTTCGGCGTCGCGTCTCCCGGTCTTGCCGACCCCGCAGGGGGCACGTTCAAGCCGATCGTCGGTGTCGGTTCTGACACGACGCAGGATGTCGTCGGCGGTCTGGCCTCGGTCATCCCCGAGATCGGCAGCTACAACGCTGGTGGCGGCACTATTCAGGTGTCGGATGGCGGCCCCACGTTCAACCGGCCGAACGGCTCGACCGCCGGTGTTCAGGCCCTCAGCGCTTCCGTGAACGACACTGGCACGCGTACCTGGCCGGCGAGCGGCGGCGTCAGCATCACCGGCCAGATCGACTTCGCGCGCAGTTCGAGTGCGCCGTCCGGTTCGTTCCCCGGCACGCAGCTCACCTTCATCCCCTTCGCGCGTGACGCTGTCACCTTCGCGGTGAACGCTGCAAGTGACTTCCCTCGGGACATCCCCCTTGGCAGCTCGGCGCAGGACTCTATCTCCCCGGCGCCTTTCACGCTCCGCAACATCTATCGCTGCACTGTTACGACGTACCTTGATGAGGACCTCAACCCGGTGACGATCCGTCCGCTCATCCCGCAGAGTGGCTCCGGAACCCGGTCCTTCTGGATCGGCGCGCTGGGCCTGACTGAGGGCACCCTGGGTGGGTGCGTCACCGACCTGGGCAACACGGTGCAGGAGCACAGCGGCGCCCAGGTCACGGGCCCTGGCGACATCGTGCCCTTCTCGATCGCGCAATACATCGCGCAGGGCAACTACTCCACGTTGCCGACCACCGTCGCCGAGCGGCGTTTCCAGGTCGAGCTGGGGCGCATCGGAACGGTCAAGCCGGTCATCCCCTCGGTCGGCGGGGGCGTTGAGCTCAACGGAGACTTCCCGGTGAGCCGCCTCGTCTTCAACGTCGTCGAGACCGCTCGCATCACTGAGGGCGACCCGAAGTACGACGCGCAGCTCGCTGCGGCGTTCGTGGGCACCGGTTCCGATGTGTGCCAGGCGAGCTCGACCATCGTGCAGTACGGCTTCGGCACGATCGGGGCCCTCTGCGGCAACACCACCACCTACAAGCAGGGCTTCCGCTACTAAGGCGGGCGCACTGATACAGGAGACATGACAATGTCGATACTCTCTCGAGGTATTGCCAGGGCTGCCATTGTGGCGCTCGTGGTCGGAGGGGTCGTCAGTGCGCCGCAGGTTGCGGTCGCTGACGAGATCACCCCGCCGGCGACGGTCACGATCACCCCCACGAGCGGAAACGTCTCGGATGCCATCTTCCTCACGTCGATCACGGTGTCGACGGGCTGCCCCACGGGCTACCGCGCCGGCAGCAGCACGATGGTCGCCCAAGGTGCGACCGTGCAGTCGGTGGCGAACGTGAGGACCGCCGCGACGTCGAACTACCAGAACGTGTACGGCACGTTCGGTCTTGACGGCACCGCGATCAGCATCAACCGTTCGATCTCCCCGACGAACAACTACGTCAGCAACAAGTCGCTGTCGTCGTTGAGCACCCCGCTCACGGCAGGCGCCTTCGAGCTTCGGGTGTACTGCTTCGCGGGAGCTACGCCGAACTACACGACCGACAAGTGGTTCAAGCTGGCGCTTGAGCTCGACGGTTCTGGCAACTGGAGCATCGCCGCGACTCCCGACCCGGAGCAGGTCATCAACCGCCTGCAGGGTTCGGACCGTTACGCGACGGCTGTCGAGGTGTCGAAGGAGTTTGAGTCGTTCGGCGGGGCTGAGGGAAGCGTCGCCTACGTCGCAACGGGCGCGAACTTCCCTGACGCACTCGTGGCTGCTGCCGCTGCGGGATCTCAGCAGGCACCGCTCCTGCTGACTCCGACGGCGAGCATGCCCGCCGTGGTCATTGCCGAGCTCCAGCGTCTGGATCCCGCGCGGGTCGTCATCGTCGGTGGTACGGGTGCCGTCTCGGCTGCCGTCCGGTCGCAGATCACCGGGGCTCTCCCCGACGCGATCGTCGACCGCCTCGGAGGTGCCTCGAGGTACGAGACCGCTCGCCTGGTCGTCCAGGATGCGTTCCCCGGTGTGGACTCGGTCTACGTCGCCACCGGTCGGAACTTCCCGGATGCTCTGGCAGCGGCCGCGGCTGCCGTGCGGCGTGGCGCTGCCGTCATGATCACCGACGGCAACGCCCCGACTCTGGGCGCGGACGCGCTCGCGGTCGTTCAGCCCGACGCCGTCACATCGGTCTACATCGCTGGCGGTACGGGCGCGGTCTCGGCCGGAATCCAGACGCAGCTGAACACTCTCAAGGGCGCGCCGAACGTGACGCGTTACGCGGGAGCCAACCGTTACGAGACCTCGTTGCTCCTGAATCGGGGTGTTCCGGGAGGCTTCGGCCCGACGGCATACCTGGCGACGGGCACTGGTTTCGCCGATGCTCTCGGTGGCGCCGCCCTGGCGGGCGCTACCGGTAGCGCCCTCTACACCGTTCCGCCGACGTGCGTGCCCTCGGGCGTGCGCACGGATCTCGAGGACTACGCCACGGTCACCCTTCTGGGTGGACCGGGCGCCTTGAGCGCGGCGGTACTCAACCTGACGGTGTGCCCGAGCTAGCGCTCGGTACGCCCTGGCGAGAGACGGACGGGACGGCCGACCACTGAGCGGCAATCCCGTCGGCACCGAACTCTCCCGCCGGCGATGGGGGTGGGGGCTCAGGCCCCCACCCCCATCCGCCCGAAACGCTTTGTGATAACCCAGGTAAAGGTCCTCATGCTTCCCACTTCGTCTCTCCTCGTCATCACGACACTCGCGCTCGGACTCGGACTCGCTGGCGCGTCTAGCGTCGACGCGGCGTCGATCTGGAACGTCGAGCCACAGGGAGACGCCAAGTCGATCAGTGATGGCTCTTTCCAGTTCTCTGTCGAGCAGGGAGAGGTGATCACGGGCTCTCTCACGGTGACCAACGTCAGCGCCGCTCCTCGGCCCCTCCGGCTGGTGGCCCTCGGCGCGTCGAATGCGGCAGAGACCGGTGAACTTGAGTTCCGTGCTGCGCCCGAGGAGGGCGACGATGACAGTGCGGCCGCCTGGGTGACTCTTCCGGAGGCGCAGGTCACGGTCGCGCCGGGTGCGAGCGTCGACCTGGCCTTCGTGGTCGACGTCCCTCCGACGGCCGCCGTCGGCCACCACACCCTCGCGATCGTCGCTGCTCTCGGCACGGGGCCTGATCTCGACGTCGTGGCGCACGACGACCCATCGCTCGCGCGAGTTGACCTGTTGGTCGCCGGTCAGTTGAGCGCAGAGTTCCAGCTGAGTGGTGTCACGACGTCGTTCGTTCCCGCGTGGAACCCATTTGACCTCGGCTCTCTCGACGTCGGAGCGACGATCACCAACACGGGCAATGTCCGCCTCGATGTCGAACCCCGGTTCGCCGTCAGCACGGTGCTGGGAGTGCCCATGACGGCAGCGTCTGCCGGGGTGATCTCCGACCTTTTGCCCGGCGAGTCCGTTCGCCTCGACACCACGATCGACGGCGTTGCACCGCTTGGAATCATCGTGACCAGCGTTCAGGTCACCAGCGCGGGTGACGAGCTTGAAGTGCCGCTCGACAGCGCGAGCGGCGGCGAGGGCGGCGTGGGCCCGACTCCCGCGCCAAGTACGACGGGCAACCCGGCAACCAGTGGAGCGGAACCCGAGCCCGGCGAGACCCCGACGCCCACGGCGACGCCAGAGGCTACGGTCACGCCCACTCCGACGCCGCAGGCGTCGGAGACGCCGGGCGCTGGCGCCGGTGGAGGAACCGCTGCCGGGGACGGCGACGATGCCGGAGCGGAGGCCGACGGTGAGACTGGGCCGCTGGCCTATCCCTCGGTGAGTCAGACATCAACCGCTGCCGCTGTCTCATGGTCAGTCATCGTCTTGCTGGCTTTCGTCGTTGCGGGCTTCGTCGTGATCCGCCGATCCCTTGAACGTACGCGGCAGGCGATCCACGCCGACATCGCTCGCTTCGAAGCGGCGCAGCAGTCTCGCAGCGATGGCCCCGCGCCGTCTTCGACCTCGTCAGACCAGTGACGGACACAATCGTGACCACTCTTCTCGATCGCCACGACGCGGCGCCTCCGGCGAGCGTCACCGACCTTCGTCGTCGGCTTCCCTGGTGGCTCCGTCGCCCCCCTCGGAGCCGCCCGACGGCAGCCACAACCGTTCGTGACGCTCGCTGGTGGTTCGGAGCAGCACTCTTGGCGCTGTCATCTCTCGCCCTCGGATTCGTGCTGCACGTGACGATCGTGGGTGCCCTTCAACACGCGCGGTCGCAGTATGTGCTCTATGAGCAGCTTCGCTCTGACTTGGCGTTGGCCGTCGCTCCACTCGGCCAGCTCGATGTCAACGGCACACTCGTCGCTCCGGGCGCGCCCGTGGCGCTGCTCGAGATCGACAGTCTCGGTCTTAGCGAGGTCGTTCTGTACGGCACCGACGCCTCAGTGCTGAGGCAGGGCCCCGGTCTCCGCCGCGACACCTCATTTCCCGGACAAACCGGAACGAGTGTGATCATGGGCCGGCAGGCGACATTCGGCGCGCCGTTCGCTCGGCTGAGTGCCCTGTCGCTCGGCGATGAGATCGTCGTCGTGACCGGGCAGGGAACGCATCGATACGAGGTGGTCGACATTCGCCGCGACGCAGACATCGTCCGCGAGCGCCCCGAGGTGGGTGGCGGGATGCTCACCCTGGTCAGCGCAGCCGGGGTTCCCTTCGCGCCGGATCGTATCCTCTACGTCGACGCCCGCTTGGTCTCCGATGCGCAAGAAGCTGCTGCGCCGGTGTTCACATCCGCGGTGCTCGATCCGGGCGAAAGCGCTATGGCAGCGAATCCCGACGGCTACTTTGAGGCTTTTGTCTGGCTTCACTGGTTGATCGCCGCGAGCGTCATCCTGCTCTGGGTTCGAGGCCGGTGGGGCGCTCGGCAGACCTGGATGATCGCGGTGCCGATCCTCTTGATTCTCGGTGCTGCCACCGCAGACGCCATCATCGTCACGCTCCCGAACCTGCTCTGAGTGAGAGGCACTCCACCATGACCGAAACGAAGTTCGATCTCCGACGCTTGTGGCCGCTTTCTCGCAGGGGGGTGGTAGGGCCCTCCGAGCACCTCGACGTCGATCCCGGCGATGAAGACATGTCGTCTGACCTCGAGTCGTCGCCAGCGTGGAACGATCGCGGTGCAGAGGAGCTCGGGGCGACAGAGGAGGCCGCCCTCTCCGCCCCTGCGCAAAAACTTCCCCTTGCCAACCTCGAAGCGCGTCAGATCTCGGCCTGGTTCGGAGACCGCAAGGTGCTGCACAAGGTCGACCTCGAGATGAAGGCAGGCGAAATCACAGCGCTCATCGGGCCGTCGGGGTGCGGGAAGTCAACCTTCCTCCGCATCTTGAACCGCATGCACGAGATGGTGCCGAGCGCCTCTTTGGCCGGTGAGGTGCTTCTCGACGGCGTCGACATCTACGACCCGTCCCGTCGACTGACGGAGGCGCGTCGGCAGATCGGCATGGTGTTTCAGAAGCCCAATCCCTTCCCGGCCATGTCGATCTACGACAACGTGATCGCGGGCCTTCGACTGACGGGCACTCCGGCGACGCGTGACGAGAAGGATCAGCTGGTCGAGGAGACTCTGACGAAGGCCGGTCTCTGGAAGGAGGTGCGCGATCGCCTGCGTCAGCCGGGCGGCGGGCTCTCGGGCGGCCAGCAGCAGCGCCTGTGCATCGCGCGATCGCTCGCCGTGCGCCCGCGTGTGCTGCTCATGGACGAGCCGTGCTCGGCGCTCGACCCGACCTCGACGCGCGTCATCGAGGAGACCATGCTCGAACTGGCTCAGGAGGTCACGATCGTCATCGTGACGCACAACATGCAGCAGGCCCAGCGCGTCTCTGACCAGTGCGCGTTCTTTCTGGCCAGTCAGGGCACGCCGGGCGTGATCGTCGAGCACGGACTCACGGAGCAGGTCTTCACCTTCCCGAACGATCCGAGAACCTCCGACTACGTCAACGGGCGATTCGGATGATCGTCTCTGCCTACGGGTTGCAGTAGTCGCACCACCGCGGGTCGGCCCCGACGGTGGTGTCGAGCAGGCGCGTGGCGCGGTGCCCGCAGCCGGGGCACGCGTCGACCTCGGCGAGGGCGATCTCGGTGGCGAGGCCGCAGTCGCGGCAGGGCATCCCGGGCAGGCGCTCGGCGCGCCAGAAGCCGGGGCCGTCGCACGCCGGGCAGGTCGAGGCGAGCTTCGCCGCGAGGTCGGCGGCGGCCTCGGCGATGCGCTGCATGCGGCGGGGGTTGCGGTGCGCCCGCAGGTCGATCTCGACGAACACCGCGCCGCTCGCCGACTGCCGCCGCGCGTCGGCGAACGCCGCACGCAGCTCGTCGAGCGACAGGATGTCCTTCCGCACCCGCGGGTCGTCGGCGCTCTCCGGCCGCACGATCAGACCGTGCCCCGCGAAGGCCGGTCGCGCGGCGAGCGACTCGGCCTCCGTGAGCGACGACGTCAGCACGTGCCCGTAGGGGGCGGGCCCCTCGGCCACGCCCACCACCTCGATGCCGCGCGCGCGGTCGACGAGCACGACGAGCTCGACGTTGCGGTCGACGAAGCTGAGCATCGGGTGCCGATCGACCGAGCCCTCGCTGCCGAGTCCCACCTCGGCGCCGCTCAGCTCGATCGCGAGCTCGGCCTTGCGTCGGGCGGCCTCAAGCTGCGTGCCCGCGCGCGGCACCTCGCGGGTGAACGTGCCGAGCTGATCGGTGTCGAACCCGAGGGCGCGCTCGACCGTGCAGCCGAGCGCGCCCTCGAGGGTCGGCGCGATCACGCCCTCCTTGCCGTGCTGGGTGAGCAGCGCCAGGCGCCGTCCGCGGTACGCCTCCGCCACGGCCGCGCCCGTCAGGCGCCCACGAGCTCGCGGATCGCCGCCTCGAACACGGTGTTGTGCGCGTCCACATCGGCCCGCGTCGTCATGGGCGCCATGAGGGCCATGTTGTGGAACGGCGTGAGCATGATGCCGCGGTTGGCGAGGTAGAGGTGCAGGAAGTCCTCGAGCTCTGCATCCGCCGCGGCCGCCGCCTCGGTGCCGTTCTTCGGATACGGCCGCGCGAAGCGGTACTCGGCGCGCGCCCCGAGCTGGTTGATCGCCCACGGCAGCTCGTAGCGGTCGAACAGCGCGTTGACCCCGTCGGTGAAGTACGTAGCGGTGTCGATCATGTGCGCGAAGGCCTCGTCGGTGAGCACGTGCTCGAGCGTCGCGCGCATGGCCGCGACCGCGACGGGGTTGCCCGCGAGCGTGCCGCCGACGCCGCCCATGTCTACGAGGTCGAGGTCGGTGCGCGCGAGCGCCCGCTCTGCGAAGGCGGCCGACAGTCCGTAGGCGCCGGTCGGGATGCCCCCGCCGATTGACTTGCCGATGACGACGAGGTCGGGCTCGAGGTTGTAGGCCTGCGTCATGCCGCCGGGCCCGGCCGAGAAGGTGTGCGTCTCATCGATGATGAGCAGCGCGTCGTACTGGCGGGTCAGCGCGCGCACGCCCTCGAGGTAGCCCGGCTCGGGCAGCACGATGCCGATGTTGGTCAGCGCGGGCTCGATGAGCACCGCGGCGACATCGCCGTGCGCGAGGGCGCGCTCGAGGCCCGGCAGGTCGTTGTACTCGGCGGCGCGCGAGGTCTCGGTCACGTCGACGGGCGCGCCGACGTTGCCGGGGCGCGACATTCCCTCGCCGTCGGGCCCGACGACGATGAGCGACTCGTCGACCGATCCGTGGTAGCAGTACGAGTGGAAGAGGATCTTCGGCTTTCCGGTGATCGCGCGCACGAGGCGGATCGCCCAGCGATTCGCATCCGTCGCCGTCAAGGAGAAGCTCCAGCGGTCCATTGTGAAGCGGCGCGACAGCTCGGCGCCGACCCACTCGGCGTCCTCCGTCGGCAGCATCGTCACGAGGCCGCCGAGCTCGCCGATGCGGCGCGTGACCGCCTCGACGACGACGGGGTTCGAGTGCCCGGCCATCGACCCGGTGTCGCCGAGGGCGAAGTCGATGTACTCGTGCCCGTCGATGTCCCACACGCGGTTGCCCTGCGCGCGGTCGAGGTAGATCGGGAAGGCGCCCGACTTCTTGTTCATCCAGGTCATCGGCACGCGGCCGAAGAGGTGCTCGGCGCGCTCGTAGGCGGCCTTCGACTTCGGGCGGGCGGCGATGAAGGCCTGGCCTTCGCGCTCGGTGAGCTCGGTCAGGCGGGTGCGATCGATGCTGATCATGATGGGGTTCCTCACTGTTCGTCGACGATGCGGATGCGGTCTCCGGGTACGCCGGACGACCGCGCAGCGGCATCGGCTCCGCGCGAAAAAGGTGCGCGACTGAGGTGACCGGAAGCGATGAAGGCAACCACCGCTCCTCGACGGGTCACGCCGCCTCGAGAGAGCCTCGGGGCGCCGTTCGCAGGCGCGGAACGCCTCCAGTGTGACATGCCCCCCGGGGGGTGCCGCAAGCAGGGGTGCGGCGCCCTCAGCTGAGCTGCGTCGGCGGCACGAGCCGCGGCTCGCCCGGGATCAGCCCGAGCAGGGCGACGAGCACCTCGCCGCCCGCCGTCTGCGCGTAGCACGTCCACCCGATGGCCTCGAGCGACAGCACCTCGAACGAGACCCGACTAGGAGTGCGCTCGCTCGCCACCGCGTCGACCGCGAGCCGGCACGACTGCTCGGCGGTGGTGCGGGCGACGGCCACCGTGCTGAGGGTGGTGGGCACGAGCATCCCGATCAGAGCGACGAGGGCGACCCACCGCATGACGCGCGCCCGCCGCTCCCAGGCGGTCGGTCGCGCATCATCGCGCTCGTCGTCGGGCCACTCGCGCAGCTCGATCGGGTCGTCGTCGTTCATGCCATCTAGTGTGCGTCCGTCGCGGAGATCTCGGTGCGGTCGCCGCTCCACAGCGTGTGGAACGTGCCCTCCTTGTCGACGCGCTTGTAGGTGTGCGCCCCGAAGTAGTCGCGCTGGCCCTGCACGAGCGCGGCCGGCAGGCGGTCGGCGCGCAGACCGTCGTAGTACGACAGCGACGACGCGAACGCGGGGGTCGGGATGCCCGCCAGCGCCGCACCGGCGACGACGCGCCGCCACGACGGCAGCGCGCCGGTCACGGCCTCGGCGAAGTACGGCGCGGTGACGAGGGCGACGAGGCCCGGGTCGGCGGCGTAGGCCTCGGTGATGCGGTTGAGGAAGCGCGCGCGGATGATGCAGCCTGCCCGCCAGATCTTGGCGATGTCGCCCTTCTTGATGTCCCAGTTGTACTGCTCGGCGCCGGCGACGATCGCGTCGAAGCCCTGGCTGTAGGCGATGATCTTCGAGGCGTAGAGGGCCCGGCGAACGTCTTCGACGAAGGCGTCGCGGTCGGCGACCTGCCACTCCTGCGTGCTGCCGGGGAGGCTCGCGGCGGCGGCGCGCTGCGCGGGCTTCGACGAGAGCGAGCGGGCGAACACGGCCTCGGCGATGCCCGAGACGGGCACCCCGAGGTCGAGGGCGGTCTGCACCGTCCACGCGCCGGTGCCCTTGGCGCCGGCCTGGTCGAGGATGACGTCGACGAGCGGCTTTCCGGTCTCGGCGTCGACCTGGCGCAGCACCTCGGCGGTGATCTCGATGAGGTAGCTCTCGAGCTCGCCGGTGTTCCACTCGGCCACGATGTCGGCGATCTCGGCGGGCAAGAAGCCGCCCACGCGGCGCAGCAGGTCGTACGCCTCGGCGATGAGCTGCATGTCGACGTACTCGATGCCGTTGTGGATCATCTTCACGAAGTGCCCCGCACCGTCGGTGCCGACGTGGGTGACGCACGGCTCGCCCTCGGCGACAGCGGCGATCGACTCGAGGATCGGCTTGAGGGTGACCCACGCCTCGGCCGAGCCGCCGGGCATGATCGAGGGCCCGTTGAGCGCGCCCTCCTCGCCGCCCGAGATGCCCGCGCCGACGAAGTTGATGCCGGTGGCGCGCACGGCGGCCTCGCGGCGGATGGTGTCGGTGAAGAGGGCGTTGCCGCCGTCGACGATGATGTCGCCCGGCTCGAACACCTTCACGAGCTCGTCGATGACGGCATCGGTGCCGCGACCGGCCTGCACCATGATGATCGCGGTGCGCGGCTTCTGCAGCGCCGCGGCGAACGCGGCGTAGTCCTTCGTCGCGATGAAGCCCGCTTCGGGATGCTCGGTGATGAGGGTCTCGGTCTTCTCCCACGAGCGGTTGAAGACGGCGACGGTGTTGCCCTCGCGGCTGGCGAGGTTGCGCGCGAGGTTCGAGCCCATGACGGCGAGCCCGACGACGCCGATGTTGGCAGAAGGCGTGGTGGTCATGACCTCCAGCCTAGAGCGCGGTGCGGGGCGCGTCGCCGCGTCGACTGAGTAGCCGCATCCCTCGAATTGAGCAACGGGTGCTCAGGCCCCCGCCGCGCCGCGCGCGAAGGATGAGTGCATCAGGTTCCACCCCGCACGCCACCACCCCGTCCGCCTCCAGCGCGGCATCCACCGAAAGGCATCACCATGAACATGTTCAAGAGCATGATCGACACGATCAACGCCGCCCCCGCGCTCATCGAGAGCGCCAACACCCTCGCCGCCCAGGCGCAGGCGCAGGCCGCCATGAACCCCGCCGCGTTCGGCGCCGCGGGCATGCCCGGCGCCGGCTTCCCGGGCACGGTCGGCTCGCAGGCCGCCGTGAACGTCGCCAACCAGCAGGCCCACGGCGCCCCGAGCGCCGAGGCGCTCGTGCCGATCGCCGGCGTCACGCTCGAGCAGTACGCGCAGGTCAGCAAGGGCATCGCGGCCTTCGGGTACGACACGACGAAGCTCGTCGACGTGGCCGCCGGTCTCGGCATCGCCCCCGCCGACTGGGCCACCGCGCAGGAGGGCTGGGGCGCGCGCATCCAGGCCGACCGCGCCGTCGGCTCGCGCTTCAACGAGCTCTACACCGCCCTCTAGCCATGGGCGTGCTCACCAACCTCGCGAAGCTCACCACGATGGGCTTCGACAACCTCGCCACCATGAACGTCGGCGCGCAGCTCGCGCAGGCGCAGGCCACGATGGACGGCCTCATCGCCCAGAACGAGCTGCGCACCGCGGCGGCCGGCCCCGAGTTCGTCTCGACCACGGCCACGGTCACCCAGCTCGCGAGCACCGGCGTGATGGTCAACGACGGCGTGCAGGTGGCGCTCGGGCTGCTGGTGCTGCTGCCCGCGGGTGTTCCCGTGCCGGTCACCACCACGACGGTCGTGCCGATGGCGCTGCTGCCGCAGGTTCAGCCCGGCGCGAGCGTCGCCGTGCGCGTCGACCCCGCGGCCCCCAGCCGCGTGCTGCTCGACCTGCGCTGAGCGCGACCCCTACGGTGGGCGGGTGAGTGATCACCCGCCCACTGTCGTCGGCAGCGGCGTCGGCGCCGACAGCGGCTCGGTCGTCGGCAGCGTCGTCGTGTGCGGGGTCTCGGGGTCGGGCAAGACGACCGTTGCCGCCGCCGCGGCCGCCCTCGCCGGGGTCGCCAGCCTCGACGCCGACGACCTGCACCCGCCGGCCAACGTCGCCGCCATGGCCGCGGGAATCGCCCTCACCGACGCCGACCGCGAGCCCTGGCTCGATGCCGTCGGCGCCGCGCTGCGCGACGCGGCGCCGTGCGTCATGGCCTGCAGCGCCCTGCGCGGCGCGTACCGCGCGCGGCTGCGGCGGGATGCTCCCGCCGCGCGCTTCGTGCTGCTCGATGTGCCCGTGCGCGAGCTCGAGCGCCGCATCCGCGCCCGCTCTGATCACTTCATGCCGGCGAGCCTGCTCGCCTCGCAGCTCGCGACGCTCGAGCACCCCGACCCGGCCGAGGGCGTCGTCGTGCTCGACGGAACCCGGCCGGTGGCCGAGCTCGCGGCCGCGGTCGCCGCGCTGCTCGCCCCTCGGGTAGACTGAGCGACTGTACTTCGGCGAGGGAGCGATTCGTCGCTCCGTGATCGACGCGGTGGGCAAGGCATCAGGTCTTTCCTCACGCGCTCGCGCGTTCGAGTTGACACCCAGACCGGGCCGCCAGGCCCCCGACAATCCAGGAGTTCCGTCATGGACGAGCACAAGCTCAGCGCCGGAAAGCGCACCTCGTTCGGCAAGGGCGCGGCCCGCAAGCTGCGCGCCGCCGGGCACATCCCCGCCGTCATCTACGGCCACGGCGGCGAGCCGCAGCACGTGACCCTGCCCGGTCACGAGACCGCGCTGCTGCTGCGCAAGTCGAACGTGCTCATCACGCTCGACATCGAGGGCGCGAGCGAGCTCGTGCTCGTGAAGGACGTGCAGAAGGACCCGGTGCGTCAGATCATCGAGCACGTCGACCTCATCGTCGTGCGCAAGGGCGAGAAGGTCACCGTCGACGTGCCGGTGCACGTCGAGGGCGAGTCGTTCTCGGGCACCATCGTCATGGTCGAGCACGCCACCATCTCGCTCGAGGCCGAGGCCACCCACATCCCCGAGTCGGTCTCCGTTTCGGTCGAGGGTCTGGAAGACGGCGCGCAGATCCACGCCCGCGACCTCGTGCTGCCCAAGGGCTCGAGCCTCATCACCGACCCCGACGCGCTCGTCGTGCACATCACGGCACCGCGCGGCTCGAGCACCGCTGCTGGTGGCGACGAGGCCGCGGCGGAGGGTGCGGTCGAGGCCGAGTAGTCCGCGCGGCGGTGGGCGGGCATCCCGCCCCCGTCACGTCATGAACTGAACCGAGGGGGTCGCCCGTGGCCGGATTCTTCCGCCGCGATGCGGCCCCTTCGGCGTCGGCGGGCACTGCTGCCGGCGCGGGCGCGTGGCTCGTCGTCGGGCTCGGCAACCCCGGGCCGCAGTACGCGGGCAACCGCCACAACGTCGGCGCCATGGTCGTCGAGCTGCTGGCCGAGCGCATCGGCGCGCGCTTCTCGCGGCACCGCACCACGACGATGCTCGCCGAGGGGCGGCTGCGCCCGGGCGGGCCGAAGCTCATCGTCGCGCGCCCGCTGAGCTACATGAACACCTCCGGTGGGCCGGTCTCGAGCGCGGCCGCCTACTTCGGGGTGCCGCCCGAGCGCGTCATCATCGTGCATGACGACCTCGATCTGCCCTTCGAGACCATCAAGCTCAAGGCCGATGGCGGCCACGGCGGTCAGAACGGCGTGCGCGACATCATCAAGGCCCTCGGAACCCCCGAGTTCGTGCGGGTGCGCGTCGGCATCGGGCGGCCGCCCGGGCGGCAGGACGCCGCCGACTACGTGCTGCGCGACTTCGGCGGCACCGAGAAGACCCGCCTGCCGTTCGTGCTCGACGACGCGGCCGACGCGGTCGAGCTGATCATCGAGCAGGGTCTGCTGGCCGCGCAGCAGACGGTGCACGCGCCGCGCGCCTGAGCTCGCATCCCTCGCCCCGGAGGCCGTGGCCCCGCTGAGCCGCAGCGTCGCGGTTCGTAACTCAGGCTGAAACGACGTTGGTGACGCGGTAGCCGGTCATTCATGGCGTTCTGGCCTGAGTTGCGAACAGACGACCGGCCGCGGCGGGACTGCGGGGCGGGCTGAGCGCTCAGGATGAGCGGCGTACGCTTGTGCGACGTGAGTCTCGAGCGGTTGATCCCGGCGCTGTCGCGCGCCCGCACGCTGTCTGACGCCCTCGAGA
>JAIXXG010000111.1 GCA_027490915.1 Microbacteriaceae bacterium
CAGCGAGCTGAGCCGGCTGCAGCGCGATGTGCTCGCGGGCATCTATCACCCGAGCGACACCGAGGCCGTGCACGCGACCGTCGCCGCCGACCTGCTCGGGCCGCTGCCGTGAGCGACCCCGTCGTGCACGAGTTCGACATCACGCTGCCCGATGGCCGCACTCTGCACGGCTACGAGGCGGAGGGTGAGGGGGTGCCGGTGATGTGGCATCACGGCACGCCGAATGTCGGCACGCCGCCGAGGCCGCTGCTCGCCCTGGCGGCGGAGCTGGGGCTGCGCTGGGTCTCGTTCGACCGGCCCGGCCATGGCGGCTCGACCGCGAACCCCGGTCGCACCATCGCCGATACGGCCGCCGACGCCGCGGCGCTCGCTGACACCCTGCACCTCGATCGCTTCGCCCTCGTCGGCCACTCGGGCGGAGGGCCGCACGCCCTCGCCTGCGCGGCGCGCCAGCCCGCGCGCATCATTGCGGCGGTGACCCTGGGTGGACTCGCGCCCATCGACGCGGCGGGCCTCGACTGGTTCGCCGGCATGGGCCCGACGAGTCATGCGGCGCTGCGCGCGGCGCAGAGCGGCCTCGAGGGCAAACGCCAGCACGAGCAGCAGCACGCCGATGCTCCGATCGACTTCACGGCCGCCGACTGGGCCGCTCTCACCGGCGAATGGGGATGGCTGGGGGAGGTCGCTGCGGCCGGAGCCGCCTCGGGCATCGACGCGCTCATCGACGATGATGTGGCCTACGTCACCCCCTGGGGGGTTGACCTCGGGGCCGTCGCGGCGCCCGTGCTGCTGGCCCACGGTGCCGACGATCATGTCGTGCCCGTGGCGCACGCCGACTGGCTCGCCTCGGCCATGCCCTCGGCCCAGCTCTGGCGGCTCGAGGGCGAGAGCCACATCTCGGCGCTCGCCGCCGAGAAGCACGGCGCGGCCGACGCGCTGCGTTGGCTCGCCGACCGCGTGCGGGGCTAGGCCGCCGCAGGAGTAGTGTCTGCGCGTGGTCATCCTGCGCTCGCGCGCCGTGCTCTTCCTCGCCTTCGCCTTCGCCGTGATGGCCGACCCCGTGTCGTCGGTCGCGTACGCGGTCGAGGCCGCGCTGCACGCCCTCGGCGGGCGCCTCGACCTGCTCGTCGCGACGATGGGTCTCGTCGTGGCGATCATCGCGCTGATCATCGTCAACTACCGCGCCCTCATCGCTCGGTACCCCGAGGGCGGCGGTGCCTCGGCCGCGGTCGGGGAGGCCTTCGGCGACGGCTGGTCGTTCGTGCCGGTCGGATCTCTCGTGGTCGACTTCGTGCTGACGATCGCCATCAGCGTCTCGGCCGCGGCGTCGGCGGTCATCGCCTACTTCCCGGCGCTCGAGCCGTGGCGCCTCGTCATCGCTCTCGTGCTCGTCGCGGTCGTGGGCGGGCTGTGCTGGTTCGGGCATCTCGGCCGCATCGTGTTCGCGCTCATGACCGTCGTGTTCGTGCTCGTGGCCGCAGCGGTGCTGCTCTTCAGCGCTGCCGCGCAGCCGCTCGACGGCGCAGCGCTCGCCGACTCCGTGAGTGCCGCCGACGCTGATCCGGGCGCCCTCGCGGGCCTCGTCGCGGTCGTCTTCGCCTTCCCCGTCGCGATGGCGCTCGCGACAGGCGTCGAGGCGCCCTCGACGGCGATCGCCCAGCTGGGCGAGCTCGACGATCGGGGCCGCCGCCGATTCGGGCAGCTGACCCTGTGGCTCACGCTCGGCATCGTCGGAGTGATCACGCTCGGGCTGGCGGTGCAGGCCGCCCGTCTCGGCATCGGCCTGCCCGAGGCCGGCTCGACGCTCATCGCCGACTTCGCTCGACATGTCGCCCCGGCGCCGCTCTTCGCCCTCTTCCAGCTCATGACCGCCCTGCTGCTGCTCGCCGCCGCGAGCTCGTCGTTCCAGGCGGGTCCGGGTCTGCTGAAGGCGCTCGCGGTGCACCCCGGCCGCGCACACTCGGTCGGCATCCTGCCCGCGGCCTTCGGTCGCGTCAACGCGCGGCACACGCCCTACTGGGGCCTCGTGCTCTTCGCGGTGCTCTCGATGGTCGTCGTCGCCGCGGCCGGAGCCGACGACCAGCGGCTCGTGCTCTTCTACGCCGTCGCGGTCTTCCTGAGCTTCCTGTCGGGCCTGCTTGCGATGACCCGGTTCACGCACCTCGCGCGCCAGCGCAAGCGCTTCGCCCTCAACCTCTTCGGCTCGGTCGTCGTCGCCTTCACGCTCATCGTCAACCTCGCGCGGGGCTGGCCGCTCGTGAGCCTCGTGGCCGCCGCGCTCATCGCCGGCGCGCTGTGGATGCTGTGGGTGCGCGCCGGGCGCCCGGAGGGCATCCGGTCGATCGAGGCGCTCGCCGAGAAGGCCGAGACCGAGCAGGATGCGGTGACGCCATGACCGTGCAGTTCGGGGTCTTCCTCACCCCGAGCGCCGCCGACCCGGCGCGGGTCGTCGAGCTCGCCGTCACCGCCGAGCGCGCAGGCATCGACCTCGTCACGGTGCAGGATCACCCGTACCAGCCGGCCTTCCTCGACGCGTGGACGTTGCTCAGCGTCATCGCCGGGCGCACCGAGCGCGTGACGCTCTCGGGCAACGTGCTCAACCTGCCGCTGCGGCATCCGGCGATGCTTGCGCGCAGTGCCGCGAGCCTCGACCTGCTCACCGGCGGCCGGGTGACGATGGGGCTCGGCGCCGGGTTCTTCTGGGACGGCATCGCCGCGATGGGCGGCCCCCGGCGCACCCCCGGCGAGGGTGTCGACGCGCTGAGCGAGGCCATCACCGTCATGCGCGAGCTCTGGAGCACCGAGCGCGGCGGCATCTTCCTCGACGGGCCGCATTACCCGATCACCGGAGCGAAGCGCGGACCGGCGCCGGCGCACGCGATCCCGATCTGGGTCGGTGCCCTCAAGCCGCGCATGCTGCGGCTCATCGGGCGCCAGGCCGACGGCTGGTGGGCCTCGCTGACCATGCTCGCCGACGAGACCGAGCTCGCCGCGAGCGGCGCGATCATCGATGCGGCGGCGCGGGAGGCCGGACGCGATCCGGCCGCCATCTGCCGCGTTCTGAACGTCGGCGGCGCGGATGCCCACCCCGAGCGCCTCGTCCACCTCGCCCGCACCTACGGGGTCTCGACCTTCGTGCTGGCGGGCGACGACCCGCACGCGATAGAGCGCTTCGGGTCGGAGGTCGCTCCGACCGTGCGCGCCGAACTCGACGGGTAGCCCCGCGGGGCAGTCGCCGCGCGCTCAGTCGATCCAGCCGACCTCGCGCAGCCACTCGGCGCAGTCGCGCGTCCAGTTGTGCGCGATGCCGGCCTCGGCGACGTCGTCGGCCCCGAGCCCGTCGACCCCGACCTCGTCGCTCGCCCGGACGAGCCCGAGCCCGTGCCGCCCGCGCGGGTAGACGTGCAGGGCATGCGGCACGCCGTGGCGCGCGAGCGCCTGCCCGAGCAGGTACGGATGCTCGAGCGGCACCGTCTCGTCGGCCGCCGTGTGCCAGATGAACGTCGGGGGCATCGCGCGAGTCACGAGCTGCTCGACCGAGGTCGAGGCGATCGCCTCCGCCGTCGGCGCGGGCCCGAGCAGCTGGTGCCGCGACCCGCCGCTCGTCGCCGTGGTCATCGTCACCACCGGGTAGCAGAGCACCGCGAGATCCACGAGGCCGAGCGCGGCGGCGTGGCCGGCGAGGTGACCCCCGGCCGAGAAGCCCAGCACGCCGAGCCGGGCGACGCCCTCGGCGCGCAGGGCGGCGGCCCGCATCCGGAACGCGTCGATCGGGCCGGGGTGCCGCGTGCCGACGGGGTAGGCGAGAACGCTGGCGTCGAGCCCGAGGGTGCGCAGCCACGCGGCTACCGGCTCGCCCTCGTGCTCGGCGAGCGAGGCGTAGCCGCCGCCCGGCAGCACGATGACGTGCGGGCGGGCCGCTGCGCTCATCGGCCGAGGAAGGCCGCGTGCAGCAGGGCGTCGACCGTCATGCCGACGTCGGGCTCGCTCGCGTCGAGGCGGTTGGTGAGCAGCACGACGGCGCGGCCCGCGGCGGGGGAGACCCAGAGCTGGGTGTTGGTCCAGCCCGAGTGCCCGTAGACGCTGTGGTCGAGCAGGCCGGGCCGCCGCGGCAGCAGGAAGCCGAGGCCGAACTGCTCGAAGTGCTTCACCGGGTCGGCATCGATGACGTAGAGGCCCGCCGTGCGCGACTGCACCATCGCGGCGCGCGTCAGCGGCGAGACGATCGCGCCGTCGTCGGTCAGCAGCGAGCGGCCCACGGCGAGCAGATCGCCGACCGTCGCCGCGGCGCCGGCCGCGGGGTGCCGCAGGCCGGGCAGTCCGGCCGGGTTGTGGCCGTAGCGCTCGAAGCCGTGCACGGTGTGCACGTCGTCGTGGTCGAACGACAGGTGCTCGGCGCCGACGGTCGCGGCCATCGCCGCGAACTCGGCCTCGAAGGCGGCGTCGGTGGCGTGCTCGATGAGCGCCGCGACGCCCTCCCACGAGAGGTTCGCGTAGCGGCGCGCCGTGCCGGGCACGAACTCGATCGGAGCCCGCTCGAGCGCCTCGCGCAGCGTCATCGCGTTGCCGTGCGATCGCACGGGCCCGCCGTCTTCGAGCACCACGTCGGCGATACCCGAGGTGTGGCTCAGCAGGTGCTGCAGGGTGACGCCGGCGTGGCCGAACGCGGGCACCGCATCCGTCAGCCGCGTGTCGATCGTGAGCAGGCCGCGCTCGACGGCGCGCATCGCGGTGAGCGCGACGAGCGGCTTGGTGATCGAGTACAGCGCGAAGCGGTCGTCGACGTGCGCCGTGCGCCCGCTGACCGGGTCGGTGCCGAACGCGGCGACGTCGACGACGCCGTCGGTGTCGACGAGGCCGACGACGGCGACGGGCAGGCGGCCGATCTCGACCTCGCGGCGGGTCCAGTCGGCGACGGGGCCGAAGGCGGTGGTGGCGGTCATGGATGCTCCGGTCAGGGTGTCGGGGGTGCTGGTCGGGCGGCGCGGGCGGGTCAGGTCAGCTGCGGCAGCACCTCGGCCGCGATCAGGTCGAGGTGCTCGAGGTCGGTCATGTCGACCGTCTGCAGGTAGAGGCGGTCGACGCCGAGCTCGTGCAGCGCGCCGATGCGGTCGACGACCTCGGCGGGGGTGCCGACGAGGCGCTCGCCGTGGTCGCTCGCGGGGTCGATGCCGACGGCGGCGCAGCGCCGGGCGATCTCGGCGGCGTCGCGGCCGACGACCGTGGGCCACGCGGCCGAGAGCTTCAGCGTGGCCGGGTTGCGGCCCTCCTCGGCGCAGACGGCGCGCACGTTGTCGAGCACCTCGGCGAAGCTCTCGAGGGTGCGGAACCCGATGTTGAACTCGGTCGCGTACAGGGCCGCGAGTCGCGGGGTCTTGCGCGGTCCGCCCCCACCGACGATGACGGGCATGCGCTGCTGCACGATCTTCGGCAGGGCGGGAACGTCGACCAGCCGGTAGTGCTCGCCCTCGAACGAGTAGGTGGCGCCGTCGGGGGTGGCCCAGTAGCCGGTCACGATGGCGAGCTGCTCCTCGAGCATCCCGAATCGCTTGGCGGGGAAGGGGATGCCGAACGCCTCGTGCTCGCGCTCATACCACCCCGTGCCCAGCCCGAACTCGGCGCGCCCGCCCGACATCTGGTCGACCTGCGCGACCTGCACGGCGAGGATGCCCGGGTGCCGGTGCGTCGCCGAGCTGACGAGGGTGCCGAGCCGGATCGTGCTCGTCTCGCGCGCGAGGGCCGCGAGGGTCGTCCAGGCGTCGGTGGGGCCGGGCAGGCCGTCGCCGTCGCCCATGACGAGGTAGTGGTCGCTGCGGAACCAGGCGTGGAACCCGAGC
>JAIXXG010000079.1 GCA_027490915.1 Microbacteriaceae bacterium
CCCGTGGACCGCGGTGGTGCTCACCGGCACCGCGCTGCGCACGCCGCTCGACATGAACGGCGGCGACCTCAACGCCCGCCACAAGCACCTCGGCGACACCGGAGCCGAGTGGCTCAGCCGCGACCCGGCTGTCGCGCGCGCCTTCGTCGACGACCCGCTGACGACCGACGCGAAGGTGCTGCAGCTGTTCGGCGTCGCCGACGGACTGCGCCTGTTCGGCCGCCCGAAGAGCGTGCAGCCGCCCGTGCCGCTGCTCATCATGGTCGGCGACGACGACCCGCTCGGCGGCGAGAAGAGCGCGAAGAAGCTCGCCGACGCCTACCTGCGCCGGGGCGGCCTCACCGACGTCGAGCTCATCGTCTACGCGGGAGCCCGCCACGAGGTCTTCAACGAGACCAACCAGGCCGAGGTGCGCGCCGACTTCATCGCCTGGCTCGACGACCGGCTCTTCTAGGCGCGCCCGCCGCGCCAGTGCGCTGAGCCCGCATCCGCATCCGCACCCGCGGCCAAGCCATCGTGAGCGCGCTGTCGTGGGCCCGAACGCCTCTCGCGGCGTGTCCGAGAAGGATGCCGTCGGCGCTCCTTCCCGAACTTCGGACGGGAAGGCGCTGGTCGCCCTTCCACAACGACGGAGGGAGTGAATCCCCTTCGCCCGCTCCGTTGTTGTGGAAGGGGCGCGCGGGAGGTGCGCGAGGCTCGAGCCCGCGGACAGTCGTGAGCATCGTCACGTCGACGGCACCGGGCCGCATGCCCGCCCCGTACGCTGGGCGCCATGATCGCGCCGTTCCTCTCCGTCGCCGACCTCGACCGGATGCGAGCCGACGCCGCGCACGGCTCGGCCGACACCGCGCACCGCCCGGCCGACACCGCGCCGCGGGTCATCGTGGTCGACACCCGCTGGTACCTCGACGGCCGCTCGGGTTCCGACGCCTACGCGCAGGGGCACCTGCCGGGCGCCGTGTTCGTCGACCTCGACACCGTGCTCGCGGCACCGCCCTCGGCGGCGGCCGGGCGGCATCCGCTGCCCGAGCCGGAGGTCTTCGCCCGCGGTCTCGAGGCGGCCGGCATCGGCGACGACGACACTGTGGTCGTCTACGACGACGCGGGCGGCGTGATCGCCGCGCGGCTGGTGTGGATGCTGCGGGCGCTCGGGCAGTCCGCCGCGGTGCTCGACGGGGGGCTCGCCGCCTGGCAGAGCGCGCACCCCGAGCAGCCGCTCGAGGTCGGAGCCTCCGCGAGCCGAGCGGCCGCGAGCTCCGCCGGGCAGGCGGGCGCGGGTGGGGGTGCGGGCGGCCTGAGCCCCGCATCCCGCACCGTGCGGTCGTGGCCCGCCGCGGCGCTCGCCACGATCGACGAGACCCAGGCCGCCGCGGCCGACGGCACCGCGCTCGTGCTCGACGCGCGCACCGCCGATCGCTACCGCGGCGACACCGAGCCGGTGGATGCCCGCCCCGGCCACATCCCGGGCGCGCAGAGCCTCTCGTGCCGCGACAACGTGGCCGCCGACGGCACGCTCCTCGACACCGCGACCCTGCGCGAGCGCCTCGCGGCGCTCGGCGCCGACCGCCTGCCGGTCATCAGCTATTGCGGCTCGGGCGTCACCGCCTGCCACACGCTGCTCGTGCTCGAGCAGGTGGGACTGCCCGCGGGCCGCCTGTACCCCGGCTCGTGGTCGCAGTACGCGGCCGACCCCCAGCGCCCGGCCGCCACCGGCGAATAGGCTGGAGCCGTGCACGGTGAATACAAGGTGCCCGGCGGCAAGCTGGTCGTCGTCGACCTCGAGGTGACGGGCGACCGCATCAGCGCCCTGCGCCTGGCGGGCGACTTCTTCGTCGAGCCCGACGACGCCATTCCGGCGATCGAGGCCGCGCTCATCGGGCTGCCCGCCGACACCGATGCCGCGCACCTGACCGCGGCGGTGCGGGATGCCCTGCCCGACGGCGCCGTGCTGCTGGGCTTCAGCCCCGAGGCCGTCGCGACCACCGTGCGTCGCGCCCTCGCGAGCGCCACGACCTTCGCCGACTACGACTGGGAGCTCGTGCGCGGTCCGGCGCTGACCCCCCTGCAGCAGCTCGCCATCGACCAGGTGCTGTCGGAGGAGGTCGGCGAGGGTCGGCGCGGCCCCACCCTGCGCTTCTGGCAGTGGGCGAGCCCGGCCATCGTGATCGGCTCGTTCCAGAGCGTGAAGAACGAGGTCGACCTCGAGAACGCCGAGCGCTACGGCTTCGAGGTGGTGCGGCGCATCTCCGGCGGCGGCGCCATGGTGATCGAGCCCGAGTCGGCCATCACCTACTCGCTCTACACGCCCGTCGAGCTCGTGCAGGGCATGAGCTTCGCCGAGTCGTACGCCTTCCTCGACGACTGGGTCATCCAGGGCCTGCGGTCCCTCGGCATCGAGGCCACGTACCAGCCGCTCAACGACATCGCGAGCCCCGCCGGCAAGATCGGCGGCGCCGCGCAGAAGCGCCTCGGGTCGGGCGCGGTGCTGCACCACGTCACCATGGCGTACGACATGGACGGCGACATGATGACCCAGGTGCTGCGCATCGGGCGCGAGAAGCTCAGCGACAAGGGCGTGAAGAGCGCCAACAAGCGCGTCGACCCGCTGAAGTCGCAGACCGGGCTGGAGCGCGACGCGATCATCGAGCGGCTCATCGGCACCTTCCGGGCCGCGAACACCGTGACCGAGGGCGCCCTCACCGAGGCCGAGCTGGCGCGGGCCGACGCTCTCGTCGCCGAGAAGTTCGCGACCGCCGACTGGCTCTACCGGGTGCCGTGAGCCCTCGCTCGCGGGCCGTCGCCCTCACCCTGCTGCTCGCCGGCCTGCTGGTCGGCGGCGTCGTGCTGTCGGCGGTCACCGGGCAGCTCGCCATCACGCCGACCGAGGTCGCGGGCTCGCTGCTGCGGGCCATCGGCATCGACACCGACTGGGCGCCGACCGACCCGATCATCGAGAGCACGCTCTGGGTGGTGCGCTTTCCGCGCATCGTCATGGCGCTCGTCGTGGGCGCGGCGCTCGCCGTGGCGGGCGCCGTCATGCAGGCGATCTTCGGCAACCCGCTCGCCGAGCCCGGCGTCGTGGGGGTCTCGTCGGGAGCCGCGCTGGGGGCGGCGACGGCGATCGTGGTGGGAGCATCCGTGCTGGGCGTCGCCGGTGTCGCTGTCGCCGCGTTCCTGGGCGGGCTCGTGGCGACGCTGCTCGTCTACGTGGTGTCGCGCGCGGGCGGGCGCACCGAGGTCGTCACCCTGCTGCTGACGGGCATCGCCGTCAATGCGATCGCGCAGGCGGGCATCGCGTTCGTGCTGTTCGTGGCCGACTCGGCCAGCCGCGAGCAGATCGTGTTCTGGCAGCTCGGCTCGCTCGGCGGTTCGCTGTGGTCGCAGGTCGCCGTGGTCGCGGCGGTCGCGGTGCCGGGGGTGCTCGTCGCCCTCGCGCTCGCGCGGCGCTACGACCTGCTCGCGCTCGGCGAGCGCAACGCCCGGCACCTCGGGGTCGACGTCGAGCGCCTGCGTCTCGTGTCGATCGTGCTGGTGGCGCTGCTCACCGGCGTCGCCGTGGCCTTTACGGGCATCATCGCCTTCGTCGGGCTCGTCGTGCCCCACCTGATCCGCATGATCATCGGCCCGGCGCACCGCGGGCTCGTGCTCGCGAGCGCGGTCGGCGGCGGGGCCCTGCTCGTCATCGCCGACCTGCTGACCCGCACCCTCGTCGCGGGGGCCGAGCTGCCGATCGGCATGCTCACCTCGCTCGTGGGCGGGCCGTTCTTCTTCTGGCTGCTCTACCGGCAGCGCCGCCGCAGCGGGGGGTGGGCATGAGCGCCGCAGAGGAGACACCGACGACGGTCGGCGGGGCCGAGCCGGTGATCGTCGCCCGCGATGTGCGGCTGACCCGCGACGGCCGCGAGATCCTCGCTGGAATCGACCTCGACATCCTGCCCGGCGAGGTGCTCGCGCTCGTCGGCCCGAACGGCGCCGGCAAGTCGACCCTGCTCTCGGTGCTCAGCGGCGACCAGGACGCCTCGTCGGGCACCGTCGAGCTGCTCGGTCGGCCGGTCGGCTCCTACCGGCCGCTCGAGCTCGCGCGGCGCCGCGCCGTGCTGAGCCAGGCCAACACCGTGAGCTTCCCCTTCCGCGTCATCGAGATCGTGCAGATGGGCCGCAGCCCGTGGCTGCGCACCGCCGAGCTCGCCGACGACCAGGCGGCCGTGCTCGAGGCGATCCGTGCGACCGACATCGAGCACCTGCTCGGCCGGCGGTTCACGAGCTTGAGCGGCGGTGAGCAGGCGCGCGCATCCCTGGCCCGCGTGCTGGCCCAGCGCACACCGATCGTCTTCCTCGACGAGCCGACCGCGGCGCTCGATCTGCGCCACCAGGAGGACGTCATGCGCGTGGCCCGCGGCCTCGCCGCCGAGGGTCGCGCGGTCGTCGTCGTCGTGCACGACCTCTCGCTCGCGGGGGCGTACGCCGACCGCATCGCCCTGCTCGACACCGGGCGTCTCGACGCCGTCGGCACGCCGCACGAGGTCATGACGGCCGACCGGGTGGGCCGGGTGTACGGGCTCGACGTGCAGATCCATCGCGTCGGAGACAGCGAGCGGCCGATCGTGCTGCCGCTGCGCGACTGAGGCGCACCTTCGGTGATCGAGATGTCGAGCAATCCTCCGTCGCCGCGAGCTAGGCTGGCCCCGTGATGCCGTGGTGGGGGTGGGTGCTGATCGGCGCGTCGGCGATCGCGCTCGGGATGCTCGCCCAGCGCCGCGGCTGGATCGACCTGCGCGGCGACGGCCGCCGCGGCGGCACCGGCGCGGGTCTCGTCGGCATCGGCGACGAGGTCTTCAACCCGACCCGGCACGAGGCGGCCCTCGAGCTCGATCGCCAGACCTCGATGCCCGCGCCCGCCCCGATTCCCGGCGACGATCACCTCGGGGTGCCGCGCATCGAGAGCGACCCCGACGATGGCGAGGGGTACCGCGGGTCGATCCGGCTCTAGCCCGCGGCGCCCGTGGTCGAGTGCGGCGCTAGCGCGTGGTGAGGTCGGCGTACTCGGGGTGGCGGCGCATCCACATGACGACGAAGCCGCACACGGGCTGCACGCGATCGGTGGTGGTGGCGCGCAGCTCGTCGAGGATCGCGCGCACGACCTCGCCGCCGACACCCTTGTTGCGCATGAGCGGCGGCACCTCGGCGTGCAGCAGGCGCACGGTGCCGCCGACCCGGTCGTACACGATCCAGCCCTGCAGCGCGTCGCCGTCGTACACGGCGTAGCGGTCGGCGTCGGGCTCGTGGGTGACGGTGAGGCTCATGGCACGAACCCTACTCGGGCAGCTTCTGCTCCCACCGGGGCTGCTCCTCCGGCGGGGGCGTCGGGCCGGGCGCGGACTGGCTGCCCGTCAGCAGCTTCCAGATCGCGAGCCCGGCTCCGACCCACACCGCGAGGTCGTCACCCAGGCCGAGAGGGCCCGTGATCAGCTCGGGCACGAGGTCGATCGGTGACGCCCCATAGGCGATCGCGCCGAGAGCGACGAGCACCGCAGAAATGATCGCGCGACGCCGAGGCATGGCTCCAGGTTAGTCGGTGTTCTCCGGTGGGCTGGGGGCGATGGCTGCACGCAGTGCGTGGAGGTGAGTGACGAGATCGTTGAGCTCGCTCGGGGCGAGGGCGCGCGTCTCCAGGAGCACGCGCTCACCTAGTGGTCGATAGTGCGCGGCGAGTGCCCCCCAGACTGCAGGAGTCAGGGAAACGAGCTTGATGCGGCGATCGTCCGGAGACTCCGCGCGAGCGACCAGACCGCGGGTCGCCAACGCATCAACCATCGTGGTGATCGCGGCCCGACTGACCCCGAGATGGCTCGCGATCGCGACCTGAGATTGTGGACCATCTTCCAGCAGGTTGAGTAAGCGCAGCTCATTCCGTGAAACCTGGAGGCCCATGGCGATCTCCGCGTCGCGCGCATCAAAGGCGGCTCCCAATTTCCTGCACGCGAGCAGGAGGGGGTGGTGGGGATCGAAAGACATTTGTTAGATTCTACGACTGTCAATGTAACTAACAATAAGAGGACACGCGGAATGCGATGGATTGAGAGCATCTTGATCGAGCGGCCGAAGAGCGCGGTCTATGCGGCTGTGGTCGACCAGAACATCCTGATGCAGTGGTCGGCATGGCCGGAGGCCACCGGGTTCACCTGCCACGTCGAGGGCGATGGCGTCACCCCCGGTTCCCGGATCGTGTTCAGCGACAGCTCGGGCGTCGTCCAAGGGCAGCAGACGCTTGTGTCTGCCGATGGCACGCTGGTGCGCAACCAGATGAAGAATCGCGGCCCTCGGGGTCGTGACATCGAGCCTCGGGTCGATTTTCGCGTCGAGGATGCCGGAGCATCGCAGACCAAAGTGTCGTTGGAGTTTGAGGTCGATCCCCCCGTGCCCGCCCTGCTGCGCCCGATCGCCAGCCGTTGGTTGTCGCGGTCGATCCGCCCACTTCACGTGAGGGATCTCGAGCAGTTGAAGGCCCATGTCGAACGTGATGGCGGTGGGGAGATCGGTGTCGACTGACCCCCATTCCGGCCCGGTATCAGAGCGAGCCTGGCGTGAAGACGCGCTGGCTCGTCAACGTGGGCGCGTGCAGATGTTCAACGCGACGCGCCCCGATGGTCTTGACGGTTGGACGATTTCCCTCGAGCAGTATGAACTGCTCGTGGCGGTGATCACCGAGACCATCGATGCCTTCGCGGCGGACGATGGGTCGGTGCCATTGCAGCTTCTCGTCGATGAAGGGCAGCGACGCCTCGGTAGTCACCCCGCCTTTCCGAAGGGTCGGCTCTCGAACTATGTGCGCTACACCAAGGTCGACCTCGAGGCGCGGGGGGTCGTTGAACGCCTGCCTCGATCGACCCCGCAACGTGTTCGACGATCGGAGAACCCACAATTGCTTTAGTTGCTAAAGTAACTGCATGACGACCTCCGAACCTCGCACCATCGCGCTCTTCGGCGGCACGGGCAAGACCGGCCGTCACGTGTTCACACAATCACTCGATGCCGGGCATGCGGTGCGGGCCCTCGCCCGTCGACCCGAGGCGCTCGACATCGCGCACGGTCGACTGACGGTCGTGGCCGGAGACGTGCTCGATCCGGCCGCAGTGCACGAGACGGTGCGCGGCGCCGACGCGGTGGTGAGCGTCTTCGGCCAGGTGAAGGGCTCGCCCGCCACCCTGCAGACCGAGGGGACGCAGAACATCGTCGACGCGATGAAGGCGGAGGGCATCCGGCGCATCATTTCGCTGTCGGGAGGAGGGCTGCCGGCAGAGCAGCACGATCGTCCCCGCCTGCCCGACCACATCATCCGCTGGCTGCTGCGACGCCTATCGCCTCAGGTGCTCAGCGATGCGCACGGCCACCTTGCCGTTCTGAGGGCGAGCGGCCTCGACTTCACGGTGGTGCGTGGCCCCCGCCTGACCGACGCTCCGGCAACGGGAAGCTACCGAGTCGGATGGGTCGGAGTGAACGCCAGCACCCAGATTGCGCGTGCCGACCTCGCCGCGTTCATTCTCACGCAACTCGACGACGACACCTTCGTCGGCGAGCTTCCCTTCGTGAGCCGTTGATGCACGGTCGTGATGCGGCGCTCGCACGGGTTATCGAGCGCATGGCGGTCGTCACCCGCGACATGGCTGCGCGCGGCAGCCACCCCTTCCGCCACCTCGGCCTTGGCCGGGCGGCCATGACCGCGTTGTTCCTCCTGGCGCGTCGCGACCGCCTTCGCGTGGCGGAACTCGCCGAGCATCTCGGTGTCACGAGCGGCGCAGTGACGCAGACGGTCGAACGGCTGAAGGCGGCAGAACTGGTCACGAGCGAGGTAGACGGCGACGACCGACGGGCACGCGTTATTTGCCTCACCGCACGAGCCCGCGACGAGATCTCCGCCTTTGAGCAGCAGTACATCGCTGCCGTATCCCCCGCCTTCGACGCCGTCAGTACCGCCGACATTCACGCTCTCGATCGCATCCTCGCCTGCGTGCGCCTGCCGGTGGAAGGGACCGATTCCGCCCGCGGATCCCTCGCCGGTTAGGCGCTCGAGCGCACCACGATCGAGGTCGGCATGAGGTGCTGCCGGGCGACCGGCCGCCCCTCCAGCAGGTCGAGCAGGATGCGCGCCATGCGCTCGCCCTGCTCGACCGAGGGCTGCCGCACCGTCGTGAGCGGCACCTCGCAGGCGAGGGCCGCCGGCGAGTCGTCGAAGCCCATCACGGCCACCTGCTCGGGCACCGCGATGCCCCGCTCGCGCAGCACCGTGACGGCGCCCATCGCCATGAGGTCGCTCGCGGCGAAGATGGCGTCGAGGCCGGGGTGGGCATCGAGCAGCTCGCGGGCCGCGCGCATGCCCCCGGCGAGGGTGAAGTCGCCGTGGGCGACGGCGGCGGGCTCGAGCCCCGCATCCCGCAGCGCCCGCTGCCACCCGGCCAGACGGTCGATGCCGGCGGGCATGTCGGCGGGGCCCGCGATGGTGCCGATCACCCGACGTCCGTGCTCGAGCAGGTACCGCGTGCCGTCGGCCGCTGCGGCCACGTTGTCGACGTCGACGTAGTAGCTGTCGGTCGACTCGGGGTCGAGCGGACGGCCGCCGAACACCACCGGGATGCTCGCCCCGAGCTCGGCGAGCACGTGGTCGTCGGTGTGGTGCGAGACGACGAGGGCTCCGTCGACGTTGCCCCCCATGAGGTAGGCGATGGTCGTGTCGAAGCGCCCGCTCGAACTCGCAAGGTGCAGCGTCAGGGCGTAGCCGGTGTCGTCGAGCACGCTCGAGATTCCCTGCACGATGGCGGCGAAGTAGGGGTCGCCGAAGAACCGCGTGGTGTCCTCCGGAATCACCAGGGCGATCGCCATCGCGCGGCGGTTCGCGAGCGAGCGGGCGGCGCGGTTGGGGGTGTAGCGCAGCTCGGCGATCGCCGCGGTGACCGCCGCGACCGTCTCGTCGCTCACGCGCGGCGATCCGTTGACGACGCGCGAGACGGTCGCGCGCGAGACCCCCGCCCGCTCGGCGACCATCTCGAGGGTCGGAGCGACGCGTGCGGCTGCGCCCTCCGTCGTCATGGGGGAATCCTACGGGCGCGGCTCGAGCGCGGGCGGAACGCTGCGCCCGGCGATCATCGCCTGGTAGAGCCGCCCGCTGCGCTTCACGGTGCGGCGCTGCGTCTCGTAGTCGACCCGCACGAGACCGAAGCGCTTGTCGTAGCCCCACGCCCACTCGAAGTTGTCCATGAGCGACCAGTAGAAGTAGCCGCGCACGTCGACCCCCGCGTCGATCGCGTCGACCACGGCGTCGACGTGCAGCCGCAGAAACTCGGCGCGCTCGGCGTCGTCGACGACGCCCTCCGCGTCGGGCGCGTCGGTGTAGGCGGCGCCGTTCTCGGTGACGTACAGCACGACGCCGGCCGGCCTGGCGTACTCCTCGTCGATGCGGCGCAGCAGGCGGGTGAGCCCCTCGGGCTGCACCTCCCAGCCCATGGCTGTCACGGGCAGCCCGCGCGGGTGGGTGAAGATGCCGTCGCCGGCGGGGAAGGGCGAGAGCTTCGGTCGCTCCGACGGCGCGGCGCTCGACAGCGGTGCCGCGGCGGGCGGATGCGCGCTCACCGCATCGCCGTGGTAGTAGTTGACCCCCAGCGCGTCGATGGGTGTCGCGATCGCGGCGAGGTCGCCCTCCTGCACCGGCAGGCGCAGCCCGCGCGCCGCGAGGTCGGCCTCCAGGTCGGCCGGGTAGGCCCCGCGGAAGATCGGGTCGAGGAAGAGCCGGTTGTGCTGCGCGTCGATGCGCCGCGCGGCGTCGAGGTCGGCCGGGTCGTGCGGGTCGACAGGGTCGGCCACGGTCATGTTGAGGGTGATGCCGAGGTCGAGCGACGCATCCAGCGATCGCAGCCGCTGCGTGGCGAGGCCGTGGCCCAGCAGCAGGTGGTGCGCGGCATCGAGCGCTCGCTGCGGGTTCTGCTCGCCGGGGGCGTGCTCGCCGCTGAGGTAGCCGAGGAAGGCGGAGCACCAGGGCTCGTTGAGGGTCGTCCAGTGCTGGATGCGGTCGCCGAGTGCGGCGTGCACGTCGGCGGCGTAGTCGGCGAAGCGCAGTGCCGTGTCGCGGGCGGGCCAGCCGCCGGCCTCCTGCAGCGCCTGCGGCAGATCCCAGTGGTAGAGGGTCAGCCAGGGCGTGATGCCCGCGGCGAGCAGCTCGTCGGTCAGGCGACGGTAGAAGTCGAGTCCGGCGGGGTTCGCGGTGCGGCCATCCGGCTGCACGCGCGCCCACGAGGTCGAGAACCGGTAGACCTGCACGCCGAGCTCGCGCATGAGGGCGACGTCGTCGCGGTAGCGGTCGTAGTGCTCGCACGCGCGCTCACCGCTCTCGCCGCCGACGACGGCGCCGGGGATGCGGCTGAAGGCGTCCCAGATCGAGTCGGCTCGCCCGTCGCGGTGCGTGGCGCCCTCGATCTGGTAGGCGGCGGTGGCGACGCCGAGCAGCAGCTGCGGCGGAATCGGGCGCGCGGCAGCGAGCGCCCCGGTGGTCGGGGCGGGGGTGGTGGCGGTCATCCCTTGACGGCTCCTTGCATGATGCCGCTCACGAGGTGGCGGCCGGCGACGGCGAACAAGATCAACAGGGGGATCGTGCTGAGGATAACTCCCGCCATGACGATCGAGTAGTCGACGAAGTAGTTGCTCTGCAGCAGCGACAGCGCCACGGGCAGGGTCGGGTTCTGCCGGTCGAGCACGATGAAGGGCCAGAAGAAGTTCGTCCACGTGGCGATGAAGGTGAACAGCGCGAGCATCGCCGCGGCCGGGCGGGCGGCGGGGAGGGCCACCGACCAGAAGGTGCGGATCATGCTCGCGCCGTCGACGCGCGCCGCCTCGATGAGCTCGTAGGGCAGCGCCTGGCTGAGGTACTGCGTCATCCAGAACACCCCGAACGCGCTCACGACGGCGGGCAGGATGACCGCCCACAGCGTTCCGGCGAGCTGCAGCTGGCTCATCGCGATGAAGAGGGGCACGACCCCGAGCTGGGTCGGCACCGCCATCGTCGCGATCACGAAGACGAGCAGCCCGTTGCGACCGCGGAAGCGCAGCTTGGCGAAGGCGAACCCCGCGAGGGTCGAGAACAGCACGACGGATGCGGAGACCACCGTCGACACGATGATCGAGTTGCCCAGCGCCCGCCAGAAGTTGACCGCGTCGGCCGCGAGCACCGCGGCGGCGTTGCTCAGGAAGTTGCCGCCCGGCCACCAGACGATGTCCTGCTGGTTGATGGTCGAGGCATCGCCCGAGCCGATGAGGAACGACCAGTAGAGCGGGAACATCGAGCCGAGCAGCACGGCGGTGAGGAAGCCGTATCCGAGCCAGCCGGGGCGCTGGCCGTTGTCGAGCCCGCGGCGGCGGCGGGCCGAGGTGGCGGGCCGGCGCTCGAGGAGTCCGTATCCGGTGCTCATGATGCCTTCGCGATCGAACGGGTGATCACGACGTTGAGAAGGCCGACGATCACGATGATGAGGAAGAGCAGCCAGGCCACCGCGGCCGCGCGGCCGAAGTTCAGCTGCCCCCACCCGAGGTTGTAGAGGTAGATGGTGATGGTCATCCACTGCGCGCTCGCGCCGCCCTGCCCGTACTGGTCGTAGAGCCGGGGCTCGTCGAAGATCTGCAGGCCGCCGATCGTCGAGGTGACGATGACGAAGATCAGGGTCGGCCGCAGCTGCGGGATGGTGATCGAGAAGAACTGCCGCAGGGTGCCGGCGCCGTCGATCATCGCCGCCTCGTAGTAGTCGCGTGGGATGGCCTGCATGCCGGCGAGGAGGATGAGCGCGGTGTAGCCGGTCCAGCGGAAGTTCACCATGGTGGCGATGGCGATATGACTC
>JAIXXG010000119.1 GCA_027490915.1 Microbacteriaceae bacterium
GCCGAGCGCGAGGCTGACGACGGAGGCGTTGACCGCGAACCACACCCAGAACAGGCGGATCGACCGTCCGGCGCGATACTCGGCCGGCGTCGGCTCGAGGGCGATGACCTCGACGCCGGTCTCGCGCGCGGCGATCGCGGCGGGTCCGCCCGCCGGCTCGGCAGCGGCCGCCGCGTCACTGTCGGCGGCGGCCGGCTCGGCGGGATCTCCGGACTGCGGGTCGAGACCTGTCGCCGTCCCGATGGGCGCGGCTGCGGCCCCCGCCTCCCCGGCCGTTGGCGCGCTCGGGCCCGCGTCGGGCTCCGACGGGAGTACAGGCTCGGGCTCGGCGAGAAGGGCGTCGAACGCCGACAGCGACGACTCGCCGACCTCGGCGGGCGAGGGGACGGAGGCGCTCACGACCGCGATGGAGCCGCTGGCCGTGGCCAGCAGCGCGGGCTCGACGAGAGGAGGCGGCTCCGGCGGCGAGTCGACCGACGCGGGCGAGTCGACCGAGCCGGGCGAGTCGACGGACGCTGGCGAGTCGACCGACGCTGGCGAGGCGACCGACGCCGGCGAGGCGAACGAGGGCGGCGGCACGACCGCGGAGGGCACCTGGCCCCACGGCGGCGGCGCGTCGGCGAGAGCGAGGTTCAGGGGCGGCGCGGCGAGCGCATCGTCGGAGGGCACTCCCCCGAGCGGCGGCGCGCCGACCGGCGGCGCACCGACCGGCGCGGCGTCGGACGAGGCGGGAGCGGGGGGCGGAGCCGACGCGAGCCGTTCGGCGACAGATTCCGGGCTCGCGGCGGGGGCCGCCGGTGCTGCGGCCGCCACGGCGCGCGGCAGCACGTCGCGGAACTGCTCCCGCACGGGCGCGACGAGATCGTCGGCCTCGTCGGGGGCGGCGGCGCGCACGCTCGCCTCCCACGCCGCCAGCTGCTCGGCCTCGGCACGGCGCAGAGCGAGCTGCTGCTCGACCAGGTCGAGCAGCGCCGCACTGTCGGCATCGGCGCGTGCGGGGTCGGCGGCCGCGACGAGTTCGGCATCGCTCAACGACTGCCGCTGCGGCGGGGCCGGGATGCGCGGACCCTCGGACACCGGCGGGGGCGCCCAGCGCTGGTACTCCTGCGCGATCGCGCCCGCGAGCGCGTCATCGGCGTCCGCCTCCACGCCCGCGTCGTCGTACCGGAGACCTCCCGGCGGCGGCGTGTACGTCGAACGGCGCGGACCCGAGGGAATCTCCGGCCCGGCGTCCTCGCTCGGCGGCAGCTCGTCGTCGACCATGCCCCGATGATAGGGCGGCTACACCGCTGATCGCGGGCGACGGGCCGACGAGAGCATGGTCACGCCGACGAGGATCAGCACGAGCCCGAGCCAGCCGAGCGGCTCGAGCCGCTCCCCGACCACGAGCACCGCGAGTAGCGTCGCGACGAGAGGCTCGAGCAGCGTGATGACGGTCACGGTGCTCGAGGGGAGGTCGCGCACGCCGACCGCGAAGAACAGGTAGGCAAGGAACATCGGCCCGACCGCGAGATAGAGAGCGATGCCGATCGAACCGGCGGATGCGAGCAGCTGCCCGCCGAGCACGAGCAGCACGCCCGCGAGCGGCAGGGCCGCGAGCCCGAACGCGGCCCCCATCGTGCCGCGCCCGGAGTGGCCCGCGCGGATCACGACGGTCGAGGCGAACGTGAAGAGCGCGTATCCCGCGCCCGCGAGCAGGCCGAGGGCGACGCCGGCCGGGATGCTCGCCGCATCGACGGGCGAATCGTCGCCGTGCCCGCCCGCGACGAGCAGGGCCATGCCGCCGATGGCGATGCCCGCGCTCAGCATCCACCGGCCCGTCAGTCGGCTGCGCTGCACCCGCCACTCGAGCAGCGCCGCGAACAGCGGACCAGACCCGAGCGAGACGACGTTGCCGATCGCGACACCGGCGAGGTCCATCGACGCGTAGAAGGCCAGCGGGTAGGCCACCATTCCGGCGGCCGCGGCGAGCAGCCATGGCCGCACCGCGCGATCGCGCATCACCCCCAGCGCGTCGCGCCGGTTCACCACGAAGAGCAGGGCTCCGCCGATCGTCATCGTGCTCGCCCCGATCGAGAGCGGGCTCACCGCGTCGGGCAGGAAGGACGCCGCGGTGCCCGTCGTGCCCCACAGCACGCACGAGACGACGAGCGCCCAGACGGCGGCAGGCATGCGGGCTCCCGGGGGTCGAGACGGCGACGTACAGTGGTGCGCATGACCGAGAACGAGCTCATCGCCCTCTGGACCCGCGCACGCTGGCACATCATTGTGTCGCAGCTGGCCCCCACCTTGCTGCTCGCCGCGACGGTGTGGCTGCTGCTCGAGGGTCTCGGCGAGGCGCCGCTCGCGGTGCGGCTCGCGGCGACGGGCATCCTGCTCGCGTCGGGCGTGCTCGGCGCGACGGCGCAGTTCTCGGCAGGGCAGGAGGCCCTCGCCGTCATCGACGACCTGCGCGCCCTGCCGGCCACCTCCGCGGTCGGGCGGCGCATCGTCGCGAGCGCGCGCGGCGTCGACATCGTGCGGTTCGTCGGCCCGGCGATCTTCGTGCTCACCTTCGCGGCTCTGCTCGCGGCGCTCTACCTCTAGGGGCGACGCGCGTAGGCGTGCACGAGCAGCGCGCCCCGGGTCTCGATCATCCGGCCAATCAGGGCGTCGACCGCGGCGCGCGAGACGCCCGCGACCTCGAGGTCGTCGGGCCCGAGCGCGCGCAGGGGTCGGCAGCGCATCCGGATGACGCTCCACCCGACCTCCGCCAGCAGACGGTCCTTCCGGCGATCGGCGACCTCGCGGCGCCCGACGTGCTCGTCGGCGTTGCGGCCGATCGTGTCGAGCTCGATGGCGATGCCCAGCTCGGCGATGACGATGTCGGGCCACACCTCGAGCCGCCCGAAGAACGGCGTGCGGGTGCGCACCGCGGTGAGGCTGAGGTCGACCTCGAGCCGCTCGGCGAGCAGCGCCCGCAGCCTGCCCTCGGCCGCCGAGGTCGCTCGCGACGCCCGGGCGCTGCGGAACGCCGTTCCCGGGGCGACCTCCTCCGCCGACCTCCACAATTCAGGAGTCGCCGCGGTCGCCGGGGGCTCGACGCGCCGTGCAACCGTCCGATCGACGCCTGCCGGCTGCGCATCTCCTGAATTGTGGAGGCGCGGCCAGCGCGGGGCCGGCGGCAGCAGCGACGGGGTCGCGCAGACGGGGCACCACGATCGGGATGCTCGCGCGCGCCCCGGCCGCCCCCGCTGCTCGGCCGGCGTCGCGACGAACTCGTGGCCGATGCTGCACACCCACACGAGGTAGACGTCCGCGGCGGGCGGGATCTGCGACAGCACGAGCTCGCCGTTGCGCTCGGGCCGGAACTGCTCGACGAGGGCCCGGTACGGCGACCACGCGTCGCGGTACCGGCCGACCTCGTAGGGAACGGTCGTGCCGGTGACGCGCTGCCGGCGCTGCCACCACTCCTCCACACTTCGCGGCACGCAGAGAGGGTACGCACGAGCGCCGACACTCGATGCGGATCGCGCGGCGCTCGACGCGAGCCGTGCGACGCTCGCGGTGGGCCCGGAGGGACTCGAACCCCCGGCATCCTCGGTGTAAACGAGGCGCTCTACCAGCTGAGCTACAGGCCCTGGCGCCTCCAGGCTAGCGGCTGGGCGCGGCCCCGAGCTCGGCGAGCGCGGCACGATAGGCGGCCAGCGGCCGGGCCTCGCCGGGAGAGACGGAGAAGGCGGCGCGGACGATGCCCTGAGCATCCACCACGATCGTCGCGCGGGTCGCGAAGCCCTTCTCGTCGAGGAAGGCGCCGTAGCGGCGCGCGACCTCGCCGTGGGGCCAGAAGTCGGCGAGCAGCGTGAAGTCGTAGCCCTCGCGCTCGGCGAAGACCCGCAGCGTGGCGGTCGAGTCGACCGAAACGGCGAGCAGCCGCACCCCCGCGTCGGCGAACAGCGCGAGGTTGTCGCGCAGCTCGCACAGCTCGCCCGTGCACGTGCCGGTGAAGGCGAGCGGGAAGAACACGATGGCGATGGGAGTGCCGCGCAGCGCCGAGAGCTCGACCGTCTGCCCGAACTGATCGCGCAGCGAGAAGTCGGGTGCGAGGGTGCCGACGGCGGGCAGGGACGGGGTCGGCATGAGGGCTCCGGAGGTCGACCCGACCCTCGGCGGTCGGGGGGCATGCGGCATGGATAGACTCGACAGCGCTCGTGCGATGCACCCTGCCGCGACCCGGCGACCGCGATCGCGCTGACACACTCTGTCTACCACCAGAAAGAGGTCACAGGTGACGGTCAACGACCAGGATCCGTACTCGGTCAGCCACGTCGACTCCGACCCGGAGGAGACCGCGGAATGGACGGCGTCGCTCGATGCCGTCGTGCACGAGCGGGGCGCGGGTCGCGGTCGCGACATCATGCTCAGCCTGCTCAAGCGGTCGAAAGAGCTGCACCTCGGGGTGCCGATGGTGCCGACCACCGACTACCTCAACACGATCGCGCCCGAGAACGAGCCCGCCTTCCCCGGCGATGAGGAGATCGAGCGCCGCTACCGCGCGTGGATCCGCTGGAACGCCGCGATCACCGTGCACCGCGCGCAGCGCCCCGGCATCGCCGTCGGCGGCCACATCTCGACCTACGCGTCGAGCGCGGCGCTGTACGAGGTCGGCCACAACCACTTCTTCCGCGGAGCGGACCACCCCACCGGCGGCGACCAGATCTTCTACCAGGGCCACGCCTCCCCCGGCATGTACGCCCGCGCCTACCTCGAAGGGCGCCTCACCGAGGCGCAGCTCGACGGCTTCCGTCAGGAGAAGTCGCACGGCGGCGCCGGCGCGGGCCTGTCGAGCTACCCGCACCCGCGGCTCATGCCCGACTTCTGGCAGTTCCCGACCGTGTCGATGGGTCTCGGGCCGATCAACGCGATCTACCAGGCTCAGCTCAACAAGTACGTCACCAACCGCGGCATCGCCGAGGCCGACGACACGCAGGTCTGGGCCTTCCTCGGCGACGGCGAGATGGACGAGGTCGAGAGCCGCGGTGCGCTGCAGCTCGCGGCCAACGACGGACTCGACAACCTCAACTTCGTGATCAACTGCAACCTGCAGCGGCTCGACGGGCCGGTGCGCGGCAACGGCAAGATCATCCAGGAGCTCGAGAGCTTCTTCCGCGGTGCCGGCTGGAACGTCATCAAGGTCATCTGGGGCCGCGAGTGGGATGCCCTGCTCGAGCAGGACCACGAGGGCGCCCTGCGCGACCTCATGAGCCGCACCCCCGACGGCGACTACCAGACCTACAAGGCCGAGTCGGGCGCCTTCATCCGCGAGCACTTCTTCGGGCGCGACCCCCGCACGGCCGCGATGGTCGCCGACTACACCGACGACCAGATCTGGGGCCTGAAGCGCGGCGGTCATGACTACCGCAAGGTCTACGCCGCGTTCAAGGCGGCGAGCGAGCACAAGGGCCAGCCGACCGTCATCCTCGCGAAGACCGTCAAGGGCTACGGCCTGGGCCCGAGCTTCGAGGGCCGCAACGCGACCCACCAGATGAAGAAGCTCACGCTCGACAACCTCAAGCAGTTCCGCGACGAGATGCGCATCCCGATCACGGATGCCCAGCTCGAGGCCGACCCGTACCAGCCCCCGTACTACCACCCGGGTGCCAACGACCCGGCGATCGAGTACCTGCAGGAGCGCCGCCGCGCCCTCGGCGGCTACGTTCCCGAGCGCCGGTCGAAGTACACCCAGGTCTCGCTGCCCGACGAGAAGACGTACGAGGTGGCGAAGAAGGGCTCCGGCAAGCAGGAGGTCGCCACGACGATGGCCTTCGCGCGGCTGCTGAAAGACCTGCTGCGCGACAAGGAGTTCGGCCACCGCATCGTGCCGATCATCCCCGACGAGGCCCGCACGTTCGGCATGGACGCGTACTTCCCGACCTCGAAGATCTACAACCCGAACGGCCAGCACTACACCTCGGTCGACCGCGAGCTGCTGCTGGCGTACAAGGAGAGCCCGCAGGGGCAGATCATCCACACCGGCATCAACGAGGCCGGCGCTGTCGCGGCTTTCACGGCGGTGGGCACGAGCTACGCGACCCACGGCGAGCCGCTCATCCCCGTGTACGTCTTCTACTCGATGTTCGGCTTCCAGCGCACGGGCGATGCTTTCTGGGCCGCGGGCGACCAGATGACCCGCGGGTTCATCATCGGCGCCACCGCCGGGCGCACGACGCTGACCGGCGAGGGGCTGCAGCACGCGGATGGCCACTCGCCGCTGCTCGCGAGCACCAACCCGGCGGTCATCACCTACGACCCCGCGTACGGCTACGAGATCGGCCACATCATGCGCGCCGGGCTCGAGCGCATGTACGGCGGAGCGCACCCCGACCCGAACGTCATGTACTACCTCACGGTGTACAACGAGCCGATCGTGCAGCCCGCCGAGCCCGAGGGGCTCGACGTCGAGGGCGTGCTGCGCGGCATCTACAAGCTGTCGACGAGCGCTGCGCTCGGGCCCAAGGCGCAGGTCCTCGCCTCCGGTGTCGCGGTGCCCTGGGCGCTCGAGGCTCAGCAGCTGCTGGCCGACGACTGGAACGTCTCGGCCGATGTCTGGAGCGTCACGTCGTGGAACGAGCTGCGCCGCGACGGTCTCGCCGTCGACGAGCACAACTTCCTGCGACCGACCGAGGCGCCCAAGGTGCCGTACCTCACGCGCACCCTCCAGGGCGCCGAAGGGCCGTTCATCGGCGTGAGCGACTTCATGCACGCGGTGCCCGACCAGATCCGGCCCTTCGTGCCGGGCGACTACGCCACGCTCGGAGCCGACGGCTTCGGGTTCAGCGACACCCGCCCGGCGGCCCGCCGCTTCTTCACGATCGACGGTCCGTCGATCGTGGTGCGCACGCTGCAGCAGCTCGCGCGGCGCGGCGAGGTCGACCCGAGCGCGGTTCCCGCCGCGATCGAGAAGTACCGGCTCTACGACGTGACGGCCGGCACGACCGGCTCGGCGGGCGGCGAGGCCTA
>JAIXXG010000029.1 GCA_027490915.1 Microbacteriaceae bacterium
AGGTCATGGTGCTCGACGAGGCCGACAAGATGCTCGACCTCGGCTTCCTCAGCGACATCGAGAAGCTGTTCTCGCAGACCAGCCCGACCCGCCACACCATGCTGTTCTCGGCGACGATGCCCGGCCCGATCGTCGCGCTCGCGCGGCGCTTCATGACGCGACCCATCCACATCCGCGCGAGCGACCCCGACGAGGGGCTGACGCAGGCGAACATCAAGCACATCGTCTACCGCGCGCACGCCCTCGACAAAGACGAGGTCGTGGGGCGCATCCTGCAGGCCGAGGGCCGCGGCAAGACGGTCATCTTCACGCGCACGAAGCGGGCCGCCGCGAAGCTGGTCGAAGAGCTCAACGACCGCGGCTTCAACGCCGCGGCCGTGCACGGCGACCTCAACCAAGAGCAGCGCGAGCGCGCGATGGCCGCCTTCAAGGCCGGCAAGAAAGACATCCTGATCGCGACCGACGTCGCGGCGCGCGGCATCGACGTCAACGACGTCACGCACGTGATCAACCACACGGTTCCGGATGACCACGACACCTACCTCCACCGTGCGGGCCGCACGGGGCGCGCCGGCAAGACGGGCATCGCGGTGACCTTCGTCGACTGGGCCGACATGCACAAGTGGGCGCTGATCAACCGGGCGCTCGAGATGGGCATCCCCGAGCCGGTCGAGACCTACTCCTCGTCTCCGCACCTGTACAGCGACCTCGACATCCCCGAGGGCTCGAAGGGGCGCCTCAAGGCGACGCCGATTCCGAAGGTCGAGCGCGAGGCCTCGCGGCCGCCGCGCGAGCGCGAGCGCACTCGCACGCGCAGCTCCGACGGCGGCGCGGGCGGCGGCGAGCGCCGCGAGCGCCCTGCTGGCGAGGGAGCATCGACGACCGCACCCGCCTCGGGCGAGGGGGGCACGGCCAAGCGGCGGCGCCGCCGTCGCCGCTCCGGCGGGGCAGGCGGTGCGGGCGCGACCGGCGGGGCCTCCGCACCGGCCGCGGCCGACTGACCCTCGCGGCGCGGCGGGGTTTGCGCCACACTGAACCATCGGACGTCCGCTGGGGATGCTGGCGCCGATGCCCGGGAGGCCGCCATGCTCCGCTCCTCTGTCTCCGCCATCGCGCTCGCGAGCGCGACGGCCCTCCTCCTCGCGGGGTGCACGGGCGCGACGACGCCCGCCGCTGAGCCCGACCCGCCGGCCGCCGAAGGGCAGCCCGAGCCGAACAGCCAGCCCGACGGACAGCCGACCGACTGCATCGTGGGCGAGTGGCAGCTGGTGGTCGGGCTGTACTCGCTCGACGCCGAGCAGTATCTGCTCGGGCTCGGCCTGCCGATCGAGGGCTTCCTGATGTCGGGAGACCAGCTGCTGACGCTCACCGAAGACGGCCTCCTGCTCGTCGAGACCGACCTGACGTCGACGGGCTCGATCGTCACCCCGTCGATAGAGCTGCCCTTCTCGATCCGCACCATCGAGAGCGCCACTGCCGAGTGGGGGTGGTCCGCGTCGGAGTTGGCGGGCGACGGCACCATCGAGATCGCCGAGTACCGCGTCGTCGAGTCCGAGGTGGAGACGCCGGAGGAGGCCGCCGAGGCGGGGGTCGAGCCGCCGGTTCCGGTCATCGGCGAGGAGTCGTCGCTCACCGTGAGCTGCGACGACGAGACCCTGCTGCTGCAGGGCGGCGGGCCGCTCTCGGCGGTGTTCGAGCGCCGCTGACGGCACCCGCGGAGGGGAATGCCCCCGCGCAGGAGTAGGTTGGGCTGCCTATGGCCACCGCACCTGAACCACCCGCATCCGATTCGACGACCGCCCCCGCAGCGACGCTGCCCAGCACCCCAGCCGCACCCGCTGTCACCGACGCACAGCGCCGCATCGTGCTCGGCGTGCTCATCGGCTCGGCCTTCGTCGTCATCCTCAACGAGACGCTCATGGGCGTCGCGATTCCGCGCTTCATCGAGGTGTTCGGCATCACGGCGACCGCCGCGCAGTGGCTGACGACCGCGTTCATGCTGACGCTCGCCGTGGTCATCCCGATCACGGGCTGGCTGCTGCAGCGCTTCAGCACGCGCGCGCTCTTCGTCACCGCGATGTCGCTGTTCACCGCGGGCACGCTGCTCGGCGCGGTCGCGCCCGTCTTCGAGCTGCTCATCGTGGCGCGGGTCATCCAGGCCAGCGGCACGGCGATCGTCATGCCCATGCTCTTCACCACCGTGTTCGCGCTCGTCGCGCCGGCGAAGCGCGGGCAGGTCATCGGCACGGTGTCGACCGTCATCGCGGTCGCGCCCGCCGTCGGCCCGAGCCTCTCGGGCTTCATCCTCAGCATCGCCGACTGGCACTGGCTGTTCATCACGATGCTGCCGCTCACGACCACCGCCCTCATCATCGGCGCGGTGCGCATGGTCGACGTCGGCGAGCGCCGCGGGTCGAAGCTGGATGTTCTCAGCGTGCTGCTCTCGATCCCCGGTTTCGGCGGCCTCGTGTACGGGCTCGCGCAGCTCGGCGAGGCGGGCCGCACCGAGCCGGGTGCGGGGGTGGACCCGGTGGTGTCGGGCCTCATCGCCCTCGGCGTGGGCGTCGTGGCGCTCGGGCTGTTCGGGGCGCGCCAGGTGCGCCTGCAGCGCACCGACGACGCCCTGCTCGACCTGCGCACGTTCGGCGAGCGGCAGTTCGCACTCTCGATCGGCATCATCACGGTCGCGTCGATGGCGCTGTTCGGGGCGATCATCGTCATCCCGCTCTATGTGCAAGAGGTGCTCGGGGCGTCGCCGCTCGTCTCGGGCCTGATCATCCTGCCGGGCGCGCTGCTGCAGGGCCTGCTCGCGCCCGCGATCGGTCGCCGGTATGACCGCGTGGGCCCGCGCTCGCTCGTGGTCCCCGGTATCGCGCTCATGGCGGCGACGCTGTGGGTGATGGCGATGTTCACGGCCGCGACCCCGATCTGGCTCGTCGCCGTGGCGAACATCGGGGTGAGCCTCGGGCTCGCGCTGCTGTTCACGCCCCTGCTGACGAACGGCCTGGCGGCGCTGCGCCCGCAGCTGAACCCCTACGGCTCGGCGATCGTCGGCACCGTGCAGCAGGTCGCGGGCGCGGCGGGCATCGCGCTCTTCCTGTCGGTCGCGGCTTTCATCTCGCCGCCCACCGGCGATGCGTCGATCACGGCCGACGGCGTGCGCGCGGCGTTCACCGTCGCGGCCGCCCTCGCCACGGCGGTCATCCCGTTCGTGCTGCTCGTGCGCTGGGAGCGCGGTCACGCTCTGACCGGGCCAGGCGGCGCCCACTAGCCCATGGCGACGCGGCGCGCCCTCGCTCTCGCGGTGGTTCTGACCGCCACGCTGACGGGGTGCGTCGCGGCGTCGCCACCCGCGGCCGAGCGGCCCGCGGGTGTGGCGGGGCAGGCGGAGGGCATCCCGCAGCAGACCGAGCGGGCGGCGGCGAGCGATGCAGCGCTCGCGGCGCTGGTGGCCGACGATGCGGCCGGATGCTCCGCCGCCGTCGGCCGCGACGGCACCGTGCTCTGGGCTGGGGCGCGCGGGCTCGCCGACACGACCGCGGGCACGCCGCTGTCGACCGCCACGCGGTTCGAGGTGGCGTCGGTCTCGAAACAGTTCACGGCGGCGCTCGTGCTGGCGCTCGCCCGCGACGGACTGCTCGACCTCGACGACCCCGTGAGCACCCACGTCGCGGGGCTGCCCGCCTGGGGCCGCACGGTGACGCTCGAGCAGCTGCTGCACCACACCGCGCGGCTGCCCGACTTCTGGATCGCGCTCGAGGCCGAGGGCATCGGCTTCAGTGATCCGGCCGACCAGGAGACGGTGCTCGCGGCGATCCGCCGCGTCGACACTCCGCTCGAGGGCTCGGGCTACGCCTACGCGAACAGTCACTATGTGCTGCTTGCGGCCGCCGTCGAGAGCGTCACGGGCGAGTCGTTCGCGACAGCCCTCGAGACGCGCGTGCTCGAGCCGCTCGGCATCGCCGCGACGGTCCAGCCCGCAGCCGTGGCCGCCGACATCGCGGCCGAGTACGACACCGGCGGCGCGCCGCTCACCGCCGCGTGGCAAGTCGCTGGGCCGGTCGGCATCGTGACGACGCCCAGCGAGCTCGTGCGCTGGGCCGCGCAGTTCGGGCCCGATGGGATGCTCGCCGACGCCGAGGCGGGCGCCGTCGACTCGTCGGCCGGCGCCACCGACTCCCCTGACGACGACCGCCCGGGCGAGCGCTACGGCGCGGGAATCCGCATCGCCCCCGACGGCACGCTCTTCCACGCAGGCCGCTGGGGCGGCTCAGTGAGCGTCTTCGAGGTGAGCGCCGACCGCACGCTCGCGATCGCAGTGACCTGCAATCAGCGGGATGCTCCCCGCTTCGAGCTCGCCGACGCGCTCACCGAGATCTGGGGTCGCACCGAGTAAGTACTCGCACCGAACACAGGGCAGGTCCCTCCACGGAATCCGGGACAGGTCAGCATCCCCGACCGACAGATCGCCGGCGTCAACCCAGGCAGCATCCGACACACTCCAGAACGGATGCCCCACAGTCGCCACCACCGACCCCGACCCGGTGCTCACCGTCACGAGGTCGTTCACACCCTCACCCTCGATGAGCGCCGTCACCGGACGCGCGCCCGCGTCACCCGTCTCAGGATCAGCCGCCCACACCTCGTCGCCGAGGGCGGCTTCCTAAGTCAACTAGACACGGTCAAGCACGAGTCGCCCGACGACGTTAGGCCCTTCCATGAGATGAAACTCCGCGCCCGGCACCAGGAGCACGTCGCCCGGCCCTCCCGGCACGAGGGTCTCGACGTTCGCGAACCTCCAACCGTCCTCTCCGAGCACACCCAACTCGATCTTCGCGCTGAAGTAGTGTTCAGGCCTGAATGCCTCATCGAGTTCTACATAAGCAGGGGCCAAGTTGGGAAAGTAGAGGGGGCCCGCTGGCGGCCCGCTGGAACGTCCTCCCTGATCATGGGCAAAGAACAGCACCCTCCCGCTCAGCGCCTTCGTCATCCGATGATCCTTTCGAGCTGGTTGAACCAACTGAGCTGGTCTGGCTCCACGAACCGCGCTGGCCCAATTCCGTCGAGATTGTCCATCCGTGTCAGTTGCCCCGCAAGCCCTTTAGGAACCCGGACCTGAACCACAGATCCGACGCCTTCATTGAGCCGAGGGAGCCTGACCCGGTTTCCCGGACACTTCTCTTTTGTTGATCATGCCGCGATTTCTGCGGCGGTGTGAAGGGCTTCGAACTCGGCGGGGCTGAGGTTTCCGAGGCTGGTGTGCCGACGGCGGGGGTTGTAGAACCCTTCGATCCTCTCGAACATGGCCGACGCCAGCTCTGTTCTCGAGTCCCAGCTGGTGCGGTCCAGCAGCTCGCGTTGCATCGTGGACCAGAACGACTCGATGAGCGCGTTGTCGACGCTGGAAGCGACGCGGCCCATCGAACCGAGCAGCCCTGCTTGTCGCAGCCGGTGCCCGAAGAGCCAAGAGGTGTATTGCGCGCCCCTGTCCGCGTGAACGACTGTTCCAGGCTCGGGTCGCCGTCGCCACCGGGCCATCTCCAGCGCGTCGACGACGATCTCCGCGGTGATCCGATCGGAGATCGACCAGCCAACGATGCGGCGTGAGTATGCGTCGATGACGGCAGCGCAATAGACCCAGCCGTCTTTCGCGCGGTGTTGCGTGATGTCGCAGAACCAGAGCCGGTTTGGCCCATCAGCGCGGAACTGCCGCTTCACGAGGTCCTCGTGCGTGGCCGTGTCCGGCCTCCAGCCTCGCTGCTTGCGACGATGGGAGACGCCGACCAACCCGTCTTGCCGCATCAGCCTGGCGACGCGTTTGCGGGCGACGTGAACGCCAAGCCCGAGTCGCAACTCGGCAAGCACCCGCGGCGCACCATAGGTTGCTCGCGAGTCGGCGTGGATCCGTCGGATCGTGGTCGTCAGCTCAGCGTCCGCGATAGCGCGCGCCGATGGCGGCCGGCTCGCCCAGTCGTAGTAGCCAGACGTTGAGACCTTCAAGAACCGGCAGGCCACCGCGACGGGGATCCCGTCGCGGCTGAGCTCCTGGACCAGCCGGAACCCTATTTTGGGAGCACGTTCTCCCGCGCACAATAGGCCGACGCGCGCTTGAGGATCTCGTTCTCCATCTCCAGCACCCGCAACCGGCGCCGCAGCTCCACCAGCTCCCGATGCTCATCGGAGCTCACGCCAGGTTTGCGGCCGGAGTCAACCGCGTCGCGGTGCATCCAGTTGCGAAGGCAGGACTCGCTGATCCCGAGATCGCGGGCGGTCTGAGCGACCGGGTTTCCCTGCGCGACCAGATCCAGGGCTCGACGCCGGAACTCCGGCGGGTGGGCAGCAGGCATCTCACGGACTCCTTCCGAGACGATCATCGTCTCAACTCAGGTGTCCGGGAAACCGGGTCAGGCTCCGACGCTTGCGAAACGGCCCAAGGCGCGGTCAAGGACAACGACCAGCTCTCCCCATCGCCAACGAGAACGAGGAAGACGCTACTGATGTCCTGGTAGCCACGAACGGAGAGCGGCAGCAAGGCTTCGACTGCTGCGCTGACTGAGCTCAACACGCCTCGGCCCACCTAGAGATCGTCAGCGTAGGGGGAGTTCAGGACGGCGTCAGGATCCCAACCAGACTCTTCTAGTCTCATGCCGACCTCGGCGACAAAGAACTCCAGCGCGCGTTGAATCGAGTCCCAAGGTTCGGGAGTTGGTTGTGTCCCATCCGCGAAATCCGAGGACACTATCCACTCGCCGGCAACCTCCCACACACGGAACGCACCCTTGTCCTCGAAAGACATCGAGTCGAACGAGTAATCCTCGCGGAAATCCTTCCTCAACCAACGTAGGAGATCCCGAGCGAGTTCAACCACGGGGAAGAGGTGCTCTTCGAAAATGACGAAGTCATTCTGCGCAAGCACGAGCCTCCCCTCGGCATTAGCGATGACGTCAACAAGCTCAACGCGCTCAAGAGTGGGCAAACGGAGGTCGAGAGCCCGCAACGTGTACACCATCAGCCCACCCTTTGTGGAAAGGCGTTGATCACTCGGCCATCGTCCGTAACGATCGCCCGTATCCCTGTCTGCCCGTTCGTCCCGACAGGTCGACCCAGATCGACCACAACTCGGAAGGTACTCGGCTGCTGCGGATTCGCCATAAAGACAGCATTGGGGGAACGGAGGCCTTCCGCCACCCACTCCTGCGCTTCTGATCGGCTAGAAGTGTTGAACTGAGAAAACCGACCACCAAAGTCAGATAGGTGCTTGTCCTTGATGAAGATCTGTGACGGGTTGCTCGCAGCGGAGTTTGCGGCGTCTGAAGACGCCTGGATTCGAGTTCCGATGGGGCAGCTTGAGTTGTGCACCAGCGTAGGCGCATCCCCCACCACCACGAAATACGTGTGCAGATCCGCCACCGTCAGGTTATGCACCACCGCCGGCCGCGACACCTCCACCACCTCGGTGACCACACTCGTGGCACCGTCAGCCTGAAGCACCGCATCCCCGACCGACAGATCGCCGGCGTCAACCCATGCAGCATCCGACACACTCCAGAACGGATGCCCCACCGTCGCCACCACCGACCCCGAGGCGGTGCTCACCGTGACGAGGTCTTTCACACCCTCGCCCTCGATGAGCGCCGTCACCGGACGCGCTCCCGCCTCACCCGTCTCGGGGTCAGCAGCCCACACCTCGTCGCCGAGCTCGATCTGCTCGATCGGCTCGGTGGAGCCGTCGGCCATCAGCACGAGGGTTGCGGGGGCGACGACACCGCAACGACGAAAGGGCGCGAGCAGCCGGATTGGTGCCGCCCAGGTGAACTCGTGCGCCGTCGAGCGCTAACGAGGGCCAGTTACGCCCGCACGGGCTCCACGCCGCGGGTCGCGGCGATGAGGCGCTCGAGGGCCTCGGGCGTCGTCGTGTTCTCGGCGAGACGGTTGGGCTTGCCCTCGCCGTGGTAATCGCTCGACCCCGTGACGACGAGGTCGTACTGGGCGGCCAGCTCGAGCAGCCGCGCCTGCCCGTCGGGCGTGTTCTCGCGGTGGCCGACCTCGAGGCCGACGAGGCCCGCGTCGACGAGCCGGCCGAGGTCGGCGCCGTCGACCACGGCCTCGCGGCCGCGCGTCGCGGGGTGGGCGAGCACCGGGGCTCCCCCGGCCTCGGCGATCATGCGCACGCCGTCGAGCACCGTCGGCGCCTCGTGCGGCAGGTAGTAGCCACCGCGGAAGTGCAAGATCGACTCGAAGGCCGCGCTGCGCGTGGGCACGACTCCGCGAGCCACGAGGGCGTCGGCGATGTGCGGGCGGCCGATCGTGGTGCCGCCGGACTGCGCGAGCACGTCATCCCAGGTGATATCGAAGTCTTCCGCCAATCGCGCGACCATGCGCTCGGCGCGCGTCAGGCGGTCGTCGCGCGTGCGCGCCGTCTCGCGCAGGATGACCGGATCGTGCGGGTCGAAGAGGTACCCGAGCAGGTGCACGCTGCGCCACTCGTGGCGCGTGCTCAACTCGATGCCGCGGATCACCTGCAGGCCGGTTCCGGCGGCCGCGGTCAGTGCTTCGTCCCACCCCGCCGTCGAGTCGTGGTCGGTGATCGCCACGGTGTCGAGGCCCGCCTCGACCGCCGCGCGGATCAGTTGCGTCGGGGTCTCGGTGCCGTCGCTGACACTGCTGTGGGTGTGCAGGTCGATCGGGCCGCGGGTCATGCTCTCATGCTAGGCGGCTAGGCTCGGCCCACCATGATTCGCCGCTTCCTCGCCGCCGCGATCGTCGTCGGCGTCGCAGCGGCCCTGCTCGTCGTGGCCTGGCCGAACCTGTTCGGGCTCGCCGAGGCTCCCGTGGTCGCGCAGCTGGTCTCGCTGCGCGCGCTCACCTCCGTCATCGCCGTCGTCGCCGCCTTCGTGCTGGCCCTCGTGGCCGTTCTGTGGGCCGGGGCGCGGCGGTTCCTCGCCGCGCTCGCCCTGCTGGCCATGGTGTTCGCGCTCATCAACGGTGCCGTGCTGTCGACGCGCGGCTTCGGCGACGAGTCGTTTCCGACCCGCGCACCGGGCGAGCTCGCGGTGCTGACCTGGAACACCCTCGGCGACGCCCCAGGCGCCGAGCGCATCGCCGAGCTCGTCATCGCCGAGCAGGCCGACATCGTCGTGCTGCCCGAGACGAGCCAAGAGACGGCTGTCGCGATCGCCGAGCTCACGCGCGAAGCGGGCCGGCCGATGTGGGTCTACTCGATCGCCTTCGACTACGTCGCCAAGGCGCGCTCGACGAGCGTGCTCGTGTCGGTCGACCTCGGCCAGCACGTCGTCGACGACGCGGTCGGCAACACCACGGTGCTGCCGAGCATCGTGCTGCGGCCGCTCGACCCGGGCGGGTTGACGATCGTCGGCGTGCATCCCGTCGCCCCGCTGCCCGGTGAGCTGGAGAACTGGCGGGCCGATCTGCGCTGGGTCGACGGCATCTGCGCCGGCGAGAACGTCGTCATGGCGGGCGACTTCAATGCCACCGCCGACCACTTCCGCATCGTCGACCCGAGCGCCGGCGTCGCCGGGCTCGGCTTCGGAGAGTGCCAGAACGCCGGACTGCTCACCGGCAACGGCGCCGTCGGCACCTGGCCGACGCGCCTGCCGCCGCTGCTCGGCGCGCCGATCGACCACGTGTTCGTGTCGTCCGACATCACCGTGACGGGCATGCGCGTGCTCACCGAATACGACGGCGCGGGCAGCGATCACCGGCCCGTGGTGGCCCGCATCATCGTCGAGTGACGGTGGGCGGGCATCCGTGCGGTGACAGAATGAGGGCATGACCGACGGCAAGGATGCCCCCCGCGCGACCGAGAACCGCTCGACCACCCCGGCCAGCGACACCTTCCGGCAGTACATCTCGAGCCAGTGGGCCGACCGGCCGCACGCCGAGGTGCCGGAACGCCCCGTCGCCGCGCGTGCCGCCGAGCGTCGCGCCCGCCTGTCGGCGCTCTACCCGGGCGTGCGGCTCGTGCTGCCCGCCGGCCCCGCCAAGCAGCGCTCGAACGACACCGACTACCCCTACCGCGCGCACTCGGCGTTCGCGCACCTGACCGGGTGGGGCGCCGACACGGTGGCGGGCAGCGTGCTCGTGCTCGAGCCGGTGGGTGACGGCCACGCGGCGACCCTGTACTTTCGCGAGGGGGCGGGCCGCGACTCGGACGAGTTCTACGCGAACCCCGAGATCGGCGAGTTCTGGACGGGCCCGCGGCCCTCGCTCGCCGAGGTCGCGAGCGCTCTCGGCCTGGCGACGGCGGGGCTCGATGCGCTCGACGCGGTGTTCGCGCTGATCGGGGCCGACCTTGCGGTCGATCCGGCCGACGGCGGCGCGGCCTCGACCGGCGTCGAGACGCTCATCGTGCGCGAGGCCGACCGCGCGCTCACCGACCGGCTCGACGGGCTGCGGCTGCTCGCGGGAACGACCGATGGCGACATCGAGGTCGACCCGGCCCGCGATGATGAGCTTGCCCGCGACCTCAGCGAGCTGCGCCTCGTGAAGGACGACTGGGAGATCGCGGAGCTGCGCCGCGCCGTCGCCGCCACCCAGCAGGGCTTCGACGACGTCATCGGCGACCTGCCGGCGATCGTCGCGCACCCGCGCGGCGAGCGGCTCGTGGAGGGCACCTTCAACCGCCGCGCCCGCGCCGAGGGCAACACGGTCGGCTACGACACGATCGCGGCGAGTGGGCCGCACGCGTGCATCCTGCACTGGACGCGCAACGACGGCCCCGTCGTGCCCGGCGACCTCATCCTCATCGACGCGGGTGTCGAGCTCGAGAGCTACTACACCGCCGACATCACGCGCACCCTGCCCGTGTCGGGCACGTTCACCGACGTGCAGCGCCGGGTGTACGAGGCCGTGCGCGAAGCGGCCGACGCGGCCTTCGCCATCGTGAAGCCGGGCATCCGTTTTCGCGAGATCCACGCGGCAGCGATGCAGGTGATCGCGCAGAAGACGGCGGAGTGGGGCTTGCTGCCTGTCTCGGCGGAGGAGAGCCTCGCGCCCGACGCCGGCTACCACCGCCGCTACATGGTGCACGGCACCTCGCACCACCTCGGCCTCGACGTGCACGACTGCGGCCAGGCGCGGCGCGAGTTCTACATGGACGGCATCGTCGAGGCCGGCATGGTCTTCACGATCGAGCCGGGGCTCTACTTTCAGCCCGACGACCTCACCGTGCCGGAGGAGTACCGCGGCATCGGCGTGCGCATCGAGGACAACATCCTCGTGACGGCCGACGGGGCAGAGAACCTCTCGGCGGGCATCCCGCGCACGGCCGACGCCGTCGAAGCGTGGATGCGGAGCCGCTGACCTACGTCTGGTCGCGCTCGTCGGCCGAGGCCGGGGGCTCGGCCCCCGCGCTCGCGGCGGCGAGCGCCAGGCGCGCCCGCGCCGTCTGGCTCGGGTCGATGATGATCTGGTACGACCCCGCGAGCACCTGGTGGGTCGAGCTGAAGTCGCGCCGACGCCGGTTGACCGCGTACGAGACGATGCCGAGCATCATGCCGAAGCCCGCGCCGATGAGAGCCGCGGCGAGCACGAGCGAGAAGTTCGGCTCGGGCGAGAACAGAAAGAGCACGAGGCCGAAGAACAGGCCCACCCACGACCCGCTCGCGGCACCGGCGAGAGCCGCCCGCCCGTAGGTCATCCGGCCCGTGATGCGCTCGACGGTCTTGAGGTCGCTGCCGACGATGGCCATGCCGGTGATCGCGAAGTCGGCCTTCGCGAGCCGGTCGACGATCTTCTGGGCCTCGGGGTAGGTGGCGTACTCGCCCAGCACGTCGCCCTGCGGGACGGTCGGCGGGGCGGCCGCACGGCGGCCGAACAGGCTCGGGTTGCTCACCCGGCCATTCTGACAGCCCGGCGATAAGGTTGAGCCGTGAGCACCTCCCGCGTCTTCGTCGCCCGCCTCGCGGGGTGCGCGGTCTTCGACCCGGTCGGCGACCGCGTCGGTCGGGTGCGCGATGTGCTCGTCGTCTACCGGCGCAACGATCCGCCGCGGGTGATCGGCCTCGTCGTCGAGGTTCCCGGTCGCCGTCGCGTGTTCGTGTCGATCGGCCGGGTCACGAGCATGAGCGGCGGGCAGGTCATCACCACCGGCCTCATCAACCTGCGGCGCTTCGCGCAGCGCGGCGGTGAGGTGCGCGTGCTCGCCGAGCTCGTCGGCCGCGGCGTGCAGCTGCGCGACGGGGGCGGGCCGGCGACGATCGAAGACGTCGCGATCATCGAGTCGGGCCCGGGCGAGTGGACCGTCGACCAGCTCTTCGTGCGCAAGCCGCGCTCGGTTCCCGCCCCGTTCGCGAAGGGCCCGACCCTCTTCGTGCGCTGGTCGGAGGTCATCGAGCAGACGTCGGGCACCGAGCCGCAGAGCGCCGAGCAGCTGGTGGCGTCGTACAACGAACTGCTGCCGGCCGACCTGGCGACGAGCCTGCTCGAGCTGCCCGAGACCCGCCGCATCGAGGTCGCCGAAGAGCTGTCAGACGACCGACTCGCCGACGCCCTCGAAGAGATGCCCGAGACCGCGCAGGTCGAGATTCTCGCCCAGCTCGACGACGAGCGCGCCGCCGACGTGCTCGACCAGATGGAGCCCGACGACGCCGCCGACCTCATCGCCCAGCTGCCGGCCGTGCGCGGCGAGCACCTGCTCGAGCTCATGGACCCGGAAGAGGCGGAGGACGTCCGCTTTCTGCTCAGCTACGACGCCGACACCGCGGGCGGCCTCATGACCACCGAGCCGATCATCGTGTCGGCCGACGCCACCGTGGCCGAGGGTCTCGCCCTCATCCGCCGCCACGAGCTCGCACCCGCGATCGGGGCCGCGATTTGCGTCACCCTGCCGCCCTACGAGCCGCCGACCGGACGTTTTCTGGGCATGGTGCACTTCCAGCGCATGCTGCGCTACCCGCCGCACGAGCGCCTCGGCACGATCATCGACCGCAGCATCGAGCCGGTCACGCCCGACACCTCCGCGGCCGAGGTCTCGCGACGCTTGGCGAGCTACGACCTCGTCTCGCTGCCGGTCGTCGACGAGAGCCACCGCTTGGTGGGCGTCGTGACGATCGACGACGTGCTCGACTACCTGCTGCCCGACGACTGGCGCAGCGCCGACCACGATGCCGTGACGGCGCCGCGGCGCCGGCCCGCGGGCTCCCCCACGGCGAGGAGGGCCGGCGATGGCGGCGCGTGACCGGCGCGCCCGTCGCCCCGAGGTGAGGCTCGACGCGCCGAAGGGGCTGCGCGCTCCGCTCGTCCCCCGCTTCGGCGGCGGCCGCGACCGCATGGGCCGGTTCTCGGAAGCGTTCGCGCGCGGCATGGGAACCCCGTGGTTCCTTGTCGGCATGACGGCCTTCGTCACGATCTGGCTCGTCTACAACACGGTCGCGCCCATCGACGCGCAGTTCGACCCGCGCGCGCTCAACTTCACGCTGCTCACGCTCATCCTCTCGCTGCAGGCCTCATACGCGGCCCCGATGATCCTGCTCGCGCAGAACCGGCAAGACGACCGCGACCGCGTGCAGATCGAGCAAGACCGGCAGCGGGCCGAGCGCAACCTGGCCGACACCGAGTACCTCGCGCGCGAGGTCGTCGCCCTGCGGCTCGCGGTGAAGGATGTCGTGACGCGCGACCAGCTGCGCACCGAGCTGCGTGCCCTGCTCGACGAGCTCGACCGCCGCGACCGAGCCGACAGCGAGTCGGCACGCTCGGCCGATGAGCGCTGACGCCGGCGGCGCGGCGCTCGAGCTCGAGGCGCGCGTGCGGGCCGCGCTCGCGGGCGTCATCGACCCCGAGATCCGCCGGCCGGTCACCGAGCTCGACATGGTTCCGAGCATCCGCGTCGATGGCGATGCGGTGGCGATCGACCTGCGTCTGACGATCGTGGGCTGCCCGGCCGCGACGGCGATCGAGCGCGACGTGCGGGCGGCGGCCGAGAGCGTTGCGGGGGTCGGCGCGGTGTCGGTCGACGTCGGCGTCATGGATGCGGCGACGCGCGATTCCCTCATCGCCCGCCTGCGCGGCACCCGGCCCTCGGGTCACCCGTTCACGGCCGACTCGCTGACGCGCGTCATCGCGATCACGAGCGGCAAGGGCGGCGTCGGCAAGTCGACGCTCACCGCCAACCTCGCCGTCGCCCTGGCCCAGCAGGGGCTGCGCGTCGGGCTCGTCGACGCCGATGTGTTCGGCTTCTCGATTCCGGCGCTGCTCGGCATCGCCGATGCGAAGCCGACGCGCGTGGGCGACATGATCATGCCGCCCCGCGCGCACGGCGTGGCCGTGATCTCGATCGGCATGTTCGTGGATGCCCGCACGGCGGTCTCGTGGCGCGGGCCGATGCTGCACCGCACGGTGCAGCAGTTTCTCACCGACGTGCACTTCGGCGATCTCGACGTGCTGCTGCTCGACATGCCGCCCGGCACGGGCGATGTGGCGATCTCGGTGGGGCAGCTCATGCCGCACGCCGAGGTGGTGGTGGTGACGACGCCGCAGCGGGCGGCCGCCGATGTGGCCGAACGCTCGGGCCTCGTCGCCCGTCAGACCGGGCAGACCGTGATCGGTGTGGTCGAGAACATGGCCGGGCTCGCGCAGCCCGACGGCAGCGTGCTCGAGCTCTTCGGCTCGGGCGGAGGCGCCGAGACGGCCGCGCGGCTCGAGGTGCCGCTGCTGGCGCAGGTTCCGCTGAGCGTCGCGCTGCGCGAGGGCGGCGACGCGGGAGAGCCGATCGTGCTGCGCGCGTCGAGCGACGGCATCGAGAGCGATGCGGCGGCGACGGCGATCAGCGCGCTCGCGCGCGACCTGGCCCGTCGGGGCCGCGGCCTCGCGGGGCGCAAACTCTCGCTGGCGCCCCGCGACGCGGGGGCGAACCGCTCTGACTAGCGCTGCGTCGCCGGCACGCGGCGGTAGCCGTCGCGGCTCGCGACGACGATGGTCGACACGGCAGCGGCAGCGCCGAGCAGAGCGATGATGACGAGCAGTGCGGTCATGGCGGGTCTCCTTGCTTCCTGAACACTCCCATTCCAGCGCGCATGAAGCATTAGCACAATCGATACTTTCTGAACGTATTGTGCAGTTTGTCTTTATGATTGAGGCATGGATGTCCGGCGCCTGCAGCTCTTGCGCGAGCTCGCCGACCGCGGCAGCATCACCGCGGTCGCTCGCGCCACCCACCGCACCGCATCCGCCGTCTCGCAGCAGCTGAAGGTGCTCGAAGCGGAGGTCGGCGTGCCCCTGACCGAGCGTCGGGGCCGCGGGCTCGTGCTCACCGGCGCGGGCCTCGCCCTCGCCGACACGGCCCGCCGCATCGCGGTCGCGATCGAGTCGGCCGAGGCGCTCTGGCTCGAGTTCGCCGGAAGCCCGCAGGGCACCGTCACGGTGAGCACCTTCCCCACCGCCGGGCAGATGCTGCTGCCGGGCGTGCTGCTCGCGGTGCGCGACGAACCGGGCCTCGAGGTCGTGCTCACCGACCACGACATGCCCCTGCCCGACTTCGCGCAGCTCACGCCCGACTACGACATCGTCATCGCCGATTCGCAGGGAATCCCGGCCCACTGGGGCGAGCAGGGTCTGCGCGTCGTGCCGCTCATGACCGAGCCCTTCGATGTCGCCTTGCCGGCCGGGCACCGGCTGGTCGAGAAGTCGGTGGTGCGGGCATCCGACCTCATCGATGAAGACTGGATCGGCGCGCCCGTCGGCTATCCCTACGATCGGGTGCACGAGCGCGTCACGGCGGCCGTCGGGCGCGAGCCGCGCATCGTGCAGCGCGTCATGGACAACCTCATCGTCGAGCGGCTCGTGGCCGCCGGGGTCGGCATCGCGATTCTGCCGCGGTTCACCACGCGCAGCCACGGCAACGGCATCGTCACCCGTCCGATCACCGGGCTCTCGGCCGAGCGCCAGATCTCGGCCCTGCTGCGGGCCGACCGCGCTGAGCGCCCGAGCGTGCGCCGGGTCATCGAGCTGCTACAGGCGGAGGCCGCACGGGTGATGGAGGGCTACCGCACGGTCGGAGAGCCGCGCACCCCGACGGCGAGCATCCCGGTGGTCGCCGCCGCGGGCGCGGGCGGCGACGGCGCGCGCCGCTAGGTCGCCTCGGGGTCGAACGGCGCCGGGCGCCCCTCGCGGATGAGCCGCTGCCGCTGGGCGTACGCCGACTCGCGGGGCGGGGCGGCCGCGGCCGCCGGGGCAGGCCGCGCCGTCGCCGGCTCGTCTTCGAGCAGCGCCTCGCGGATGATGCGGCGCGGGTCGTACTGCCGGGGGTCGAGCTTCTTCCAGTCGACGTCGTCGTAGTCGGGGCCCATCTCCTCCCGCATGCGATCTTTGGCGCCGTTGGCCATGTCGCGCAGGGTGCGGATGAACCGGCCGAACTGGGCGGCATAGCCCGGCAGCCGATCGGGGCCGATGATCAGCACAGCGATCAGCCCGATGAGCAGCAGCTTCTCGAACGTCAGGCCCCAGGACACCCCTCGAGAATAGCGGGGTCACCCGAGAGCTTCGCCCTAGGCTGGGGGCCGAGAAGGAGCACCGTGGCCAGCAAAGACCTGTCGTGGAAGTACGTCGAAGACCGCACGGTCGAACCCGACGTCATCCGCGCCGCGCGGGCCCAGTCGCTCGAGCGCGGCATCGAGCCCATCAGCGCCGCCACGGGCGCGCAGCTCGCCGTCATCACCGCCGCCCTCGCGGCCGAGAGCATCATCGAGATCGGCACCGGCGTCGGGGTCTCGGGCCTCTGGCTGCTGCAGGGGGCACCGGATGCTCAGCTCACCTCGATCGACCTCGAGGCCGACCACCACGAGGTCGCGCGCCGGCTCTTCACCGAGGCCGGGCATCCGGCCGCGCGCGTGCGCCTCATCACGGGCCGCGCGCGCGACGTGCTGCCCCGCATGAACGAGAGCAGCTACGACGCGGTGCTGATCGACGCCGACCCCGGCGCGATCGCCGAGTACCTCGAGCACGCCTTGCGGCTCGTGCGCCCGGGCGGCGCGGTGCTCGTGCCGCACGCGCTCTGGCGCGACGCCGTGCCCGACCCGGCCCGCCGCGACGGCGTCACCGCCGAGCTGCGGGGCATCGTCGCCGAGCTGCTCGAGTCGCCGGCCGTGCACGTGGCCGTGTCGCCCGTCGGAGACGGGCTTCTCCAGATTGTGACGGCTCGCTGATCGAGCCGCAGACAGCGCGGTCGGCTCGCTGAGCGAGCCGCAGACAGCGCGGTCGGCTCGCTGAGCGGGCCGCCGGCAGTACCTGTCGCCTAGCCGATCGCCGCCGCGAGGGCGTCGTGCAGCTCGCGAGCCTCGTCGTCGTTGACCGAGACCACGAGACGGCCACCGCCCTCGAGCGGAACGCGCACGATGATGAGGCGCCCCTCCTTGACGGCCTCCATCGGTCCGTCACCCGTTCTGGGCTTCATGGCAGCCATGCGGCCTCCCCTTTCGCTGAAATCCTGCTCCCATTATCCCTTACGGGTGCTCAACGACTAAATCGACGGGAGGCCCTGCGGTGACCAGCAGGTGTCACGGGGGCGTCCAGTCGTAGCCGTCGACCCACCAGCCGATGTGCACCCACGC
>JAIXXG010000107.1 GCA_027490915.1 Microbacteriaceae bacterium
CTCGTGCGCCTGCTGCGCATCCTGCGCATCTTCCGCTTCCTGCCCGAAGCGCGCATCCTCATGGTGTCGATGATCAAGTCGGTTGCGCCGCTGGCCAGCCTCGCCGTGCTCATCGGCTTCCTCATGTTCATCTACGCCATGGCCGGGGTGTACCTCTTCGGCGAGCAGGCTCCCGACAAGTGGGGCGACATCGGCACCGCCATGGTGACGCTCACCGTCATGCTGACCCTCGAGAACTTCCCTGACTCGTTCCTGGGCGGCCTCTCGATCACCCCGTGGGCCCTGCTGTACTTCCTGAGCTACATGTTCTTCATCGTGTTCACGGTGCTGAACATCCTCATCGGCATCGTCATCACGGCCATGGACCAGGCGCGCGAGGAGGTCACGGCCGACCGCGCGAAAGAGGGCCTGCCGACGGCGACGGGCACGATCCACATCGGGGCGTCGATGCGGGATGCCCACGCGACGCACGCCGAGCTCGACGCCCTCGCGGCCGAGCTCGAGGGGGTGGCGGGCGCGGGCACGGCATCCCCTGACCACATCCGGCGCATCCGCGACGAGATCGACCGCCTGAAGGCCGCGGCGCGCTGATGCGCGGGCGCCGGTTCGCCGCGGCCGCGCTGGCCGCCGTCGGGCTGCTGCTGCTGCCCGGGGCGGTCATGGCGCACTGGGCCACGACGCAACTGGTCGAGACCGAGCGCTTCGTCGCCGCGCTCGGCCCGCTCGCCGACGACCCGGCGGTGCAGGATCGCATCATCGTCGAGGTCACGGCCCTCGTCGACGAGCAGATCGACATCGACGCCGTCACGAGCGAGCTGCTTGTCGGGCTCGGCGAGGCGCTCGAGCTCGGCCCCCGGGCGCAGGCCGCCCTCGAGCTCGTGAGCGCGCCGATCGCGGCCGGAGTGCGCTCGCTCGTCGCCGACGTCGTCACCGAGGTCGTGCGCTCCGACGCGTTCAGCGCGGCCTGGCAGCGGTCGGTCGAGGTGCTGCACGCGCAGACGATCCGCCTGCTCGCCGGGTCGCCCGACTCGCTGCTCGCGCTCGATCGCGACGGAACCCTGAGCCTGCCGCTCGGGCCCATCGTGGCCGAGGTGCGCGCCGCGCTCGTCGAGCAGGGCGTGCCGTTCGCCGCCGCCATCCCCGACGTCGACCGCGCGATCGTCATCGCCGAGGTGCCGAACCTTGCCCTCGCCCGCGTGCTCTTCCAGGTGGGCATGACCGTCGGGCTGTGGCTGCCGTGGATCACCGCCGCGCTGCTCGTCGGGGCTGTGCTGCTCGCTCCCCGTCGGCCCGCGACCCTCCGCACGGTGGGGCTCATCGCGCTCGGTGTCACGGCGGCGCTCGCCGTCGGCTTCTCGCTCGCGCGCACGGCGATCGCGGCCTACGTGGGGCCCGACTCCTCGGCCGTCGCCCGGGCGGTGTTCGACGCGATGACGGCGTACGCCGTGAGCGTGGTGCTCGGCCTGCTCGCCCTCAGCGTGCTGGCGGTGCTCGTCGGCTGGTGGCTCGGGGCATCAGGGCTCGCGCAGGGGGCCCGCGCTGCGCTCAGCGCCCGCCTCGCCGCGGGCCGCGCGGCGCTGGGTGTTGCCGAGGGGCCCGTCACGACGTGGCTCCACGCGCGGCGCGCGCCGCTGCGGTACGGCATCGTCGCGCTCGCCGCTCTTCCGGCCGTGCTGCTGCCCCCGCTCTCAGTGCTCACCGTGCTCGCGAGCGCGCTGCTCGCAGCCGGCCTGCTCGTGCTGCTCGAGCTGCTCGCCGTCGCTCCCGCACCGCCTGCCCCCGCGCCGAAGCGTCGCGCGCCGAAGGTGGCGAGCGGCGCCTAACCCAGCGCCTTCTCCATGCACACGCTGAACTCGTCGCCCACATAGGGCCCGAAGTTCTCGATGTGCGCGTACCCGCGCCGCTCGTACAGGGCGATCGCGGGCAGCTGCTTCGGGCCGGTCTCCAGCTGCAGTGTGCGGATGCCCTGCGCGCGGGCGGCCGCCTCGAGAGCATCCATCACCGCCGTCGCGACGCCCTGGCCGCGCCCGGCCTCGTCGACGTACAGCCTCTTCAGCTCGCCCGTCGTGTCACCCCGATCGACGAGGGCCGCCATGCCGAGCGCCCGGCTCTGGTCGTCGCGCGCGACGAACACGGTCACCCCGGGGGCGACGAGCTCGTCGAGGTTCAGCATGTAGCAGCTCTCGGCGGGGTAGAGGCTCAGGGCGTAGGCGTCGCCCGCACGCAGCAGAGCCTCGACCTCGGGCTGGCGGGGGTCTTCGACGGTGACGGTGATCACGATGCGCCCAGAATACGGGCTCGGCCCGCGGGGGCGGCAGGCGCGTGGGGTACCCTGAGGGGTCGGCTGGAGGCGGGCGAGCATGCTCGTCATCTGCATTGTGTGCGCCTCAGGGCCGGTGCCCGCCGTCGATCGACGGTACGGGCTCACCTCGAGAAGTGACGGCCCCCGGCCCTCGACCCCGCGTCGACGACTGCCTGGGATAGCGGTGCGCGTGCGCGCCGACGAGAACCTCGTGCTCTACCCAGGAAGATCCATGCCTCAGAAGAAGCAGGGCGGCGCCGCGCGCGCCGGCCAGAACACCCGCACCTCGGCCCGCTCGACCGGCGGCTCGTCCGGCGGCTCGACCGCCCGCGCCGGAGCCCCCGGATCGCGCAGCCCCAAGCACCGCGGCTACCGCCCCGACGAGGCCGCGGCCTCCGGCTCGGCAACCGGCAAGAAGCCCCGCTGGAGCCGCGATGAGCGGGTCGAGCGCGGCCGCACCCCCGAGCGCGGGGCCCCGTCGCGCAACGGCGGGCGCGACGAGAAACATGACGCCGAACGTCGCCGTACCGGCCGGGATGCGGTGCCCACGCGCGACGGCGCCGAGCGCACCGGCACCGGTCGGGCCGTGCACCGCCCCGAGTGGCGCCCGAAGACCGGCGCTGGCCGCCCGGCGCGCGCCGAGCATCCCGCCCGCGACGAGCGCGGCAGCCGCGACGCGCGCCCTGCTCGCGACGCACGCACGACGAGCGCCCCGCGCACGCAGCGCGAGCAGCGCGAGGCCCGGCCCTCGAGCTTCTACCCCGACCGCACGGCGACCGCCGCGGCGACCGACGATGTCGTGCTCGACCGCTTGGCGGCACGCGCCGTCGAGGCCGCCGACGTCGAGGGTGTGACCTTCGCCGACCTCGGCCTCGGCGGCAACATCACGCGCACGCTCGCCGACCTCGGTGCCGAGCGCCCGTTCCCGATCCAGGCGGCGACCATCCCCGATGTGCTCGCCGGCCGCGACGTGCTCGGCCGCGGCCGCACCGGCTCGGGCAAGACCATCGCCTTCGGCGCGCCGCTCGTCGAGCGCCTGCTGCAGAACCGAGGCGGAACCCGGCGCGAGATGGGTCGTGCCCCGCGCGCCCTGATTCTCGCGCCGACGCGCGAGCTCGCCCTGCAGATCGACGCGACCGTGCAGCCCATCGCGCGCAGCGTCGGGCAGTTCACCACGCAGATCTACGGCGGCGTGCCGCAGGGCCGCCAGGTCGGCGCCCTGCAGCGCGGTGTCGACATCATCATCGGCACGCCGGGCCGCATCGAAGACCTCGTCGAGCAGGGTCGTCTCGACCTCAGCCAGATCGAGATCGTCGTGCTCGACGAGGCCGACCACATGTGCGAGCTCGGTTTTCTCGAGCCCGTGCAGCGCATCATCCGCCGCACGCGCAGCGGAGGGCAGCGCCTGCTGTTCTCGGCGACGCTCGACAGCGGCGTCGCGAGCCTCGTCGCCGAGTTCCTCACCGACCCCGCGGTCTACGAGGTGGCGGGGGAGGACCAGCAGTCGTCGACGATCGACCACCGCGTGCTGCTCGTCGAGCAGCGCGAGAAGCGCGCCGTCATCGAGCAGCTCGCGGCCGGCCCGGGCAAGACGCTCGTGTTCGCGCGCACCCGCGCGTTCGCCGAAGAGCTCGCCGATCAGCTCGACGACGCGGGAATCGCGACCGTCAGCCTGCACGGCGACCTCAACCAGGCGCGTCGCACCCGCAACCTCGAGAAGCTCACAAGCGGGCGCGTGCGCGTGCTCGTGGCGACGGATGTCGCGGCCCGGGGCATCCACGTCGACGACATCTCGCTCGTGGTGCAGGCCGACGCGCCCGACGAGTACAAGACGTACCTGCACCGCGCGGGCCGCACCGGCCGCGCCGGCAAGCCCGGCACGGTCGTGACCCTCATCACGCGCCCGCGCGCCCGCCGCTTCGGCGAACTGCTCGAGCGCGCCGAGATCGAGGCTGAGACCACCGCGGTGCGCGCGGGCGACCGCCTGCTCGACGAGCTCGCCGCCCTCTGACCCTCGCCCTGGCGCCTCTCACCCTGGCGCCCCTCCCCTGGCGCCTCAAGCCCTGGCGCCCCTCCCCTCCGAGAGGCACCTGTTCGGCTCTCTGCTGAGACTCCTGAATCCAAGGACGGCCCGACCGCCATCCTTGCATTCGGGAGTTTCGGAGAGGGGCGGTGCGGGTTCGGGCCGGGGTCGGGGCGGGCGGGGGATGCGGGCTCAGGCCGCGGCGAGCATCGCGCTCGCGGCCAGCGCCAGCACGAGCCCGACCCACTGCAGCCGCGCGATGCGCTCGCGCAGCACCACCGCGGCGAGCAGGATCGTGCCCGCCGGGTAGAGCGCCGTCAGCACCGAGACGATCGTGAGCTCGCCGACCCGCAGCCCCACGATCACGATGATGTTGGCGACGGCGTCGAGCAGTCCGCACCCGACGCCGAGCCAGAAGCCGCCACGCCAGCCGCCACGCAGTGCGGCGGCACTCGCGCGCAGCAGCCGGGTGCCGGCGCCGCCCTCGGTCGGTTCCGCGACGGCGGTGCCCGCGGCTGCCGGGGCGTCGGCGGCGAGCCCGTGCGGCGCGCCGTGCGCGCCGTCGAGCACCGCGAGCGGCGCATCCGTCGCCCGCACGTGCCGCGCCGCCGCGACGACCGCGAGAACGAGGATGAGCGTGATCATGATGCTGCCGCTCACGCTGCGGTTCACGACGAGGGGCACGAGCCCGCTGTCGTCGGGCGTCTGGTCGATGAGGATGTAGAACGCCCCGATGAGGGTGCCCGAGGCGACCGCCATCAGCAGCCCCGCGAGGGTCGGCCGCACGGCCTCCTTCGACGGCACGAAGCCGACGAGCACGACGGCGACGAGCGCGAGGGCGAACGCCGGGTACGCGATGACGCCGAGCTGCGAACCGGTGACGAGCCCCCAGGTGAGCGGCACGATCGCGGAGGTCACGGCGGTCAGCGGCGACAGGATGCTCATCGGCCCGATCGCGAGGCACGCGTAGAGCAGCGCGATGGCGGCAGCGCCCGTGACGCCCGAGATGCCGCCCCACAGCACGGCCTCCCACGACCAGCGTCCGGGCACGAGGAGCGAGCCGAGCGCCAGCAGCACGACGCCCGAGAGCGCACCGACGGCGGTCACCCGCAGCGCCGAGATGCGGCGCGCGGCGAGCCCGCCGAGGAAGTCGGCGGCGCCGTAGACGAGGGCGCCGGCGAGCCCGAGGATCACTGTGAGCACGTCGCGCACCTCCTGCGTCGATTCTCGCAGGGGCGGGAATGGTGTGACGAATCGGGTGGTTGAGCCGGGGGGTGTGCGCTGGCGTCACATTCGCTCGGCATGCAGGCCGCGCCCGTACCCTAGAACCTCACGACTTTCTCTCGAGGAGAACCCCATGGCTCGCATCTATTCCGACATCACCGAGGTCTTCGGCAACACCCCGCTCGTCACGCTGCGGAAGGTGACCGATGGCGCGGGGGCGACCGTGCTGGCCAAGCTCGAGTTCTACAACCCCTCGGCGAGCGTGAAAGACCGCCTCGGAGTCGCCATCGTCGACGCGGCCGAGAAGAGCGGCGAGCTGCAGCCCGGGGGCACGATCATCGAGGCGACGAGCGGCAACACCGGCATCGCGCTCGCGATGGTCGGCGCGGCCCGCGGCTACAAGACCGTGCTGGTCATGCCCGAGTCGATGAGCACGGAGCGCAAGATGCTGCTCAAGGCGTACGGCGCCGAGCTCATCCTCACCCCGGCGAGCGAGGGCATGAAGGGGGCCGTGGCGACGTCGGAGCGGCTCGCCGCCGAGCGCCCGGGCTCGATCCTCGCCCGCCAGTTCGAGAACGAGGCGAACGCCGAGATTCACCGCCGCACCACCGGCCCCGAGGTGTGGAACGACACCGACGGCGCCGTCGACATCTTCGTCGCCGGCGTGGGAACCGGCGGCACCATCACCGGCACCGGCCAGTACCTCAAGCAGCAGAAGCCCGGCCTGCAGGTGGTCGCCGTCGAGCCGGAGGAGAACCCCATCCTGCGCGGGGGCGCTCCCGGCCCCCACAAGATCGCCGGCATCGGCCCGAACTTCATCGCTCCGGTGCTCGACCAGGAGATCTACGACGAGGTCGTCGACGTCAACATCGACCAGGCGGTCTCGATGGCGCGCCGCCTCGCCGAGGAGGAGGGCATCCTCGCCGGCATCTCGTCGGGGGCGACCGTGCACGCCGCGGTCGAGCTGGCGAAGCGGCCCGAGAACGCCGGCAAGCTCATCGTCGTCATCGTCGCGAGCTACGGCGAGCGCTACCTGTCGAGCGTGCTCTACGAAGACCTGCGAGCGTAGATGAGCGTGCGGGAGGACATCCGCACGGCCCGTCTGCGCGACCCGGCCGCGCGGTCGGCGCTCGAGGTGTTCCTGACCTCGGCGGGTCTGCATGCCGTGTGGTGGCATCGCATCGCGAGCTGGTTGTGGCGGCACGGGTTCAAACTGCTCGGTCGCATGGTCGCGCAGGGTGCGCGGTGGTGGACGGGCATCGAGATCCACCCCGGGGCGACGATCGGCAAGCGGCTCTTCATCGACCACGGCATGGGGGTGGTCATCGGCGAGACCGCTGAGATCGGTGACGACGTCATGCTGTACCACGGCGTCACCCTCGGCGGTCGAACCCTCGAGAAGGGCAAGCGCCACCCGACGGTCGGCAACGGCGTGCTCATCGGGGCCAACGCCACCGTGCTCGGCCCCGTCACGATCGGCGACCGCTCGCAGGTCGGCGCGCTCGCTCTGGTGACGAAGGATGTTCCCGCCGACTCGGTCGCGACGGGCATCCCTGCCACCTCGCGCCCGATCGATCGCGGCGCCGGCCGCACGGGCGCCGACGGCTTCGTCATCGACCCGGCGATTCACATTTAGATCGAGCACGCGAAGCTGCGGTCTCGAGGCTGCGGTTTTCGCAATACGAAAGAAGCGGCTGCTTAAACGGTTGGGTGTGTTTTTCCGCTCTGTCTCGTGTATTGAGTTCCCCGCTACGGTGCTCGAAACTCAGGTAAAGCCTGGTGGCTCAGAATCGGAGGAACTGATGCAACGTCTCCACCCGCATGGTGTGCGCAAGGCCGTGGCTGTCGTCATGGCGGGCTTGTGGATGTTTGCTGCCGTTCCGCCGCAATTCGCCTTGGTCCCGTCCGATCCGTACAGCGAAGTTCGAGCCCATCTGGAGACCTTCGGCGTCCCTTCTCATCAGGTGGAGACTCTGATCCTCGCTTTGGAAAGTGACGACCCCTGGGAGGTGTACGAGGTCGGGGCAATTCCCGTCTCGCGAGATCGCCTCATCATCGATGGTATGGACTATCGAATCAGCCGCTTTGCCGACGGTTCCTTCTCTGCTCAGGGAATAGAGATTCCCCGGATATCGACGAACGGCCGGATTCAATCCAGAGGGATTCAAGCGTGCGTTGTCACGGGAGGGTCCGGCTACAAGAATTACGACAATTGTCAAGTCGACGGGGTGTGGGGCGCAATCGTAGCCGGTGCAACCGGGGTTGACTTCACCATCGTTCAGGGCAGCTACGACCGGATTCGTTACGCAGGTGTTCCGTTTCAGCGTTGCCTTGCTGGCACAACATGCAGTTCACCATCTCTTGTGGCGTCTCGGATGATCGAGACGACGTCGAACCGTGCGTTCATCCGTTGGCAGGGTGATGCGTCAACGATTTGGGGCATGAGTTGGAACTACTGGGTGGAGCTCCGTGTTGGTCGCGACACGTACTCAACGGTCACGTCGTGACGGTGCCTGGACCCATCATCCCCCCGTGGTTCGACGCCCTGACGTGGATCGGCTTCGCCTCGGTAGCTGCGCTCACCGTCGCCAGTATCGTGCTGATCGCGCGGACACCTCGATTCGGGAGTCTGGATAGGACGGTCTGGATTGCCGTCGTCGTGCTGGTTCCCATAGTGGGCGCGATCGTATGGTTCATCTTTCAATGGTTCCAGAAGGGCGGCCCTCGCGGCGAGGAGTAAGGCGGGTCAGCACGGTCAGTCCTGCCGACTAGCCTGGGGCGGGTGACCACGACCGCCGAGCAGACCAGCACGGAGCCCGCGGGCACGCCCGGCCCGCAGCAGGTGCTCGAGCGCGTCTTCGGCTACCCGGCGTTCCGCGGCGAGCAGCAGGCGATCATCGAGCACGTCGTCGCGGGCGGTGACGCCCTCGTGCTCATGCCGACCGGCGGCGGCAAGAGCCTCTGCTACCAGATTCCGGCGCTCGTGCGCGAGGGCGTCGGCGTCGTCATCTCGCCGCTCATCGCCCTGATGAAAGACCAGGTGGATGCCCTCGAGGCACTCGGCGTGCGCGCCGCGTTCCTCAACTCGACGCAGTCGCCCGACGATCGCCGCATGGTCGAGCACGCGCTGCGGGCGGGCGAGGTCGATCTGCTCTACCTCGCGCCCGAGCGGGTGACCGTGCCGGCCACCGTCGAGCTGCTCGCGAGCATCCGCATCGCCCTGTTCGCCATCGACGAGGCCCACTGTGTCTCGCAGTGGGGTCACGACTTCCGCCCCGACTACCTCGCGCTGTCGATGCTGCACGAGCGCTGGCCGACGGTGCCGCGCATCGCGCTGACCGCCACAGCGACGGCGGCGACGGCGGCCGAGATCGTGCAGCGGCTCGACCTCGGCCAGGCGCGGCGCTTCGTGGCGAGCTTCGACCGGCCGAACATCCAGTACCGCATCGAGCCGAAGAACCAGCCCGTGCAGCAGCTGCTGCAGCTCATCCGCACCGAGCACCCCGGCGACGCGGGCATCGTCTACTGCCTGTCGCGGGCGAGCGTCGAGAAGACGGCGGCCGAGCTGCAGGCGCACGGCATTCCGGCGCTGCCGTACCACGCGGGACTCGACGCCGCGATGCGGGCCGACCACCAGTCGCGGTTCCTGCGGGAGGACGGCATCGTGATGGTCGCGACGATCGCCTTCGGCATGGGCATAGACAAACCCGACGTGCGGTTCGTCGCGCACCTCGACCTGCCGAAGAGCGTCGAGGGCTACTACCAAGAGACGGGCCGTGCCGGTCGCGACAGTATGCCGTCGACGGCATGGCTCGCGTATGGTCTGCAGGACGTCGTGCAGCAGCGCCAGCTCATCGACAAGTCCGAGGGCGACGCCGCCCATAAGCGACGCATGAGCCAGCTGCTGGATGCGATGCTCGCGCTCTGCGAGACCGTGCAGTGCCGCCGCGCGCAACTGCTGGCGTACTTCGGGCAAGAGCGGCCCGGCGGCCGCTGCGGCAACTGCGACACCTGTCTGAACCCGCCCGAGAGCTGGGATGGCACGGTGCCGGCCCAGAAGCTGCTGTCGACCATCGTTCGGCTCGACCGCGAGCGGCGGCAGCGCTACGGCGCGGGGCAGCTCATCGACATCCTGCTCGGCAAGCAGACCCCGCGGGTCACGCAGCTCGGGCACGACCAGCTCGCGACGTTCGGCATCGGCACCGAGCTCGGCGAGGCCGAGTGGCGCGGCGTGGTGCGGCAGCTGCTCGCGCAGGGGCTGCTCGCCGTGCACGGCGATGGCTACGGCACCCTCGTTCTCACCGAGGCGAGCGGTGCCGTGCTGCGCGGTGAGCGCACGGTGGCGCTGCGGCGCGAGGTCGTGCGTGCGAGCAGGTCGAGCCGCGCCCGCAGCGCGGCGGCGAGCGATCTGCCGCCCGCGGCCGCGCCGCTGTTCGAGCGACTGCGCGCCTGGCGCGCGGCGACCGCCCGCGCGCTCGGGGCCCCAGCCTACGTCGTGTTCGCCGACGCCACGCTGCGCGGCATCGCGCTCACCGAGCCGACGACGCACGACGAGCTCTCGCAGGTGAGCGGCGTCGGCGCCGCCAAGCTCGAGCGGTTCGGCGATGCGGTGCTCGCGATCGTGCGGGGCGAGGAGCCGCCCGCGGCGACGGTTCCGCCGCCCGCCGACGAGCCGCCGTTCGACGAGCCGCCTTTCGACGACGTTCCGCCCGACGACATTCCCCCAGCGGAATAGGAATCGTGCCACGATAGGGCGGTGCTGACCTTCCTCGCTCGCGCGTTCCTCGCGCCCGTTGCGAGGCTCATCTGGCGGCCCACCGTCATCGGCCGCGAGAACATGCCCGCCGAGGGTCCGGTCGTCGTCGCGAGCAACCACCTGTCGTTCATCGACTCCATCGTGATCAGCCTGCTGGCTCGGCGCCCGGTGAGCTTCCTGGCCAAGGAGGAGTACTTCACCGGGAAGGGGTTGAAGGGGTGGGCATCCCGGTCATTCTTCTCGGGTGTGGGCGCGATCCCGGTGAAGCGCGGCGCCGGTCAGGCCGCGCAGGAGGCGCTCGACGCAGGGCTCGCGAAGCTGCAGGCGGGCCAGGCGTTCTCGATCTACCCCGAGGGAACGCGCTCGCGCGACGGTCGTCTCTACCGCGGCAAGACCGGCGTGGCGTGGCTCGCGCTCACCGCGGGCGCGCCCGTGGTGCCGGTCGCCCTCATCGGCACGCAGCACCTGCAGCCGGTCGGCTCGCGGCGCATCCGCCGGGTGCCGATCACGATCCAGTTCGGTGAGCCGATGGACATCTCGCCGTTCGGCACCGCAGACTCCGGTCGTGCCCGCCGGCACGCGACCGACGCGATCATGGCCCGCATCCAGAGCATGTCGGGTCAGGAATACGTCGATCGCTACAACGAGCCGCCGCCCGCCACCGTGCGCGAGCGCGTGCGCCGCTTCTTCCGCGCACGCGCCGAGCTCTAGCCCTGCGGTCGCTCGGCCACCGTATCCCTGGCGCTACCCGACGGCCCGCGCCGAGTTGCATGGGCTTGGAGGATCGCCCGACCACGCTCGAGTGGTCGTCGCTTCTCCTGCTTCCACAACAACGGAACGGCTGAAGGGGATTCACCCCATCCGTGGTTGTGGAAGGGCCCCGGAGGGCGCTCGCCTGATCGCTCCCGGTTTCTTCCCGAACTTCGGACGCGGGGTATCCCTCGTCCGAAGTTCGGGAAGGTCTCCGACGTCTCGTCCAGCGCCCGCCGGTCCGTCCGCCCGCCGGTCCGCGCGCCGAGCTTTAGCCCTGCGGGCGTTCGGCCTCCGCATCCTCGCGCCGCCCCGCGACGGGCGCGGGCGTCAGCCGCAGGGTCGCGAGCAGGCCGAGGGCGAGGAACCCCGCGGCCGTATAGGCGGCGTAACGCGTGGCGTCGCTGAACGCTTCGCGCGCGGCATCGGCGACCTCGGGCGACTGCGCGTCGAGGCCGGGGATCGCTGATCCGGCGCTGTCGACCACGGCGCTCACGATGCCGTCGCGCGCCTCCGGCGGCAGGCCGGCGCTGTCGAGCCGGCTGTCGAGGGCGCTGCCGAGCGACGTGAAGAGCACGGTGCCGAGCACCGCGATGCCGAGGGCCGAGCCCACCTGCCGCGCGGTCGACTGCGTGCCGGAGGCCTGGCCGCTCGCCGCGACCGGAACATCCTGCAGCACCACGCCGGTGAGCTGCGCGGTCGCGAGCCCGACACCCATGCCGTAGACGAGCAGGCCGAGCGCGATCGACCACCACGGGGTGTCGACCGCGATCACGAGCCCGATCAGCACGAGCCCGACGATCTCGAGCGCGATGCCGACCCGCACGATCACGACGGCCGACACGCGACCGCTGAGCGAGCCGCCCGCACCCGAGGCGAGGAACGACCCGCCCGCGAGCGCGAGCAGAATCGTTCCGGTCTGCAGCGCGTCGTACCCGAGCACGTTCTGCAGCCACAGCGGCAGCGACAGGATGATGCCGAACTCGCCCATCGACACGATGAGCGCCGCGATGTTGCCGTTGCGGAACGAGCCGATGCGCAGCAGCGAGAACGCGAGCATCGTCGACTTTCCCGCCCGCTCGCGTCGCAGCCCCCAGCGCACGAACGCGACGCCCGCGGCGACCGAGATCGCGAAGGCGATCGGCACCGGGCTGAGGTCGAGCGGCCACACCCAGTCGCCGATCGTCAGCCCGTCGGTCGAGAGCCACCAGCCGTAGGTGCGGCCCTCGATCAGGCCGAAGACGAGGAACGCGCTCGTGATCACCGAGAGCACGGCGCCCACGCCATCGATCGACTGCGGCTTGTCGGCCTTCGTCGCCGGCACGAAGAGCATGAGACCGATCAGGATGATGATGCCGAGCGGCACGTTGATGCCGAAGGCCCACCGCCACGAGAACGCCGTGGTGAGCCACCCTCCGAGCAGGGGGCCGACCGCGGCCATGCCCCCGATCGTGGAACCCCAGACCGCGAACGCGATGCCGCGCTCGCGCCCCTGGAAGGTCGAGTTCAGGGTCGAGAGCGTCGACGGCAGGATCATCGCGCCGCCCACGCCCTGCACCACGCGGGCGAGGATCAGCGTCGAGCCCGAGTCGGCGAACGCCGCCCAGACGGAGGCGAGCATGAAGATGACCGTGCCGATGACGAGCATCCGGCGCCGCCCGAACCGGTCGCCGAGCGTGCCGAACACGAGCAGCAGGGCGGCGAAGACGAGCGTGTAGCTCTCCTGCACCCACTGCACCTCGGTCGAGGTGATGCCGAGCTCGTCGACGATCGACGGCACGGCGACGTTGACGATGGTCGAGTCGACGATGATGAGCGAGACGGCCAGGCTGATGACGAAGAGCCCGATCCAGCGGGTGCGCGGTGAGGTCACGCGCTGACGCTACTCCTGCGCAGCGGCCTCCGCGGCCGCGACCTGCGCGCGCACCTCGTCCATGTCGAGCCCCTTGACTGCGGTGATGACCTGCTCGAGGGCGGGCGCCGGCAGCGCGCCGGGCTGCGCGAAGACGAGGATGCCGTCGCGGAACGCCATGAGCGTCGGGATCGACCGGATGTTCGCGGCCGCCGCGAGCGCCTGCTCGGCCTCGGTGTCGACCTTGCCGAAGGTCACGTCGGGGTGCTGCTCGCTGGCCTTCTCGAAGATCGGCGCGAACATGCGGCACGGGCCGCACCACTCGGCCCAGAAGTCGACGAGGGTGATGCCCTCGCGCGTGACGGTCTGCTCGAAGTCGGCGGCGGTCAGCTCAACGGTTGCCATGCCCCCATCATTCCTCATGCGATAGCCCACTATGCACTTCCCCAGGTTTGTGAGGTCATCCACAAACGCTGCCCGCGCCCGCCCACGGGCGTTCGTGGCCCCGCACGACGAAACCCCGCGCCCGAGCGCCGCGGCCTACCGTGACGACATGAGCACGATCGAGACCTCGGCCCCTGCCTCTGTGCCCGAGCCGGCGCCCGCGGCGACCCCGCGCGCCGCCGCTTCGGTTCCCTCGGTGCCGTCGGCACCGGCCGCTGACACCCCCGACATCAGCGTCGACGTCGCCGCCCTGGGCCAGCAGCTGCTGGGCCGCTGGGCCGACACCCGCCGCGCCTCCCGCGAGCTCATGCGCGACCCCGCCTTCCACCGCGACCCGAGCCTCGGCATGGCCGAGCACCGCGAGCGCGTCCTCGGCCAGCTGAAGCTGCTCGTCGAGCGCGGCGAGGTGCACCGCGCCTTCCCCGCGGCCTTCGGCGGCCACGACGACCACGGCGGCTTCATCGCGAGCTTCGAAGAACTGCTGCTCGGCGACCCGAGCATGCAGATCAAGTCGGGCGTGCAGTGGGGCCTCTACGCCTCGGCGATCCTGCACCTCGGCACCGCCCCGCACCACGAGGCCTGGCTGCCCGACGCCCTCACCCTCGCGACGCCCGGCGCGTTCGCCATGACCGAGACCGGTCACGGCAGCGACGTCTCGGCGATCGGCACGACGGCCACGTACGACGCCGCCACCGATGAGTGGGTCATCCACACGCCGTTCCGCGCCGCGTGGAAGGACTACCTCGGCAATGCCGCGCTGCACGGCCGCTCGGCCGTCGTCTTCGCGCAGCTCATCACGCGCAACGTCAACCACGGCGTGCACGCGTTCTACGTTCCGCTGCGCGATGAGAAGGGCGCCTTCCTGCCGGGCATCGGCGGTGAGGATGACGGGCTCAAGGGCGGGCTCAACGGCATCGACAACGGCCGCCTGCACTTCACGACCGTGCGCGTTCCGCGCACCAACCTGCTCAACCGCTACGGCAGCGTCGACGAGAACGGCGTCTACACCTCCCCGATCGAGAGCCCCGGCCGCCGCTTCTTCACGATGCTCGGCACGCTCGTGCAGGGGCGCGTCTCGCTCGACGGCGCGGTCACCGTCGCGAGCAAGCTCGCCATGACCATCGCGATCCGCTACGGCTCCGAGCGGCGGCAGTTCGCCGGCGGCGACCGCGACGAGGTCGTGCTGCTCGACTACCAGCGCCACCAGCGCCGCCTGCTGCCGCGGCTCGCGCAGACCTACGCCATGTCGTTCGCGCACGAGGTGTTCCTCGAGAAGTTCGACGCCGTGTTCTCGGGGCGCACCGATACGGATGCGGACCGCGAAGACCTCGAGACCCTCGCCGCGGCGCTCAAGCCGCTGAGCACCTGGGCGGCCCTCGACATCATCCAGGAGGCGCGCGAGGCGTGCGGCGGCCAGGGCTTCCTCGCCGAGAACCGGCTCGTGCAGCTGCGCGCCGACCTCGACATCTACGCGACGTTCGAGGGCGACAACAACGTGCTGCTGCAGCTCGTCGCCAAGCGCCTGCTCACCGACTACTCGCGCGCCTTCAGCCGTGCCGACGCGGGCGTCATGGCGCACTACGTCGCCGGGCAGGTCAACGAGGCCGTCGTCAACCGCTCGGGTCTGCGACGGCTCGCCCAGTCGGTCGTCGACGTCGGCTCGACCGCCCGGTCGGTGGGCTACGTGCGCGATACCGAATCGCAGCGGCAGCTGCTGACCGACCGGGTCGAGACGATGGTGGCTGAGCTGGCGGGCAAGCTGCGCCCCGCATCCCGCATGCCGCGCGAGGAGGGCGCCGCCCTCTTCAACCGCCACCAGAACGCGCTCATCGAGACGGCGCGCGCGCACGGCGAGCTGCTGCAGTGGGAGGCCTTCACCGAGGCGCTCGAGCACGTCAAGCACGCGGGCACGCGGCAGGTGCTGACCTGGCTGCGCGACCTCTTCGGGCTCGGGCTCATCGAGAAGAACCTGGCCTGGTACGTCATCCACGGGCGGCTCAGCGACCACCGCGCGCAGGCGATCACCGACTACATCGACGACCGCCTGCTGCCGCGCCTGCGGCCGCACGCGCTCGCGCTGACCGAGGCGTTCGAGCTGGCGCCCGAGCACATCCGCGCCGAGATCGCGACGGGCGTCGAGGGCGAGCGCCAGGCCGAGGCCCGCGCGCACTACGCCGACCTCGCGGCCCGCGGGCTTGCGCCGATCGACGAGAAAGACCTGATGGCCGCGAAGAAGGCCCGCGGCTAGCCTCCGTTCGCGCGTGCTGCGGGCGTAGGGTCGGGGCATGGATGCTGACCCCGAGCCCGCCGCCTTCCGCCTGCACCCGGCCGCGGCCTGGGCGCTCGTCGGTGCGCAGTTCGTCTTCCTGATCCTGCTCGGCTTCCTGCCGTGGGGCAGCCTGTGGCCGCGCGAGGTCGCCACCATCGTGATCGGGCTTGCCCTCGTGGCACTCGGCGTGGGCATCGCGCTCGCGGCCGGCGCAGGGCTGGGCCGCACGCTCACCCCCAGCCCGATTCCGAAGGCCGACGGGCAGCTCGTCACGAGCGGCGTGTACGGGCTCGTGCGGCACCCCATCTACTCGGGGCTGCTCGTGCTGGGCCTCGGTCTGCTCGTCATCGGGGCCTCGGTGCTGCACGCGCTCGCCTGGGTCGCGCTGATGAGCGTGCTCATGGCGAAGGCTCGGCTCGAGGAGCGCATGCTGCTCGACCAGTACGCCGACTACGGCGCCTACGCCGCGCGGGTCGGGCGGCTCGTGCCGGGCATCGGGCGGATGCGCTCGTGACCGGCGCCGTGCAGAGCGCCCTGACCGACGTCGAGATCCCGCAGCCGGGCGACCCGCGCGGCGGGGTGCTGACCGGGGTGCTGGGGGTTCCGCGCGGGGCGGGGCCGCATCCCGCGCTCGTCGTCGTGCACGAGGTGTTCGGCATCGACGCGTCGATGCGCGACCACCTCGAGCGGCTCGTCGGTCTCGGGTACGTCGTGCTGATGCCGAACCTCTTCAGCCGCGGAGGTGCGCGGCGCTGCCTCACGGCGACGTTCCGCGCGCTGCGGGCGGGCACCGGCCCGGCCTTCGACGACATCGAGGCCGCCCGGCGCATGCTGCTCGAGCGCGACGACACGGATGACCGCGCGGGCGTCATCGGCTTCTGCATGGGCGGGGGCTTCGCGCTGCTGCTGGCCGGTTCGGGCGGCTACGGTGCCGCATCCGTCAATTACGGGATGCTCCCGGCCGATCTCGACGATGCCCTCGACGGTGCCTGCCCCATCGTCGGCACCTTCGGCGGGCGCGACCGCACGCTGCCCGGCGCGGCGGCGAAACTGGAGGCGGCGCTCGCGGCCCGCGGCATCGACCACGACGTGCACGAGTACCCGGATGCCGGGCACGCGTTCCTCAACCGGCATGACGCGGGCCCCGCGCTCGTGCGGGTGCTCATGAAGCCGATGATGGGCGGCGGTCACCGCCCGGCCGAGGCCGAGGATGCGTGGGGCCGCATCGACCGCTTCTTCCGGCGGTACCTCGCGGCCTAGGCGCCGCGCGAGGAGCGGCGCCGATTCGGCTAGACCGACAGCTTCTCGCGCACGGCGTCGTCGCTCGGCTCGACGAGGTGCGAGCCGTCGGGGAAGACGACGACCGGGATGTTCGTGCGGCCGCTGATCGCCTGCGCCTGTGCGGCGGCCTCGGCCGAGGCTTCGACGTCGACCTTCGTCCACTCGACGCCGAGGTGGTTGAGCAGCGCCTCGGTGCGGCGGCAGTCGCGGCACCAGTCGGCGCCGTACATGGTGATCGTTCCGGGGGCAGGGGCCAGAGCATCCGTCATACCGACAGTCAACCAGGCTCGCCTTCCCGTTGTTCCCGTGTCTTCCTAGACTGAGCGACATGACCACCCCCGCCACGGATGCTCCTGCCGAGCATCCGCCCACCCGCACCTCGGTCGACGTCGAGTCGGAGGCCTTCGCGGTCGCCATCGCCGTCGCGCTCGTCACCGCCATCGTCGGCGGGTTTCTCTTCGCGGGCACGAATCCGCCGATCTGGGGCGGCATCTCGCTGGGCGTCGCGGCTGCCGGGTCGATCCTCATCGCCGGGGTGATCGTGGCCTACGTCGGCTACTGGCGCAGCCGCACGGTCGACGGGCAGCAGTGGCGGCTCGAGCTGAAGTCGTGGAAGTTCATCGTCGACGCCACGACGGTCGCCTTCGTGCACGCGGTGCTGGCGGTGCTCGCCGCGATCGCCGTCTTCCTGCTGCTGCAGCGCAGCTTCCAGGGCCTGACGCTCGACCCGCCGTTCACGACGGTGGCGCTCGCGCTCGTGACGGCGCTCGCCGCCTACTGGATCTACCTCTCGGTGTCGTCGATCACGACGCCGAAGATGTCGAGCCTGCTCGTGCTCTTCATGACCTTCGGCACGCTGACGGCCATGGCCACGTCGAGCGACCCGAAGTGGTGGGAGTACCACTTCAGCCAGCTCGGCACGTTCGGCGACCGGTCGAGCAGCCTGTTCAACCTGACGCTCATCATCGCCGGATTCTTCGTGACCACGTTCGCGCTGTACCTGCAGCGCGACCTGCAGGTGCTCGTCGACCGGCGCGTGCTGCTGAACCCGAAGGCCCCGCGCTTCGTGTCGGTGACGTTCGTCGTGATGGGCGTGATGCTCGCGTGCGTCGGCATCTTCCCGCTGACGGTGAGCGTGCTGCTGCACAACGTCTCGGCCTCGGGCATGGCCGTCACCTTCCTGGTGCTGCTGTTCTCGTCGCCCCGCGTCTTGAAGGGGCTGCCGGGCCGGTTCTTCCTGGTGTCGGCGGGCTTCGCGGTGGCGCTGATCTTTGGCGCCCTGCTGTTCGAGCCGATCGGCTACTACAACCTCACCGCCTTCGAGCTGGTCGCCTTCGCGATCATCTTCGCCTGGATCGCCATCTTCATCCGCTACATCAGCGCCCTCACCGAGCAGACCGCCTATCGAGCGGAGGCTCGCGCATGACCCCCTCCGCTCTTGGCGCCTTCGGCGAACCCTCGTCGACCGCCGCCCACTACGCCGCGAAGCTCGCGGTCGAGACCGACGCCTCCGACGTGTGGGCCGCGCGCCAGGCCGGTGAGGTGTTCCACCTCGTCGACGTGCGCGGGCAGGCCGCGTGGGATCAAGGGCATGCGGCCGGAGCGCTGCACATCCCGCGGCAGCAGCTGGCCGAGCGGGTCGCCGAGCTCGGCGAGGGCATCCCGGTCGTCGTCTACTGCTGGTCGCCCGGCTGCAACGGCGGCGCGAAAGCCGCGCTCGAGCTCGCCCGCCTCGGGGTACCGGTGAAGGAGATGATCGGCGGCTTCGAGTACTGGGCGCGCGAGGGGTATCCGGTCGAGGATGCCCGGGGCGCGGTCGTGCGCCCGATCGACCCGCTCACCAACGTGGTCGACTAGCTGCCGATCGCACTCTCTCGGTGGTTGCTCCGGCGGCGAGCACCGACCATCAGGGCGACACCGGCCGCGAGCGTGATGACCGCGGCCACGCTTCCGACGACGACAATCGTCGCGTCGGTGCCCGTGTCGGCGAGTGCCGGCGTCGTGATCACGATCGTGTAGGTGCGCGTCTCGCCGTTGCTAGCCGTGACGGTGATCGTCAGCGTGGTGCTGCCGCCCGCGAGTGGCACCGGACCGACCGTCGTGCCGGTGACCGTGACGGGGGTTCCGCCCACCGAGGCGGTGATCGACGCGCCCTGCTCGACCGGGGTGACGGTGAACGTCGGGGTGCTGCCCGCCGGCACGGCCAGGTTGTAGCTCGTTGTGCCGCTCACGAAGGCGGGCGAGAGGGTACCGGTCGACGGCACGAGTGCCTCGAGCGACGTGCGCGAGATCGGGGCACCCGGCACCGGGTACGAACCGAGCGCGTCGACGTCGGCGACAGCGCGCCCGCCGGAGCAGATGTTGAAGCCGACCAACGGGGTCGAGGTGACCGACTGTCCGGCGACGAGCACGCCCGCCGTGGAGAAGAAGTTGCCGTAGTCGCTCGGGAACGAGGCGTGCAAGAAGCCCTCATCCGCCAGCCCGTACAGCTGCCCAGCCCCGGCGAAGCGTTCCTCCGTCGTCCATCCCCCGAGCGGCTCGGTGATCCATGCCGACCCGTCGTAGCGAACCTCGTCGCCGTCCGGGGTGAAGCGGGCGATCGCCCACGGGTGGCCGATGTCACCGGAGGGCACGATCGCCAGATAGTCGTCGCCGATGTCGACGGGAGAGCCGGTCGGTTCGCTGTACGGGTACGACGCACTCAGCTCGCCCGGGTTGACCGTCACCGTCCAGGGCGACAGGTCGGAGTCAGAGGTGCACGGCGGATACGCGGGCACACGCTGCACCGGGAAGACCTGGTCGATGCCGAACTGCCCGTTCAGCAGTCCCGTCGTGGGTGCCGCCGACACCGGCCCCGCGAGCAGCAGCGATCCGGCGAGCGAGCCGATAACGAGAGCGGCGGCGCCCCAACGGCGACGTGGCGACACGGTGATGAGAGACATGCGACCCCTTGACGATCCGGATGCGCCCGCCCCCAATCGACACGACGCGAACTCACTGTATCGAGTCAGGGCGCTCGCAGAGGCACCCCCGAGTGGGGTTCAGCCGAGCAGCGCCTGCACCCCGATGGTCAGCAGGGGCGCCGCGATGAGCGCGGGCAGCATGTCGGCCACCGACACCGCGCGCACGTTGAGCAGGCGCAGGCCGACGCCGAGCAGCAGCACCCCGCCCGTCGCGGTGAGGGCGGCGATCGCCGCGCCCGACATCACGGTGCCGAGGAAGAACGCGAGCACGGTCAGCAGCCCCTGCCAGATGCCGACCGGGATCGCCGAGAACGCGACCCCCCAGCCGAGCGAGGCGGCGAAGGCGACGGCCGCGAAGCCGTCGAGGGTCGACTTGAGCGCGAGCTGGTCGATGCCCTGGCCGGTGCCGTCCTGAAACGCTCCGAGAATGGCGAGCGGCCCGATCGCGAACACGAGCGACGCATCCACGAACCCGGTGATGAAGCGGTCGCGACCCGTGAGGGCGAGCGGGGCGCCATCGGGATGCTCGACGCGGGCATCCCGTGCGGCAGGCCGCGTGAACCGACGCTGCAGCCAGCCGCCGAAACGCTCGAGCCGCGCCTCGATGCCGGCGAGCGAGCCGACGATGCTGCCGATCAGCAGGGCGCCGATGACGACGAGGAAGGTGCCGCCGGCGCCGACCGCGCCGACGAAGTCGGGGTCGCTGAGGGCCACGAGGTTGAGGCCGCCGAGCACGATCGTGATGAGCCCGAGCGCGTCGGTGACGACGCGGTTGGTGCGCTCGGGCAGGCGGTTGCCGATGAGCACGCCGATCGCGGCGCCGACGACGATGGTGGCGATGTTGAGCAGGGTGCCGAGGCCGACGATCACCGGTTCAGCGTAGCCGCGCTGCGCGGCTTGTTCGCGCCCGAACGGAGCGACACCAGGGCTCAGCCCCTTCCAGATCTGCGGATCATCATGAGTCGCATTCAGAACCATCCGCAGATCTGGAAGCGGCTGGAACCATGACCCGCATCGCGCAACGCTCGCCTGCGCTCGCCGGCCCACATAGGGTGGCGCCATGCGAACCCCGGTCGACTACGTGCGCGGCGTGCGGCACCCCGAGGCCTTCCACGGGCGGGGTGTGCACCGCGGCTACTTCGAGGGCTGGTACATCAAGCTCGTGTCGGCCGACCGCTCGCAGCGGTGGGCGGTCATTCCGGGGGTGTTCCGCGGGCTGGCCGAGGCGGGCTCTGCTGGCAAATCCGGCGAGCGTGACGAGGCGTTCGTGCAGGTGCTCGACGGCCTGACGGGGCGCAGCTGGTACCACCGGTTCGACCCCGCCGACTTCGAGGCGGCGAGCGACCGGTTCGCGGTGCGCGTCGGCGGCAACACCTTCTCGCCGGAGGGGGTCACGCTCGACCTGCCGCAGCTGCGGGGCAGCATCCGGTACACCACCGCACTCGACCCCTGGCCGGTGACGCTGCGCGAACCGGGAATCATGGGGTGGTACGGGCTCGTGCCGTTCATGGAGTGCTTTCACGGCATCGTCTCGTTCGGCCACGGGCTGGCGGGCGAGCTCGAGGTCGAGGGCGCGCCGCGCAGCTTCGACGGCGGCCGCGGCTACATCGAGAAGGACTGGGGCCAGGCCTTCCCGGCCGGCTACGTGTGGATGGCGAGCAACCACATCGACGCCCCCGACGGCTCCGACACGGGGGCATCGCTCATCGGCTCGGTCGCGATCATCCCGTGGCTGGGCGGGTCGTTCCGCGGTTTCATCGTCGGGCTGAAGCACGGCGGAAGGCTGCACCGCTGGACCACCTACACCCGCGCCCGCGAGCGGCGCCTCGAGATCGACGACAGCCACGTGCGCTGGACGATCGAGGGCCGCGACGGCGTGCTCGAGCTCGAGGCCGAGCGGGTGCGCGGCGGGCTGCTGCACGCTCCGCTGCGTACCGCGATGCACCAGCGGGTCGAAGAGACGCTGGATGCCCGCATCACGCTGCGCCACCGCGACGCCGAGGGCCGCACCCTGCTGGAGGGTACGGCCCACGCGGCGGGTCTCGAGGTGTTCGGCGATACCGACCGGCTACTCGGGCTTCGCGCCTGACCCAGAGTCGCCCGACCCGTCGCCATCGGCGTCGCTCGCGCCGCTCGGCGCTGCGGCGACGGCCGCGACGCGGCGGCGGCGGCGGAACACCGGCTCCGCCTCCGCCTCCTCCTCCGGCGTCGCGATGCGGAACGGGGGAGCGTTCTCGACCTCGACGGCGTGACGCCCCTGCCCGCGGGTGGCCCGCAGGCTCGTGATGATCGAGATCGCGATGATCACTGCCACGACACCGAGCGAGACGCTCGTGGGGATCTTGTAGACGTCGAGCAGCAGCATCTTGATGCCGACCCAGATGAGCACGAACGCGAGGCCGAGCTTCAGGTAGATGAAGCGGTGCATGAGGTCGGCGAGCAGGAAGTACATCGCGCGCAGACCCAGGATCGCGAAGGCGTTCGCCGTGAACACGATGAACGGCTCGCTCGTGACCCCGAAGATGGCGGGGATCGAGTCGACGGCGAAGATGATGTCGGTCACTTCGACGAGCACCAGCACGGCGAGCAGCGGGGTGGCGACGATGACGCCGGCCTTGCGGATGAGGAACTTCTGCCCGTGGTACGCGTCGGTCATCGGCACGAAGCGCTTGAAGAGCTTCAGGATCTTCGAGTTCGCGACATCCATGTGCTCGTTGCGCTTCCGGATCATCACGTAACCCGTGTAGAGCAGGAAGGCGGCGAAGACGTAGAGGATCCACGAGAACTGGTCGATCAGCACGGCGCCGAGGGCGATGAAGATCGCGCGGAACACGAGAGCGCCGATGACGCCGAGGAAGAGCACGCGGTGCTGGAACTCGCGCGGCACCCCGAAGAAGGCGAAGATGATCGCCCAGACGAACACGTTGTCGACGGCGAGCGACTTCTCGATGAGGTAGCCGGCGTAGTACTGCTGGCCCAGCTCGGCCCCGTACTCCCACCAGATGTAGCCACCGAAGGCGACGCCCAGCGTCACCCAGATGATCGACCACACGGCGGCTTCGCGCACGCCGATGACGTGCGCTTTTCGGTGGGCGAAGAGGTCGATAGCGAGCATCGCGAGGATGACGCCGAGCACGGCCAGCCAGAGCCAGAGGGGAACGTCCACGGAGGATCTCCTGAATCGGTGAGGGTTCAGGAGGTCTCTCCCAGCGCTCCGATCGGTGACCGGTGCGCCCTCGCTGCCGGCCGCGCATGAGCGCGACGCAATGACGACAACGGGCGAAGACGGGGATACTCCCCTCCGCGCACAAGTGAATCACATTTCGTGATTCCGATGCCACCTGTAACGCTGAGAAATTGCCCAGCGCCGCGGTGCGCCGGGTGGCTCAGCCGACCACGGCGATCAGTCAGCGGGCGATGCCGCGCACCGCTCAGACCTTCGCCGCAGCATGCCGCCGGCCCAGAGTCGTCGGCCGCCCCGCCAGCTGCAGGCCCAGGATGCCCGCCAGCAGCATCGCGATCGCCCCCAGCCCGACCGCCGGACTGATGACGCTCGCGCCCGTGGCGGCGAGTGACGGGCACGGAGGTGTGCCCGGGCTGAGAACGGTGACGAGCACACGGGTCTCGTGCGTGCTGCCGAACTCGTCGGTGACGACGATCGGGATGCTCACCTCGCCCGGCTGGTCGATGACGCCGGCAAGGCGGAAGGATGAGCCATCGCGCAGCCCGTCGGCGGTCAGGCTCAGCCCGGCAGGCGCTCCGGCGCCGACGGCAGCGGCCGTCGCATTCCACGCGACGTTGAAGTCGAAGACGCCCTCGACGGTGAAGGCGGCGCTCGGGCAGGCGCTGATGGCGGCCTCCTGCACCGCGGCGACCTCGAACAAGGGACTGCACCCCGTCAGGAGACACATCGTCACCGGCACCGTTGCCTGGTAGTCGTGACCGGCCTCGCTGCGGATGCGTGCCGTGATGGTGGATTCGCCCGGTCTGATGTCGCCGAGGAAGTCACACGTGATGGTGGTGGTGCCCTCTTCCGGCCGGGTGATGCTGCAGTGGCTGATCTGTGCGAGCCCGCTCGGTGCGCTGCCGTGCGCGACGGTGTGCACGCTGGGATCGATCGCAGGAAACACCATGGTGACCGATACGCTCGGCCGCCCATTGGTGTTGAGCACGCGCGGGTCGATCCACGCGTGGTCGACGGTGAAGCCGACACCGTCGACGACGGCGGCCGCCTGCGGTGCCGGGGTGGGGTCGCCTCCTTCGCCGGACGCGATGCTGTCGTCGGCGGGCGGGTCGGCGGGCGGCTCCGCCGTGGGGTCAGGCTCGGGGGTGTCGGCGGTGCCGGGGTCGACGCTGGGGTCGACGTCGGGGTCGGCAGGCTCGGTCGGCGCGGGGTCGTACGGGGGAGCATCCGTCGTCGGTTGCTCGGCGCTGGGCGGCGACGTCTCAGCGAGATCGTCGGCGAGGGCGGGCGACGGCAGGCTGATGGCCGCACCGAGCACGAGGAGCCCGGCGAGGGCCGCGGAGAGACGAGGGCGAATGCGGTTCACGCCGCCATTGTCGCGGGCGAGAGCGCGGTGCCTCTAGTGCCGGGGCCGCCCCACTAGGGGGGTGACCGTCAGCCGCCGACGGCCTGCCGCACCAGGTCGGTGATGCGCTGCTCCTCCGCTGCCCCGATGCTCGTCACGGCGAACGACGCCGGCCACATCGCGCCGTCGTCGAGCTGCGCGGTGTCGTTGAACCCGAGCGTCGTGTACCGGGTGTCGAACTTGCTGGCGGGCTGCACGAAGCACAGCACTTTGCCGTCGAGCGCATAGGCGGGCATGCCGTACCAGGTGCGCGGCCCCAGCTGCGGAGCCGCCGCCATGATCAGCTCGTGCAGTCGCGTCGCGAGCGCGCGGTCGCCCGCGTCGGGAAGCTTCGCGATCGCCTCGAGCAGGTCGTTGAGCTCGGCCTCGGCCTTCGCGGCACCCTTGGCCCGCTTCGCCTCGGCGCGCAGTTCGGCCGCCCGCTCTTTCATCGCGGCGCGCTCGTCCGCGGTGAACCCGTCATTGCCGGTGGATGCTCTGCCCTCAGCCATGCGCCCCAGGCTAGCCCTGCCGCCCGGGGTCGCCGCTACTGCGAGATGGGCTGATGTTCGTAATTCAACGACGCGACCCAGTCGCGGATCACCTGCCGCTGACTGCTGTTGCAGGTGTAGCCGTATCCGACGCTGATGTCCCAGTAGGTGTACGAGCCCACCCAGATCCGGTGGTCGAGCTTCCAGCCGCTGAGGTAGGTGAGCGCGTAGCAGTCGGCCATGTGCTCGACGTTGCCGTCGAACGACTCGAGGGCGACGGCGGTCTGCTCGGGGTTGCTGAACTGCAGCACGTGGGCGTACTCGTGGTAGGCCACTCCGGCGCGGATGAAGTCGGTCATGTAGGGCTGGCCGATGGTGCCGGCGTGGTCGTAGTAGACGGTAAAGGGGTCGTCGCCGCTGACGCATCCCCAGGCCTCTTTGCCGCAGGGCGCGACATCGAGCACCGTCGAGATGAACCCTTGGCCGAGCTGGTCGGTGATCTTCTCGTAGTAGGTGCCGCTGGCGTTGGATGCCCGCTCTGCCTCGGCGGAGGCGGCGAGCTCGCGCAGCACGGCCGTCTCGGCTCTGACGTCGTCGATGTCGTGGCGCAGAACCGTGGGGTTCCAGCGATGCGTCCACCCGCGCTCGATGAGCGTCTCGTGGTAGCTGCGGTCGACCAGGGTCGAGAAGGGCAGGCCGTCGAAGACGGCCGCGGCGGCCATCATCTCGGTCGCGGCCTGCGAGAAGGTCTCTTTCTGGTCGATGAGCTCGCGCTGGTCCTCCAGCTCCTGCTGCTGTTCCTCGATGAGGGCGACAGCGCGCTGCAGCTCGAGAAAGGTCAGAGTGAGCCCGACACCGAGCCCGATGAGCCCCGCGGTGAGGAGGCTGATCGCCACGATCACCCCGACGCGCTTGCGGGGCTTCTGCGGTTCCGCAGCCGGCTCGCTCTCGACGGTGTCGCCGCCTTCCGGCTCGGGCGGGGTCGGCGGGTGGATGCTGCTGGGCTCGTTGCTCTCAGAGGGTGGGGGAATGCTGCTCACGGCCTGCCTCTCGGGTTCTGAAGTCGAGACTACGTCGCTACTGCGTTCCTGTCACGACGGACGACCATCGGTATCGGCGTTTCTCACTCGCGGTGCGCGACGATGGGGGTGTTCTCTTGTCCCTTCGTTCCCGACGCTCGAAAGGCCCCGCTATGGCTATCGTCTGCCGCACCGGCAATGTGACCCGCGCCGACCAGACCCACACCCCGCTCGAGCTGCCACTGGCCGACCCGCTCGGCGCGGACATCGCGACGACCTACCTCGAGGTGTTCTCCGGCAAAGCGAGCTCGCTCGACGTCGGCACCTGGGAGACCGACCCGGGCCGCTCGCGGTGGGAGTTCACCGACAGCGGCGAGGTCATCTACGTCATCTCTGGTCGCATGACGGTGACGGAGGACGGCAAGCAGCCACAGCAGATCGAGCCCGGCGACCTGGTGATCTTCCCGGTCGGTTGGCAGGGTTTCTGGGAGGTCACGCAGCCGCTGAAGAAGGTCTACGTCATCTTCGAATGACGGATGCGGCGCCGCGGCGCGCGGAACCCTCAGGTCTCCGCCGCCGCGCCGCTGTCGTTATGACGCGAAGCGGGCGAAGCGCTCGGCCAGGTGATCCCGGTCGGGGCGATCGTCCCGCCGTGAGGGGAGCTCGAGCGCCTTCCCGTCCATCGCCTGCAGGCCGAACTGCAGCATGGGTCCGTCGCGGTCGGCCAGCAGCCTCTCGTTGATGTGGACGATGTAGTCCGGGCTGACGCCGAGGAAGTCCTGGTCGTAGGCCGCGTGATGGATCTTGCACATCGCCATCCCGTTGGTGACGATCGGCAGGCCGCGCTCGTCGCTGTCGCTGATGATGTGGGCGGCATCCAGCAGTTCGGGGTACTTCAACGTGCAGACCGCGCACCGCTTGTTGTAGGCATTGAGCACGCGAGCGCGGAACATCGGTTGATGCACGCGCTGCTTCACCACTCGAGCGACGTAGGCCTTGTCGAGAGTGACCTGCTGACCGGCTCGGAGCCGACTGTCATCGAGATCGATGACGAAGTGCCGCTTCTCGACGTCGACGTCGATCACATAGACAGGGAAGACCGGCACGTAGAGATTGGGGAGCGGCTTCTCGAAGAGGATGATCGGCGTTCCGGTCTGGAGCGCGGCGAGGAGCTTCCGATTGTCTCCGGCGTCGACGGGGCCTTTCGCCCAGGAGTACCGGAGGAGTCCGGTGTCGCGGTCGATCGCGTCGTCGTAGGGGTTGTTGCGCCCGCCGTCGCCGGCCGAGACGATCGAGAGGCTCGCGTCGAACTCCTGCGGATTGCGGATTCCGCGACCCGTATCGATGAGCGGCATGCGGAGGCCGCTGCGCATGACGAAGCCGGTGAGCTCGTCCTTGCTGGCGAACCCGCCGCGGGAGTCGACGAAGTGCTCGAGGTCCGCGAAGACCTCCAGCCGCAGAAGCGCCTGCTCCTCACCCGTCAGCATGACGCCTCCTCACCTCGGTGTCCGCAGCCTAGCGCGGCCAACCGCCGAAGAACTCGGGGCGCACCTCGGCGATCCCGTCGAGCGCGCGCTGCAGCAGCGCGACAAGCCGCACGCCTTCTCGTTCCCACTCCGGCCACCACGGCGCTGCCGTGATGTCAGGCTCCAGTGTGTTGGCCATGTCCTGCCAGCGCTCATTCCACGCCGCGAGGTCGATCTCGAGCGTCGCGGGCAGGGGTAACGCGCTGCGTTCGACCGGGTAGTTCTCGGTGAACGACTCCCACAACGGCAGGTCCGTTCCCCACTCCGGGAAGAAGCGAATCAGGCGCTCGCCGGTCGGCAGCACCACTTGCTCACCAGCCTGAGCGCGGGCCCTGAGGTAGCGGTTCTGCATCGCACCGCGGGCGCGCCAGTAGTTCGGGTCATCGACTTGGGCTGGGTTGTCGTTGTAGTCGTTGCCGGAGAGCCAGACCAGACCCCGGCCGGCGCGGCCATCGTCGTGCACGAGCGCCAGCGACCACAGGTGCTGGTCATTGCCCGACTGCACCCGGGCGGCCTCGAGTGCTTCCTCGACGGTCGCGCCCAGAAGGTCGAACGTCGACACCGCGTTCTCCGCGTCCTCGAAGACGTAGATGCGGAAGCGAGGTGCGTCGTTCTCCCACGAGCTGTCGCGCTCGTCCACCCCGTGCATCCGCATGGCTGAACGCTAGCGCAGCGGGGGCGCTCGACCACCAGAGGGGCCGGAGCCGCTACGGCGGACCGCTGCCATCCCGAGCTCGGTATGCAGACCGCGCGATCGGGGAGGGGTTACGAGCCGCTCGCCTCGACAGCGCGGCTCGCGGGGGGCTGGAGATTCTGAGTCAACTCGGCCTCCGGGTTCGGCGCCAGATGGTTCTCGGCTAGGTACTCGAGGGCTCGCTCAACGGCACTGATCTTCTTCTTGAGCGTCTTGACCGACACCGCGTTCCGATCGGAGTACTCATCGAGCTTCTCGTGCTCGCGTCGGAGCTCCATCTCGACCTCGACGAGCGTCCGCCAGACTCCGCTGTCAACTGGCAGCTTGAGCCTGTCGCGGAGAATAGCAGCGGCGAGGCGACGTTCCACGACATCCTCGAACGCCTCGGCACTCGTGCCTGAACTGGCGAGTCCGAACGCGATACCACTCCCTCCTGCCGTTGCGAGGGTTCCCGCGGTGAGGAGCCCACCCACCATTCCGCCGGGGCCGAAGGCAGCGAGGGCGCTTGTGATCGCGGCTCCTCCTACGAGACCGGGTGCCGCTGCGAGCGCAAGCCCCCCGGTTGCCACCACGAGAGCGGCAGCGCCGGCTCCGACGGCAACCCACTTGATCCATGCGAGCTCGTCCGCACCGCGAAGGATCTCGCGTGCACGCTTCGTCGACTCCAGGACATCGATGCCGTACTGACTGGTCAGCCCGAGCTCGCCCGTGAGATCTCTCATCGCCTCCTTCATGACGTTCTTGGGTACGTCGATCTCGAACGGCTGGAGGAAGTTCGTTGCGGCGAGGAGGAGAAGCGGGATGATCGCATCCTCCCGGGTGAAGTAGCCGACGGGGGCGGGCTCGACAGCATCCGCTCGAGGATCCGTGAGATCGACTTCGAGCTTCGCCAGTGCCAATGGGATGGGCCGGCCAGCGTCTTCCCGAAGGCGAATCAGCGTGGCGATCTCGCTGCCTTGCACGTGCCTCAGCGCACCGAGGAATCGCGATCGGACTTCACCCGTGAGGCGCCCCGCGATCAGGTGTCCGTAGCGCAGGGCGATGAGAGCGAGCTGCTCAGGGAGGTCCAGGGCGAGGTCCGCATCAGCCCCCGAGCGAGCGATCTCCTTCGAGAGAGAACCATGCACGGCGAATCCGATTGCGCCCGCGACATTCGGGTCTCGGAGGTAGGCGCTCGCCGCGTGCGCACTCATCGGATCGGTGCCGCTGTCGATGCGGAAGTCCAGCAGCCATGGGATGACCGACGAGAGTCCCCTGTGGGAGGCAACCGGGTCGGCGCCGTTCCAGAAGTTGATCCACCACTCGAGATGCGGCGGGGGGTCATCCAGCTCGGCAATGATCGAACTGACGTCGAGACTCCCGTTCGCCAGAGGGCTCCCGATGGTGATGAGTCCCGAGACCGCCACTCCCTTCGGGAGCCGAGGAACCAGATCTGCCGCGATGACCGACCCGAGGCTGTGAGCGACGATCACCAGGCGGTCGTTGCTCGGGAGAACCGGAAGGATGCGCGACAGAACCTGTGCCCTGATCTTCACGTTCTTCACGTAGTTCCGGGCTTGACTGAAGGCGGGCAGTTCGACCGCGGCCTTCACCCCCACGTCCAGGACGCCGAGCCTCTTCCCTCGGTCGAGTCGTCCGAATCTAGTCTCGATGCTGCCGATCCTGCGCTCGAAGTCGCGACGATTCGCTCGAGCCTCCTCCCGCCCCAGCTTCGTCGTGGTGATGGGCGCGAGCGCTGGCGGGGGGTCGTCCACCCCCGTGAGCGCGTGCGCGTACTTCGGGGCGACGTACTCGACACCCTGAAGTCCCGGGTAGCCCAGGGCTTCCAGCGACTTCTCGAGGTGGGTCAGCCAGACGTTCTCTGGGTCCCCGTTCCCGACCCCATGGAGGAACAGCAGTGCAGGTCGGTAGGTCATCCTGATCTCCTCGCAGGTCTCGTTCCGCACGACATCGGGTGAACGAGCATCATTCTTCTTCGTCAGAGTATCGACTGGAACAACGGGGGCGGCTCGGTGCCACGGCTGCACAGGGGTCGAGACGGGAAGGGCCGGGGCCTCCGCAGAGACCCCGGCCCGAGCATCCGTCGACGGACGAGCTGCCGACTAGCCCGCCACGAGGTCGAAGCGGTCGGCGTTCATGACCTTCGTCCAGGCGGCGACGAAGTCGTGCACGAACTTCTCGCGGCTGTCGTCTTGCGCGTACACCTCGGCGTAAGAGCGCAGGATCGAGTTCGAGCCGAACACGAGGTCGGCGCGGGTGGCCGTGTGCTCCACCTTGCCGGTGGTGCGGTCGCGCAGGTTGTAGGCGTTGAAGCCGGCGGGCTCCCACACGTAGGTCATGTCGGTGAGGGTGACGAAGAAGTCGTTCGTCAGCGCGCCGACCCGGTCGGTGAAGACGCCGTGCTGGGTGCCGCCGAAGTTCGTGCCCAGCACGCGCATGCCCCCGACGAGGCAGGTCAGCTCGACCGGCGTCAGGTTCATGAGGCTGGCGCGGTCGAGCATCAGCTCTTCGGCCGGCACCGTGTAGTCCTTCTGCAGGTAGTTGCGGAAGGCGTCGTGCGTCGGCTCGAGCGGCGCGAACGAGTCAGCGTCGGTCCACTCCTGGGTCGCGTCACCGCGCCCGGGGTGGAACGGCACACTGACCTCGACGCCGGCCGCGCGCGCGGCATCCTCGACCCCGATGTTGCCGCCCAGCACGATCAGGTCGGCGACGCTCACGCCGGTCTCGGCCGACAGCGCCTCGTAGACGCCGAGCACGCGGTGCAGGCGCTCGGGCTCGTTGGCGTGCCAGTCGCGCTGCGGCGCCAGGCGGATGCGCGCGCCGTTCGCGCCGCCCCGCTTGTCGGAGTCGCGGTACGTGCGCGCCGAATCCCACGCCGTCACGATCAGGTCGGTCTGCGACAGTCCGCTGTTCCGGATGCGCTGCGCCACCACGGCGACGTCGTAGTCGGCCTTCCCGGCCGGCACGGGGTCTTGCCAGATGAGGTCCTCCGTCGGCTGCAGCGGGCCGACGTAGCGCGTGCGCGGACCCATGTCGCGGTGGGTCAGCTTGAACCAGGCGCGGGCGAAGACCTCGCTGAAGTACTCGGGGTCGTTGAAGAAGCGCTCCGAGATCTCGCGGTAGATCGGGTCTTTGACCATCGCCATGTCGGCGTCGGTCATGATCGGGTTCTGCCGCGCGGTGCCCTCGACGTCGAAGGGCTTGTCCTCCTCGGCGATGTCCACCGGCTCCCACTGCCACGCGCCGGCCGGGCTCTTCGCCAGCTGCCAGTCGTACTGAAACAGCAGGGTGAAGTAGCCGTTGTCCCACTGGGTGGGGTTGGTCGTCCAGGCGCCCTCGATGCCGCTCGTCACGGTGTCTTTGCCGACACCGCGGCCGACGTGGTTGTTCCAGCCGAGACCCTGCTCGTGGATGTCCGCACCCTCCGGAGCGGGCCCGAGGTTCTCGGCCCGCCCGTTGCCGTGCGCCCGGCCGACGGTGTGCCCGCCGGCGGTGAGCGCCACGGTCTCCTCGTCGTTCATCGCCATGCGGGCGAACGTCTCGCGCACCTGGGCGGCGGTTTTTAGCGGGTCGGGCTGACCGTTGACGCCCTCGGGGTTCACGTAGATGAGACCCATCTGCACGGCGGCGAGCGGGTTCTCCATCGTGCTGGGGTCGTCGACGCTGCCGTAGCGCTCGTCGCTCGGCGCCAGCCACTCCTTCTCGCTTCCCCAGTAGGTGTCTTTCTCGGGGTGCCACAGGTCTTCGCGGCCGAAGGCGAAGCCGAAGGTCTTGTGGCCCATCGCCTCGTACGAGAGCGTGCCGGCGAGGATCATCAGGTCGGCCCAGCTGATGCGGTTGCCGTACTTCTTCTTGATCGGCCACAGCAGGCGGCGCGCCTTGTCGAGGTTGCCGTTGTCGGGCCACGAGTTGAGAGGCGCGAAGCGCTGCGTGCCCGAGCCGCCGCCCCCGCGGCCGTCGGCGATGCGGTACGTGCCGGCCGAGTGCCAGGCCATGCGGATCATCAGGCCGCCGTAGTGGCCCCAGTCAGCCGGCCACCAGCTCTGGCTGGTGACGAGCAGCTGCTTCACGTCGGCGACCAGCGCGTCGACGTCGAGCTTTGTCAGCTCGTCGCGGTAGCTGAACGTCGAACCGAGCGGGTTCGTCTTCGTGTCGTGCTGCGCCAGGATGTCCAGATTCAGTGCGTTCGGCCACCACTCTTGCCCGCTCTTCATGGACGTGTGCGCCCCGTGAACGACCGGGCACGTGCCCTCGACGATGGTCATGTGTTCCTCTTTCTCTGGGTGGCACCGGCGTACCCAAGGGGTATGCGCGAGAGCGGTGCCGAGGTGCGTGATCCCCCGGCTTCAGGCTACCGGCGGCGACCGCGCGATACCTGGGCCGTACATCCCGTGATTCGTTGGGACGTCGGTCGTCATGGCTATCCTCGGGCGATGCGAATCCGTCGAACCGTAGCGGTCTACGTCGATGGGTTCGCCCTGTACAAGGCATTGCTCCAGCGTCGGTATCCGCAGTACAAGTGGCTCGACCTTGAGGCGCTCTCTCGACGGCTGTTTCCCCATCGTGACGTCGTGCAGGTCAAGTACTTCACTGCTCCTCTGAAGCCAATGACGAATGACCCCGCAGTGCGTACAACAAAGCCTTCGAGGGCATTGGTCTCGATGCCATCAGGCAGATCCGCCGTGGCACGCTGCAATCTTCGCAGTTCCCGCTCGTGCTGCGTGACGCCCAGGGGAGAACGATCCGGAAGCCACCAACCTGGACTTAACGAAGCAGGCCCTCGGCTTTCGCCGAGGGCCGCGCCCGGTAGTCGAGACATCCGGGTTGTTATGTCCTTACGGTAGCAGTCCGCCCCGACAGTTGTGAGCGACAAGACCGCCAGTGGACCATGTGGTGGCTCCGACGGGCGTCGATCCCGTGACCTCACGATTTTCAGTCGTGCGCTCTACCAACTGAGCTACAGAGCCGTGGGGCGTTGCCGCCCCGTACGGAACAAGCCCCCTCCGAGGAGAGGGCCCGTCGCCGTGGCGACCCTGACGGGACTTGAACCCGCGACCTCCGCCGTGACAGGGCGGCACGCTAACCAACTGCGCTACAGGGCCTTGCAGATATTCAATTGTAGGGCTGTTCGTGACCCCAACGGGATTCGAACCCGTGCTGCCGCCGTGAAAGGGCGGTGTCCTAGGCCACTAAACGATGGGGCCGTGGTGGCGCGAGCCGCACAGCAACCGATGCACCAGCATAGGGCTCCCGCGGCGACTTCGCCAATCGGGTTCGGCGGCGGCCCGCGCGGGCTCCCGGCTGCGGGGCGGGCGGCGGGCTAGCGTCGCGGGCAGGATGCCCGAGCGGCGCTCGGCCGGCGGCACGCCCCACCGGGGCGCGCCGTGCCTGGTCGCGGCGAGCATCCGTTGGTACTGTTGTTAATGGTGCTGGTGTGAGAGTTGTGACATAACGAAAGTGCGTCACGATCGACACCCGGCCGAACGGGGAGAGACATGCGGGCAGCACAACGCGGGGGGAACGCGATGGGCCGGTCGACGACGGCAGACGCCGACGCGCGCAGCGTCGAGCGCGCCCCGAGCGCGCGGGCCGCGGCTCCGGTGCGCCGCCGCGGGCATGCCCTGATCGCGGCGCTCGCCGCCATCGCCCTGCTCGTCACCGGCTCGATCGCCGCGACCGAGCGGCCCGCCTACGCCACCGACTACCCCTCGTGGAACGACGTGCTCGAGGCCCGGCGCGACGTCGCCGCGGCCCAGCAGAAGATCAAGGAGATCAAGGCGGCGATCGAGGCGATCACCGCCGAGGTCGCCCGCACCGAGGCGATCGCCCAGGAGAAGGGCGAGATCTACTACGTGGCGCAGGAGGCCTTCGACGAGGCCGCCTACACCGCCGAGCAGCTGCAGGCCCAGGCCGACGAGGCGCAGGCCCGCGCCGACGCCTCGCGCCTGCGCGCCGGCCAGTTCGTGGCCGAGCTCGCGCGCTCGGGCGGCGGCGACCTCTCGGCGTCGCTGCTGACCAACCCGGGCCAGGCCGACGAGCTGCTCTCGCGCCTCGGCTTCGCCAGCAAGATCACCGAGCAGGCCGAGGGCATCTACGCCGCCGCGCTGCAAGACCAGAACGCCGCCGAGGCCTTCACCGAGCAGGCCAACGTCGCGAAGGGCATCCGCGACGAGCTGCGGCTCGAGGCGCAGGCCGCCTACGAGGAGGCGCAGGTCGCGGCCCAGGCCGCGCAAGACGCGCTCATCGCGCAGCAGGAGAACCAGGCGCGCCTCGAGGCCCAGCTCGCGGTGCTCGTCGAGAACCGCGAAGCCACCGAGCGCGACTACCAGGCCGGGGTGCAGGCGCAGTACGGCTCGGGGTCGAGCCTCGGCGCCGGGCAGATCAAGAACGGCTGGGCCGTACCCGCCAACGGCTACATCAGCTCGCCCTACGGCTACCGCGTGCACCCCATCAGCGGCTCGGTGCGCTTCCACGCCGGCGTCGACATCGCCAACGGTGCGGGAACTCCGCTCTATGCGGCGGCGAGCGGCGTCGTCGAGTACGCCGGCTGGAACGGCGGCTACGGCTACTTCATCCGCATCGATCACGGCAACGGCCTCACCACCTCGTACGGGCACATCCAGGCGGGCGGCATCCTCGTGCGCATGGGGCAGGAGGTCGTCGTGGGCCAGAACATCGCGCGCATGGGCACGACCGGCTCGTCGACCGGCAACCACCTGCACTTCGAGGTGCGCCAGAACGGCGCGACCACCAACCCCGTCGACTACCTGCGGGGCAAAGGTCTGAGCATCGGGTAGGCGGGTGTGACGCGCCGCCGAGACCCGCGCGCGCCGCTCGCCCTGGTGGTGGCGGTGCTGCTCGTGGGCGGCGGGCTCGGCCCGAGCATCCCAAGCGCGATCGCAGCGCCGGCCCCGCCGAGCTGGGACGACGTCGAGGCCGCCCGCGGCGACGTCGAGGCGACGCAGATCGCGATCGAGCGCATCACCGAGCAGGCCGTGGCGCAGGCCGCCGAGCTCGAGGCCGTGCGCACGGCGGCCATCGAGGCGGGCGAGAAGCTGCAGGCGGCGACGGATGCTCTCGCCGCTGCCGAGCAGCAGCTCGCGTCGCTCGAGCGCCAGCACGACGCCGCGGCGCTGCGGGCCGACGCCTCGGGAGCACAGGCGGCGCAGCTCGCCGCGCAGCTGGCCCGCGCCGGCGGCGGCGACGTCACGATGGCGCTCATCGTGAGCGGCGACGACGCGGATGCTCTGCTCTACCGCCTCGGAACGGTCAGCGCCCTCACCGCCCGCGTCGACGAGGTGCTCGCCCGTGCGGTCGCCGACCGCAACGCCGCCGACGCCCTCGCGCAGCAGGCCGCGACCGCGCGCACCGCTCGCGCCGACGCCGTCGCTGAGGCCGAGGCCGTGCAGGTCGAGACGACGGCCGTGGCCATCCGGGCCGAGCGGCGGGCGGCCGCGCAGCAGGCGCTGCTCGACGACCTCGCGCAGAAGCTCGCCGTGCTCACCGGGCGGTCGGCCGAGGTCGAGCGGGAGTACCTCGACTCGCTCGAGCACGGCGGGTCGGGCGGCACGCCGCCGGCCGGGCCGGCGCCGAGCCCGAGCGCGCCTGCTCCGAGCCCGAGCGCGCCTCCCGCCGGGCCCACGCCCAGCCCGAGCGCGCCCGCCCCGAGCCCGAGCGCGCCCGCGCCCTCACCGTCGCCGAGCACGCCGCCCGCGCCGACCCCGCCCGCGCCGACGCCGCCGAGCGGCAGCGGCCCCACCCCGAACGCAGCCGTCGTCGCGGCCGCGCTCGCTTTCGCGCGGGCGCAGCTAGGCGAGCCCTACCGCTGGGGCGCGGCCGGCCCCGACGCGTGGGACTGCTCGGGGCTCACGATGATGGCCTACTCAGCGGGCGGGCTCGCGATCGGCGGGCACTCCGTCTCGGCGCAGTACAACCGGGCGGCGTCGCGCGGCCTGCTCGTGCCGTACGCGCAGGCGATGCCGGGCGACCTCATCTTCTACAGCTACGGCGGCTCCGCATCCGGCAGCAAGTACCACGTGGCGATCTACCTCGGAAACGGGCAGATGCTCGAGGCCCCGTCGGCGGGAAAGCCGGTGCGCATCGTCACGGTGCGCACCTACGACCGCATCCCGGTCGTCGCGCGGCCGAGCGGGTAGCCGACGACGCGGCGCGGCGCGGCGACGAGTGGGCCAGACGGTGCCTAGTGGCCGCCGGGCACGTACGCGGCGATGCCGGCCTGCACGATCGCCTCGGCCTCGGCGGCGTCGCCCCAGCCCTCGGTCTTGACCCACTTGCCGGGCTCGAGGTCTTTGTAGTGCTCGAAGAAGTGCTCGATCTCTTTGCGGGTCTGCTCGGGAACATCCGCGATGTCCTGGATGTGCGCCCAGCGGGGATCCTTCGCGGGAACGCAGATGACCTTCGCGTCGCTGCCGCCGTCGTCGGTCATGTTGAAGACGCCGACGGGCCGCACCTCGACACCCACGCCGGGGAACAGCGGGTACTCGAGCAGCACGAGCGCGTCGACCGGGTCGCCGTCGAGGCCGAGGGTGTTCTCGAAGTAGCCGTAGTCGGTCGGGTAGACGAACGGCGTGAACAGCACGCGGTCGAGAAAGACGCGGCCGGTCTCGTGGTCGACCTCGTACTTGTTGCGGCTGCCGCGGGGAATCTCGATGACGACGGGGTAGGCGCCCATGGGGGTGCTCCTTCAGAACGGAGGGGAGAACGGAAAAGTCGCGTGCCGATCGGCGGCTCTAACCTTAGTGGATGCCCTCCGAGCCGACCCCGGCAGCGCGGCGCCCCCGGCTCACCCCGGCGGTCGCCGACACGCGCCGCGCGGTGCGCGAGGCCCTCGCCGACCTGCCGGCGGGCTCACTCGCCCTCGTCGCCCTGAGCGGAGGCCCCGACTCGCTGGCGCTCGCCGCGGCCGCCGGGTTCGAAGCGCCCCGGCTCGGGCTGCGCGCCGGCGCGGTGATCGTCGACCACGGGCTGCAGAGCGACTCGGCCACGGTGGCCGCGCGCGCGGCGGAGGCGGCGCGGGCGCTCGGGCTCGACCCCGTGCGGGTCGAGCGCGTGCGGGTCGAGGGCCCGGGCGGCCCCGAGTCCGCGGCGCGCGCGGCCCGGTACGCCGCGCTCGAGGTCGCGGCCGTCGAGCACGGGGCCGCGGCCGTGCTGCTCGGGCACTCGCTCGACGACCAGGCCGAGACCGTGCTGCTCGGACTCGCGCGCGGCAGCGGCACGCTGAGCATCGCGGGCATGGCCGAGGTCGCGGGGCTCTACCGCCGACCGCTGCTCGAGCTGCGCCGCGCCGCACTCGCCCAGGCCTGCGCCGACCAGGGCCTCGAGCCGTGGAGCGACCCGCACAACAGCGACGAGCGCTTCGCGCGCGTGCGGGTGCGGCGGCGCATCCTGCCGATGCTCGAAGAGCACCTCGATGCGGGGATCGTCGAGGCGCTCGCCCGCACCGCCGCGATCGCCCGCGAGGACGCCGAGGCGCTCGACGCCATGGTCGACGAGGTCGCGGAGGAGCTCGTCGAGCTCGCCGAGGGCGGCTGCTCGCTGCCGGTCGCGTGGCTCGCCGCGAACCCGGCGGCGCTGCGGCATCGGCTCATCCGGCTCGTCGCGCGCGCCGAGTTCGGGGTCGCGCTCACCCGCACGCAGACCCTCGAGGTGGCGCGGCTCGTGACCGACTGGCACGGCCAGGGGCCGGTGCACCTGCCCGGCGTTAGGGTGGAACGCACCGCCGGGCTGATCGTGTTCACGCAGGCCCCCGAGACCACCCCCGACACGGCTGAGGAGTGACCCGTGGACGTCGAAGACATCCGTAGCGACCTGACCGAGGTGCTCGTCACCGAGCAGGAGATCCACGCGAAGCTGGCCGAGCTGGCCCGCCGCGTCGAGGCCGACTACGGCGACACCCCGCCCCTGCTGGTCGGCGTGCTCAAGGGTGCGGTCATGGTCATGGCCGACTTCGCCCGCGAGCTGTCGTTCTCGGCCGAGATGGACTGGATGGCCGTCTCGAGCTACGGCAAGAGCACCGAGTCGAGCGGCGTCGTGCGCATCCTCAAAGACCTCGACACCGAGATCGCCGGCCGCGACGTGCTGATCGTGGAAGACATCATCGACTCGGGGCTGACCCTCTCGTGGCTGCGCGACAACCTCGCGTCGCGCGGGGCGAAGAGCGTCAAGATTCTCGCGCTGCTGCGCAAGCCCGAGGCCGCCAAGGTCGAGGTCGACGTCGAGTACGTCGGCTTCGACATCCCGCCGGCCTTCGTCGTCGGCTACGGCCTCGACTACGCCGAGAAGTACCGCAACCTGCGGGCCGTCGGCGTGCTCGCGCCGCACGTCTACACGCACTAGCGGCGCTGGCCGTGCACGAACGTCTGCAGAACGACGTCGTGCGCGGTGTTTGGGGCTAGGCGCGCGATTCTGCAGACGTTCGTGCCCGCTCCGCCGCGGGCGAACAGCGCACGGGGTGCCAAGGGTCGCGCGATACCCTGGCAGGCACGTCTCACCAGAAGAAAGGTGCGGGGCGCCACGCCCGCCAGCCCATGAATCTCAAGCGCATCACTCGAGGCCCCTTCCTCTACATCGTCGCCGGAGCCCTCGTGCTCTGGGTCGGCTTCGCCCTGCTCTCGGGCATCGGCGGCTTCCGGCAGATCAGCACCCAGCAGGGCCTGGAGTTTCTGCAGGATGCCCAGCTGAAGAGCGTGAAGATCGTCGACGGCGAGCAGCGCGTCGACCTCGTGCTCGCCGAGCCCGACGACGAGTACGGCACGAACGTGCAGTTCTACTACGTGGCACCCCGCGGTGCGGCGATCGTCGAGGCCGTCGACGCGGCGAATGTCGCGGACGAGTTCACCGACGAGGTGCCGCAGACGAACTTCTTCGTCAGCCTGCTCGGTCTGATCATCCCGTTCGTCATCATCGGCCTCATCTTCTACTTCCTGCTCACCCGCCTGCAGGGCGGCGGCGGCCGGGTCATGCAGTTCGGCAAGTCGCGCGCGAAGCTCGTCAGCAAAGAGACGCCGCAGGTGACCTTCGCCGACGTCGCGGGCGCCGACGAGGCGATCGAGGAGCTCGAGGAGATCAAGGACTTCCTGAAAGACCCGACGCGGTTCCAGGCGGTCGGCGCGCGGATTCCGAAGGGCGTGCTGCTGTACGGCCCGCCCGGAACGGGCAAGACCCTGCTCGCTCGCTCGGTCGCGGGCGAGGCGGGGGTGCCGTTCTACTCGATCTCGGGCTCCGACTTCGTCGAGATGTTCGTGGGTGTCGGCGCGAGCCGCGTGCGCGACCTCTTCACCCAGGCGAAGGAGAACGCGCCGGCGATCATCTTCGTCGACGAGATCGACGCCGTCGGTCGTCACCGCGGCGCCGGCATGGGCGGCGGCCACGACGAGCGCGAGCAGACGCTCAACCAGATGCTCGTCGAGATGGACGGCTTTGAGGCCAACACCAACGTCATCATGATCGCGGCCACGAACCGGCCCGACATCCTCGACCCGGCGCTGCTGCGCCCGGGCCGCTTCGACCGGCAGATCCAGGTCGACGCCCCCGACCTCAAGGGCCGCCAGAAGATTCTCGAGGTGCACGCCAAGGGCAAGCCGATGGCCGAGAACGTCGACCTCGAGGTGCTCGCGCGCAAGACGCCGGGCTACACCGGCGCCGACCTCGCCAACGTGCTCAACGAGGCCGCCCTGCTCACCGCCCGCGCGCACGAGCAGATCATCACCAACGAGGCGCTCGACGAGGCCGTCGACCGCGTGATGGCCGGCCCGCAGCGCCGCACGCGCGTGATGCGCGACCATGAGAAGCTCATCACCGCGTACCACGAGGGCGGCCACGCGCTCGCGGCCGCGGCGATGCGCAACACCGATCCGGTGACGAAGGTCACGATCCTGCCGCGCGGACGCGCCCTCGGCTACACGATGGTGCTGCCGGTCGACGACAAGTACTCGGTCACCCGCAACGAGCTGCTCGACCAGCTGACCTACGCCATGGGCGGTCGCGTCGCGGAGGAGATCGTCTTCCACGACCCGACCACGGGCGCGAGCAACGACATCGAGAAGGCCACCGCCATCGCGCGCCGCATGGTCACCGAGTACGGCATGAGCGCGAGCATCGGCGCGGTCAAGCTGGGGCAGTCGAGCGGCGAGGTCTTCCTCGGCCGCGACATGGGCCACCAGCGCGACTACAGCGACAGCGTCGCCGAGCGCGTCGACGCCGAGGTGCGCGCGCTCATCGAGCAGGCGCACGACGAGGCGTGGCGGGTCATCAACGACAACCGCGACATCCTCGACCGCCTTGCGACCGAGCTGCTCGAGAAGGAGACGCTCGACCACCTCCGGCTCGCCGAGATCTTCGCCGATGTGAAGAAGCTGCCCGAGCGCCCGCAGTGGCTCTCGAGCACCGAGCGGCCGCTGCCGAACATCCCGCCGGTGCCGATGCCGACGAAGGCGCCTGTCGAGGCGGCCGCCCTCGCGAGCACCGCCGCCGACGCGCCCGCTCGCCCGAAGCGCGCCCCGCGCGCGAAGAAGGCCGACGGCACCGCCGAGAGCACCGCCGACGGCGCGCGCGACTGAGCCTGCTCATGACCGTCGACACCGGCCGCATCGAGGCGGCCGTCGCTGAGATCCTGGTCGCCATTGGGGAGGACCCCGAGCGGCCGGGCCTGGCGACGACGCCGCAGCGGGTCGCCGAGGCCTACGCCGAGTTCTTCGCGGGCGTCGGCGTCGACCCGGTGCCGCTGCTGCAGGACGAGCTCGCGACGCAGGACGCCCCCGAGCGCACCGGCGAGGCCGTGCTGCTGCGCGACATCGCGCTGCGCTCGATCTGCGAGCACCACCTGCTGCCGTTCACGGGCGTCGCGCACGTCGCCTACCTGCCGGGCGAGCGGCTCGTCGGCCTCGGCAGCATCACGCGGTGCGTCGAGACCCTCGCCTCGCGCCCGCAGCTGCAGGAGCGCCTCGGCGAGCAGATCGTCGACGCCCTCGACGCGGCGCTCGCTCCGCTCGGCGTGCTCGTCGTCATCGACGCCCGGCACGGCTGCGTCGGCGCGCGCGGGCCCCGTCAGGCCGACAGCACCACCGTCACGGTCGCCGCGAGCGGGATGCTCGCCGACCCCGCGCGGCGCACCGAGGTGATGGCGCTCATCGGCAGAGGCGCCGCGTGAGCGGCGAGACTGTCGCGCCGCAGCCGCGCGCCGCAGCGGCGGCGGCGCGCCCAGAGGTATGGGGCGTGCTCAACGTCACGCCCGACTCGTTCAGCGACGGCGGGCGCTACCTCGCCCTCGACGCGGCCCTCGCGCAGGGGCGGGCGCTGGTCGCCGACGGCGCGTCCGTCATCGACGTCGGCGGCGAGTCGACCCGGCCGGGCGCCGAGCCCGTGGCGCCGGAGGTCGAGCGCGAGCGCGTGCTGCCCGTGGTGGCGGCGCTCGCCGCGGAGGGCATCCGGGTCTCGATCGACACCATGAACGCCGAGACCGCGGCCGCCGCCGTCGAAGCCGGGGCCGCGATCGTGAACGACGTGAGCGGCGGCCTCGCCGACCCCGCCATGCTCGCGACCGTCGCGGGCCTGCCGTGCGACTACGTGGTCATGCACTGGCGCGGCCCGAGCGCGGTGTGGGACCAGGTGAGCGACTACGCCTGGGCGCCGCGCGACGTCGCCGACGAGCTGCGCGCGCGCCTCGCCGCGGCGCAGGAGGCGGGCATCGCGGCCGACCGGCTCTGGGTCGACCCGGGCCTCGGCTTCGCCAAGCGCGCCGAGCACAACTGGCAGCTGCTCGCGCGCCTCGACGAGCTGCGTGCCCTCGGCGCCCGTGTGCTGGTCGGCGCCTCGCGCAAGCGGTTTCTCGGAGCGCTGCTGCCCGAGGGCACCCCCGTCGACGAGCGCGATCTGCTGACCGCGGTGCTCTCGGCCCTCGTCGCCGATCGGGTGGATGCCCTGCGCGTGCACGACGTCGCCGCGAGCGCCCGCGCCCTCGCCGTGCAGCGGTCGCTCGCGGCTGCGGGCCCGGCTGCCGCGCCGGTGCAGGTCGCCCTCGAGGGTGCGTACACGGCGGCGGCCCCCGCGTCCTCCGCGCCGCACGCCGGCGACCGCATCACCCTCACGGGCCTGCGCGCGTTCGCCCACCACGGCGTCTTCGACCACGAGCGCCGCGACGGGCAGCAGTTCATCATCGACGTCGTCGCCCACCTCGACCTGCGTGCCGCCGCCGCCGGCGACGAGCTCACGGCGACCGTGCACTACGGCGAGCTCGCCGAGCAGGTGGTCGCCGCCGTCGAGACCGACCCGGTCGACCTCATCGAGACGGTCGCCGAGCGGGTCGCCGCCGTCGTGCTGCAGCACGGCGCGGTGTGGCAGACCACCGTGACCGTGCACAAGCCGCAGGCGCCGATCACGGTGCCGTTCGCCGACGTGAGCGTCACGATCGTGCGGGGCCGGCCATGACGAGCGCCCACCTCGCCACGGCCGTCATCGCCCTCGGCAGCAACCTCGGCGATCGCGAGGCCACGCTCGCGCGCGCGGTGGCCGCGCTCGACGCGCTGCCCGAGTCGAGCATCCTGGCGGTGTCGTCGTGGCACGGAACGGTCGCCCTCACCCTCGACGGCCTCGACCCCGCGAAGCCCGCCTACCTGAACGGCGTCGCCCTGCTGGCCACCCGGCTCGACGCGTACACGCTGCTCGACGAGCTGCTGCGCATCGAGGTCGAGAACGGCCGCGACCGCAGCGACCCGAGCGCCGAGCGCTGGGGCGACCGCACGCTCGACCTCGACCTCATCGCGCTCGACCAGCTCGAGATCGACTCCGACGTGCTGCAGCTGCCGCATCCCCGCGCGCACGAGCGCGACTTCGTGCTCGCCCCGTGGCTCGAGGTGCAGCCAGATGCCGAGCTCACGGGCCACGGCCCCATCGCCGCGCTGCTCGCGCGCCTGCGCTCGGCGGCCGACGATCCGGGCGGTGTCGCGTGACCCGCACCCGCCCGCTGACGCTCGTCATCGCCGCGCTCGTCGGCGTCGCGAGCTCCTTCGTGCTCGACACCGTGCTCGCGATGCGCGGGTTCGCCATCGTCGTGCCGCCGCTGTCGCTCGCCGCCGCCCTCGTGCTGATCGGCGCGGCGCTCATCGGCCTCGCCTGGCCGGTGCGCCGCGCGGCGAAGGGCGAGCGCCACATCGACCCCTTCTACGCCCTGCGCGTCGTCGTGCTCGCCAAGGCCAGCGCCGTCGCGGCGGCGCTGCTCGCCGGAGCCTCGGCGGGCATCCTGCTGTACCTGCTCACCCGCACGGTCGTGCCGTTAGGCTCGAGCCTGGCTGCGGGGGGCACCGTCGCGGCCGCCGTGCTGCTGCTGGTGGCCGCGCTCGTGGCCGAGCACTGGTGCGCCCTGCCCCCCGACGATCCGACCGAGGAGGCCGCCACATGACCACCACGCCCGACCCGACGCCCGCCGCCGAGCCCGACGCGAGCGGCACCGACGCGAGCACCACCGACGCGAGCAGCATCGACGCGAGCACCGAGCCCCCCAGCCTCGTGCGGCCCGAGACCGAGTGGCAGCGCGTGTCGCCGCGGTACATCCCGGTCGACATGATCGGCACCCTCATCTTCGGCGCCATCGCCACCGCGGCCGGATTCCTGCCCTACTGGTTCGGCTGGCAGGAGGGGTGGTTCATCGGCGCGGGCATCGCCGTCATCTTCCTCATCACGCTCGCGCTCACGCCGCGACGGGTTCGCGCCATCGGGTACCTGCTGCGGGAGGACGACCTGCTGTTCCGCCGCGGCATCATGTTCCAGCGCTTCGTCGCGGTGCCCTACGGGCGCATGCAGCTCGTCGACATCAGCCGCGGACCGATCGCGCGGGCCTTCGGCCTCGCCGAGCTCAAGTTCGTGACCGCCGCGGCCCTGAGCGGCGTGCTCATCCCCGGCCTGCCGCTCGCCGAGGCCGAGCAGCTGCGCGACCACCTCGTCGCGGTCGCCGAGACACGCCGGGCGGGGCTGTGACCGAGCAGCCCGCCGCACCCGAGCAGCCCGCCGCACCCGCCGGGCCCGCGCGCACCGACTTCGCCGACGGCGAGTGGCACCGCCTGCACCCGGCCACGCCGCTCTTCCGCGGCGGCATCGCCTTCGTCGCGATCATCGGCGTGCTCATCGTCAACCTGCGCGACCGCCTGCTGGCGATCTTCGTCGGGGCCGACGATGACGACTTCGTCAGCGGGGGTGACCTCGAGTCGGACGCGATCGACTACATCGTGCGCGAAGAGCTCATCATCGTCGCGCTGCTCGTCGGCATCGGGGTGCTCGCGCTGATCGTCGCGGGCTTCTGGCTGTCGTGGCGCGTGCACATGTTCCGCATCACCGATGAGGTCGTCGAGGTGCGGTCGGGCATCCTGTTCCGCACCAACCGCAAGGCGCGTCTCGACCGCATCCAGGGCATCAACATCGCCCGGCCGTTCGTGCCGCGCCTGTTCGGGGCCGCCAAGCTCGAGATCAGCGTGGCCGGCAACGATGCGAACGTGCCGCTCGCCTACCTGCGCGGGGCGGACGCCGATGCCCTGCGCCGCGACATCCTGCTGCTCGCATCCGGGGCCCAGCGCGCCGGTCGCCCCGCCGACCCTGCCGCGCCCGCAGCCGCCGACGCCGCGGGCTCCGGCATCGGGGGGATGCTCGAGCAGCGTGCCGCCGAGCTGCTCGCCCCCGAGCTCGACGTCGAGGTCGCCCAGCCGCAGTCGGTCGTGCACATGAACCCCGGCCGGCTCATCGGCTCGACGCTGCTCAGCGAGACGACGATCATCCTCGTCGCGATGCTCGTGGCCCTGACCGTGTTCATCGCCATCACGGGCGAGCTCGGGCTGCTGCTCGCGATGTTCCCCGGGCTCATCGGCCTCGGTGGCTTCCTCGTCACGCGCATCACGCGCTCGCTGCGTTACTCGATCGCGGCGACGCCCGACGGCGTGCGCGTCGGCTTCGGGCTGCTCTCGACGACGAACGAGACGCTGCCACCCGGGCGCATCCACTCGGTCAAGATCAGCCAGCCGCTGCTGTGGCGGCCCGCGGGCTGGTGGCAGATCGCCGTCAACCGCGCGTCGCGCTCGTCGCAGAACGGCGCCGCGGGGCAGCAGCAGACGACGATCCTGCCGGTGGGCAACCTCGACGATGTGCGGGCCGTGCTGCGCCTGCTGCTGCCTGAGGTGGCGACCGACGAGGCGATGCCCGTGCTCGAGCAGGGCATCCTGGGCCGCGATGCCGACGGCGGCTACACCGTCTCGCCGCCGCGCGCCCGCGTGCTGCGCTGGTTCTCGCGTCGCCGCAACGGGTATCTCGTGGGCCCGACCGCGGTGCTGCTGCGGGCCGGCGCCATCTGGCGCTCGCTGACGATCGTGCCGCTCACGCGCACGCAGTCGGTCGCCGTGCGGCAGGGGCCGCTGCTGCGCGCGCTGCGGCTCGGCGAGGTGCACGTGCACACGGTCGCCGGCCCGATCGTGCCCTCGATCGGAGCCCTCGACCGCCGCGACGCGATGCGCTTGTTCGACGATGTCGCCCGCGCGTCGGTCAGCGCTGCGCAGGCCGACACGAGCCATCGCTGGCGGCAGGCGTGAGCGGCCGCGACGGGCGGCTCGGGGTCGGCGTCATCGGCGCGGGCCGCGTCGGGCCGGTGCTGGCAGCCGCCCTCGCCGGCGCCGGTCACGCGCTCGTCGGCATCTCGGCGGCCACCGACGACGAGCGCGACCGGGTCGCCGCCCTCCTGCCGGGGGCGCCGGTGCTCGACGTTCCCGCCATCGTCGAGCGCAGCGAGCTCGTCATCATCGCCGTGCCCGACGACCAGCTGCCCGATCTCGTCGCCGGGCTCGCGCGGCTCGGGGCCTGGCAGCCCGGCCAGCTCGTGCTGCACACGGCTGCGCGCTACGGCACCGCCGTGCTCGACCCCGCGCGGGCGGCGGGGGCGATTCCGTTGGCCGTGCATCCCGCCCTCGCCTTCACCGGCACGAGCGTCGACCTGGCCCGCCTGCGCGACGCGTGGTGTGCGGTCACCGCGCCGGCTCCGGTACTGCCGATCGCGCAGGCGCTCGTGGTCGAGATGGGGGCCGAGCCGGTCGTCATCGACGAGGGCGACCGCGCGGCGTACGCCGATGCGGTCGGTGCCGTCGCCGAGTTCTCGAGCGCGCTCATCGGCCAGTCGGTCGCCGCCCTGCGCGCGATCGGCGTCGACGAGCCGGGCCGGCTGCTCGGCGGCGTCGTGCGCTCGGCCGTCGAGAACGCGCTGCAGTCGGGTGCTGTCGAGAGCGTCGATAAGCTCGACCGGTGAGCACCGCCGCCCCACCGCCCCATGCCGGTCTGTCATCGGCTGGTCTGCCATCGGCCGGTCTGCCATCGGCCGGCCTTCCTCCGGTCGAGACGACGATCGCCGGGCTCCGCTCGCGACTCGACGCCGCGCGCGCCGAGGGGCGCACCATCGCCCTCGTTCCGACCATGGGGGCGCTGCACGACGGGCACCTCGCCCTCGTCGACCACGCGGCGGAGGCGGCCGACCTCGTCATCGTCTCGGTGTTCGTCAACCCGCTGCAGTTCGGGCCGGCGGAGGACTTCGACCGCTACCCGCGCGACCTCGAGGCCGACCGCGCGGCCCTCGCCGGGCTCGGCGTCGATGCGGTGTTCGCACCCGCCGTCGATGAGATGTACCCGACCGGGCCCGTGCAGACGCGCGTCACGGCCGGGCCGGTCGGCACGATGTTCGAGGGCCGGTCGCGCCCCGGTCACTTCGACGGCATGCTGACCGTCGTGGCGAAGCTGCTGGGCATCGCCCAGCCGCACGTCGTCGTCTTCGGCGAGAAGGATGCCCAGCAGGTCTTCCTCGTGCAGCGCATGGTGCGCGACCTCGACATCCGCACCCGCGTCGACGTGGTCGAGACGGTGCGCGCCGACGACGGCCTCGCGCTGTCGAGCCGCAACACCTTCCTCGACCCGCGGCAGCGCCGCGCCGCCCGCGCGATCCCCGACGCGCTCGAGGCCGCCCAGTCGGCCGCCGACCGCGGTATCGACGCGGTGCTCGCCGCCGCGCAGGGCGTGCTCATGGGCGCCGAGGGTGTCGAGCTCGACTACGTCGCCGTCGTGCGCCCCGACACCTTCCAGCCGGTCGATGACGACCACCGCGGCCCCGCCCGCGCCCTCATCGCCGCGCGGGTCGGGCCGACGCGGCTCATCGACACCGCGCTGCTGCACCTCGGCTGACGCGCCTCGGCCCTCGGGCTCGCCGGTAGGCTGAAACGCTGAACCGAGGAGCCTCATGAGCGACAACATCCCCGTCGATCCCGCCGACGCGCCCGAGCCGACCGTCGAGGAGATCGCCGAGCAGAAGCAGGTGCGCCTCGACAAGCGCCAGCGCATGCTCGACGCCGGTCTCGCACCGTACGCGATCGGCCTCGAGGTCACGACGACGATCCCGGATGTCCGCGAGCGCTTCCCCGACCTCGCACCCGACACGGCCACGGGCGAGCGGGTCGCCCTCGCCGGCCGCATCGTGTTCAGCCGCAACACCGGCAAGCTCTGCTTCGCCACCCTGCAGTCGGGCGACGGCAGCCGCCTGCAGGTGATGGTGAGCCTCGCCGAGGTGGGCGACGAGAGCCTGGAGCGCTGGAAGGAGTTCACCGACCTCGGCGACCACGTCTTCGTCGAGGGCGAGGTCATCACGAGCCGCCGCGGCGAGCTCAGCATCATGGTGTCGAGCTGGGCGATCGCGGCGAAGGCGATCCTGCCCCTGCCGACCCTGCACAAAGAGCTCAATGAAGAGACGCGCGTGCGGCAGCGCTACCTCGACCTGATCGTGCGCGAGCAGGCGCGCCAGACCGTGCGCGCCCGCGCCGTGGCCGTCGCCAGCCTGCGCAGCACCTTCGCGAGCCACGGCTACCTCGAGGTCGAGACGCCGATGCTGCAGACGATGCACGGCGGAGCATCCGCGCGCCCCTTTGTCACCCACTCGAACGCGTTCGACACCGAGCTGTATCTGCGCATCGCACCCGAGCTGTTCCTCAAGCGCGCGGTCGTCGGCGGCATCGAGCGGGTGTTCGAGATCAACCGCAACTTCCGCAACGAGGGTGCCGACTCGACGCACAGCCCCGAGTTCGCGATGCTCGAGGCGTACCAGGCCTACGGCGACTACCACCAGATGGCCGACCTCACGCAGGAGATGATCCAGAACGCCGCGGTCGCCGTGTCGGGCTCGCACGTCGTCACCTGGGCCGACGGCACCGAGTACGACCTCGGGGGCGAGTGGGACCGCCTGAGCATGTACGACTCGCTCAGTGCGGCCGCCGGCGTCGAGATCACGCCGCAGACCCCCATGGCCGAGCTGAAGAAGCTCGCCGACAGCGTCGACATCGAGATCGACCACCCGCTGCCCGGCAAGTACGTCGAAGAGCTGTGGGAGCACTTCGTGAAGGGTTCGCTCGTTAGACCCACCTTCGTCATGGACTTCCCGGTCGACACCAGCCCGCTCGTGCGCGAGCACCGGTCGCGCCCCGGCATGGTCGAGAAGTGGGATCTCTACGTGCGCGGCTTCGAGCTCGCGACTGCGTACTCCGAGCTCGTCGACCCGGTCATCCAGCGTGAGCGATTCGTCGCGCAGGCGGCGCTCGCCGCGGGCGGTGACCCCGAGGCGATGCGGCTCGACGAGGCCTTCCTCACCGCGCTCGAGCACGGCATGCCGCCGTCGGGCGGCATGGGCATGGGCATCGACCGCCTGCTCATGGCGCTCACCGGCCTCGGCATCCGCGAGACCATCCTGTTCCCGCTGGTGAAGTGACGCGTCCGCTGGTGAAGTAGGGTCGCGTCATGGTCTTCAATCGGGATGACGAGCTCAAGCTGCCCGGCGACGAGAACAAGAAGCCGGCCATCAGCATGAACCGCATCGCGCTGTGGCTCGTCGTCGGCGGCATCGGCGCCTACCTGCTCATCTCGGGCCTCATCGGCATCGTCGCCAAGGGCTGAGCTTCTCTCGTCACCCCCGTACGGGGGACTGCCGCCGTCGCAGTGGCGCGCCTACCCTGGGCACACCCGTACCCCCATTCGCGCGGATGCCCACCCAGCCTCCCCGCGTCGCCCGACCCGAACGGCGACCCCCCATGATGTCTCATCGACTGCGCGCAGCCGTCGCGGGAGTGCCCATCGTGCTCCTGTCGACGCTCCTGCTCGCGAGCCCGGCGCTCGCCGCCGACGCACTGCGCATCACGTCGCCGGTTGCCGGGTCGAGCGTGTCGGGCCCGCTCACGGTCGAGGGCGAGGTCGCGGCGAGCCGCCCGCTCGACGTCGACCTCAGTCTCGCGCCGCAGGTGCTCGGCGATTGCGGTGCCCCGGCCGTCACGAGCCGCGCGGCCGATGTCGACGGCGCCTTCAGCGCGAGCATCCCGACCGCGGGTCTCGCCGACGGCACCTACTGCCTGATCGCCGTCGCCGACGACGGGCGGCTCTCGACCGTGCTCGCCGACATCACGGTCAACAACGAGATCACGCCCGGCGAGGAGGTCGACGGCTTCCAGCTGTCGACCGAGGCGCTCGGCGGCGCGGGCGGCGGAACGGGCGCCTCGGCGGCTCCGCTCGTCGCGTCTCCGCTGCTCGGCGACCTGCCGATCGTCGGCTCGGCGGTTCTCGCCCTCACCATGGCACTCGCCGGCGTCGTGCTCGGCACCGGCCTGTGGGCCCGGCGCCGCTCGGCGGCCTGACCCGCCACACCCACAGCCGCGCGCCGTACCATAGGGGCATGCCGGACGACTTCTGGGGCAACGCGATCTTCTCGGTGACGCCCACCATCGTCATCGGCCTGATCTTCTGGTTCGCGATGCGCGCGATCATCCGCGCCGATCGGGCCGAGCGCGAGACGCACGCGCAGGTCGAGGCTGAGGAGCGCGCCCGCATCGCGCGCCAGCACGCCGAGAAGGCCGGCGCCGACCCGCACGAGTAGCGCGCTCCCGTCGCGCGGATCGCGCACGCCGCTTCGTCGCGCGGGGCCGGTGCGCTGGTCAGTCGCGCGGACGCAACCGCACGTCGGGCATGACCGGCGCGGGCAGCGCGCGGCCGTTCCAGCCCTCGACGATGCCGAATCGCCCGGTCGCCGTGCCGTGCTCGACGACCTCGGCCTGCCACTGCTCGCGGAACGCGACGATCTCGTCGTGGTCGCGGCCGATGAAGTTCCACCACATCACGATCGGCTCGCCGAGGGGCTCGCCGCCCAGCAGCAGCGCGCGCACGGGATGCTCGCCCGCCGCGATCCGCAGCTGCGAGCGACCCGGCGGCGCGTAGCCGAGGTGGGCGACGGGAAGCTCGGTGCCCTCGAGGTGCGCGGGCCCCGCATCCACCAGCAGTCCGTGCTCGAAGGCGGGATCGACGGGCAGGTCGATCGCGGCGCCGGCCGGCAGGTCGAGCTGCGCGCCGAGCAGGGCCGTGAAAGTGCGCACGGGGCTCGACGCCGACCCGGCAAGAGCCCCCACGAAGACGCGCAGCGTCGCCGGGCCGAGCGCGATCGGCGCGGGCGCGGCGTGCTCGAAGAACGGCGCGGTGTGGCGGTCGCGGTCGGGCAGCGCCACCCACAGCTGGGCGCCGTGCAGCCGGCGGGTCAGCGGCGTCGACACCTCCGAGTGCTGAATGCCGCGGCCCGCCGTCATGAGGTTGACCTCGCCGGGGCGCACCAGTTGGTGCGCGCCCGTCGAATCACGGTGCTCGACCTCGCCCTCGAACAGCCACGTCACCGTCTGCAGGCCGGTATGCGGATGCGGCGGCACCGTCATGCCGCCCGTCTCGGCGACGTCGTCGGGCCCGTAGTGATCGACGAAGCACCAGGCGCCGATCAGGCTGCGCGCTCGCTGCGGCAGGGTGCGACGCACGGTCATCGCGCGCGGCCCGCCGAGCGGCACCTCCCGCGGTTCAAGCACCTGGATGCCCGCATCCGGCTGCCCGTCGCAGACGAGCTCGGCGGGCTCGGCCTCGAGGTTGCTCATGCCGCCACCCTACGTCGCGGCCCCGCCACAAACCCTCACGCCTACGGCGAACACGGGCAGTTCTGCGGGGGTGCCCTGGTTACCCTCGATACAGCGGCTCCGCATCCTGTCGACGGCGTCGCGTGAGGAGAGTGCGAGATGTTCGAACGGTTCACCGACCGGGCCCGTCGTGTGGTGGTGCTGGCGCAAGAAGAAGCCAAGATGCTCAACCACAACTACATCGGGACCGAGCACATCCTCCTGGGCCTCATCCACGAGGGCGAGGGCGTCGCCGCGAAGGCGCTCGAGTCGCTCAACATCTCGCTCGACGCCGTGCGCGAGCAGGTGCAGGACATCATCGGCCAGGGGCAGCAGCAGCCGACCGGGCACATCCCGTTCACGCCGCGCGCCAAGAAGGTGCTCGAGCTGTCGCTGCGCGAGGCCCTGCAGCTCGGCCACAACTACATCGGCACCGAGCACATCCTGCTCGGCCTCATCCGCGAGGGCGAGGGCGTCGCCGCCCAGGTGCTCGTCAAGCTCGGCGCCGACCTCAACCGGGTGCGCCAGCAGGTCATCCAGCTGCTCTCGGGCTACCAGGGCAAAGAGGCAGTGGCCGTCGGCGGGAACGACGCGACCCCCGACAAGGGAAGCCAGATCCTCGACCAGTTCGGTCGCAACCTCACGCAGGCGGCCCGCGACGGCAAGCTCGACCCGGTCATCGGCCGCGAGAAGGAGATGGAGCGGGTCATGCAGATCCTCTCCCGTCGCTCCAAGAACAACCCGGTTCTCATCGGTGAGCCGGGCGTCGGCAAGACCGCCGTCGTCGAGGGGCTCGCGCAGGCGATCGTCAAGGGCGAGGTGCCCGAGACGCTCAAGGACAAGCAGCTGTACTCGCTCGACCTCGGCTCGCTCATCGCCGGAAGCCGTTACCGCGGTGACTTCGAGGAGCGCCTGAAGAAGGTGACGAAGGAGATCCGCACGCGCGGCGACATCATCGTCTTCATCGACGAGATCCACACGCTCGTGGGTGCGGGTGCTGCGGAGGGCGCGATCGATGCGGCGAGCATCCTGAAGCCCCTGCTGGCGCGCGGCGAGCTGCAGACCATCGGGGCGACGACCCTCGACGAGTACCGCAAGCACTTCGAGAAGGATGCCGCTCTCGAGCGCCGCTTCCAGCCGGTGATGGTCAACGAGCCGGCGCTGCCGCACGCGATCAACATCCTCAAGGGGCTGCGCGACAAGTACGAGGCCTTCCACAAGGTGTCGATCACCGACGGCGCGATCGTCGCCGCGGTCAACCTCGCCGATCGCTACGTGCAAGACCGCTTCCTGCCCGATAAGGCCATCGACCTCATCGACGAGGCCGGCGCTCGCCTGCGCCTGTCGATCCTGTCGTCGCCGCCCGAGCTGCGCGAGTTCGACGAGAAGATCGCGGCCGTGCGCGCCGACAAGGAGCTGGCGATCGAGAACCAGGACTTCGAGAAGGCCGCCGCGCTGCGCGACGACGAGAAGAAGCTGCTCGGTGAGCGGCTGCGTCTCGAGAAGCAGTGGCGCGCGGGCGAGGTCGCCGCGAGCGGCGTCGTCGACGAGGGCGTCATCGCCGAGGTGCTGGCGCAGGCCACGGGCATCCCCGTCTTCAAGTTGACAGAGGAGGAGTCGAGCCGCCTCATCTTCATGGAGAAGGCCCTGCACCAGCGGGTCATCGGCCAGGAGGAGGCGATCTCGGTGCTCGCCAAGACGATCCGCCGCACGCGCGCGGGTCTGAAAGACCCGAAGCGCCCCTCGGGCTCGTTCATCTTCGCCGGCCCCACGGGTGTCGGAAAGACCGAGCTCGCCAAGGCGCTCGCCGAGTTCCTGTTCGACGACGAGGGTGCGCTCATCGCGCTCGACATGTCGGAGTACGGCGAGAAGCACACCGTCTCGCGCCTGTTCGGTGCCCCTCCCGGCTTCGTCGGCTTCGAGGAGGGCGGCCAGCTGACCGAGAAGGTGCGGCGCAAGCCGTTCTCGGTGGTGCTCTTCGACGAGATCGAGAAGGCGCACCCCGACATCTTCAACTCGCTGCTGCAGGTGCTCGAAGAGGGTCGCCTGACCGACGGTCAGGGTCGCGTCGTCGACTTCAAGAACACGGTCATCATCATGACGACCAACCTCGGCACGAAGGACATCACGGGCGGCCCGGTCGGCTTCACGATCGAGGGCAACCAGGCGGCGACCTACCAGGCGATGCGCGCAAAGGTCGTGGAGGAGCTGAAGAAGCACTTCAAGCCCGAGTTCCTCAACCGTGTCGACGAGACGATCGTGTTCCCGCAGCTGACGCAGGACGAGCTGCTGCAGATCGTCGACCTGTTCGTGAAGCGCCTGCGCGAGCGCCTGCTCGACCGCGACATGACGATCGAGGTCTCGCAGGCCGCGAAGGAGCAGCTCATCAAGGTGGGCTGGGACCCGACGCTCGGTGCCCGACCCCTGCGCCGCGCGGTGCAGCACGAGATCGAAGACGCGCTCAGCGAGCGCATCCTGCACGGCGACCTCGACGCGGGCGACCACATCGCGGTCGACTTCGTCGACGGGGCGTTCACCTTCGCGACCACGAAGCGCGAGCTCGCGGCCGTCGAGGCCGGGGCCTCGGCCGCGTCGGCCGCTGACGCCGGCGAGCTGCCGCCGCTCGACTAGGCAGGTACGCAGGCACGCGGCGGGCATCCTTCACCGGATGCCCGCCGCGTCGTCGTTGCGCCCGGTCGCGCGTGTCACACATCACGGACTTCCAGGCTGTAGAGGGCGTTGCTTGCGCATGAAGCGCGGGATGCGGGGCCGGAGTTCCGTGATTCGTGACAGGCAGCGCGACTCTAGGCTGGCGACGTGATGAACGACCGCGGCGGCGCCTCGTGAACCCTGTCATCGTGCAGTACCGACCGCCGGAGGGCTTGAGCGTCGTCGAAGCGGCCGAGCTCCTTCAGCAGAACAGCCGCGCTGTCGTCGCGCAGCTCATCGACTTCGCGGCACGAAAGGTGGTCGTCGTCGTGCCCGGGCCCAAGCGCCGGAGCTTCCGCATCGTGCGCACCGATCGGCCCGTCGAGAACGTCGCCGAGTCACTGATCCTCCGTGCCGTCTTCGGCGAAGCCGACCGCCCGGGCGCCTCCGTCACACTGACCCGTCACCGCAATGCGGGCCTGAGCGCTCGACTCGCCGACGCGCATCGAGAGATCGTGGCGGCGATGTTGCAGCGAGGGCTCGTCGTTCGACGCCCGTGGGCCCTTCGGCTCGTGCAGTTCTGGGATCCCCGTCCGGTTGCGCCGACGCCGCAGGCGGAGCCGCTCCGCGTGCACCTGGAGGGCCTGCGCCGCTACATCACTCTCGCCGAGGCCGACCGCATGCGCCTGCTGCTGGGCCCCGACTCGGCGATCGAGCGGCCGACGGTGGACGGGGAATCGGTGCTGGTCATCCACGAACGTCTGCTGGGCTACGCCGTGCTCTTCGGGCTTCAGAAGGAGTGGGTGGCCCGCATCGTCGCCGACTACCGGCGCGAGCTCGATGAAGGTGCCCCCGCCGGTCTCGATACATCGGTGTGGGTCGACGCGGCCGTGTGGGAGGCGGTGTCGATCAGTGCCGATATCGCGACGGCGGCGCTCGACCTTTCAGCGTTCGAGCTGGGCGACTCGGGGGTCGAGGCCACGGGCGCCGCCCTCGAGGCCACGGCGTCCGCGCTCGAGACCGCTGTCGGCTCGGTCGACGTCCTCGACGGCCTCGGGTCGTTCCTCGGCGGCATCTGAGCGCGGGATGCGGAGCCGGGGTGCGGTGATTCGTGCCAGCCAGCGCGGCTCTAGGCTGGCGGGGTGAGCAGCAGGGCCTTCCACGTGCGACCGGCGCGCACGACCGATGTGCGCGCCATCAAGCGCCTGGTCGAGCCGCTCGTGCAGCAGCGCATCCTGCTCGGCAAAGAGCTCGTCGTGTTCTTCGAGTCGCTGCAGGAGTTCCGCGTGGCCGTCGACGACGCCACCGGTGACGTGATCGGGTGCGGGGCCCTGCACGTGATCTGGGAGGACCTCGGCGAGGTGCGCACGCTCGCCGTCTCCGACCCGTGGCGCGGGGCCGGCGTCGGGCACGCCCTGCTCGAGAGCCTGGAGGCCGAGGCGCGGGTGCTCGGCCTGAAGCGCCTGTTCTGCCTGACCTTCGAGGTCGACTTCTTCACCCGGCACGGCTTCGAGCCGACGGGCGAGCAGCTGCTCGTCGACCCCGAGGTCTACGCCGAGCTCGTGCGCTCGCCCGATGAGGGCATCGCCGAGTTCCTCGACCTCTCGCGCGTCAAGCCGAACACCCTCGGCAATACGCGCATGCTCAAGACGCTGTAGCCGCGCCGCGCGGGTGCCGGCCCGCCTTGGCGGCACCTGCGAAGGCAGCCACACGCCGGGGGAGCATCCGGCCACCGCACTGCGGCGGGCCTACCCTGGCCGCATGTCGACGATCCGCAACCCTGTCGGACCGCTGCCGCCGGAGGTCTACTGGCGTCGTCGCCTCGTCGTTGGCCTCGGCGTGCTGGCCGTGATCGTCATCATCGTGCTCATCATCGTTCGGCCCGGAACGGGCGAGCCCGCCGAGCAGCCGACCCCCGACCCGCAGTCGAGCGAGACGGCCGAGCCGGGTGAGGGCGACGGCGCGAGCGGCGAGGTCGCCGCGTGCACGGCCGACCAGGTCGAGGTGACCCCCGTGACCGACGCGGCCTCGTACACCGCCGACCAGCAGCCTCTGCTGTCGCTCACGCTGCTCAACACCGGCTCCGACCCGTGCACGATCGAGGCCGGCAGCGATGTGCAGAGCTACGTCATCACCTCGGGCAGCGACCGCATCTGGGCATCGACCGACTGCCAGGAGCCGGGAGTGCCCGCCGTCGTCACCCTCGAGCCCGGCGAGCCCCTGTCGACCACCCCGTTCGCCTGGAGCCGCACCCGCTCGACCCCCGACGACTGCGGCAGCGAGCGCCCGCCGGTGACCGCGGGCGGCGCGACCTATCGCCTCAGTGTGAGCGTCGGCGAGTTCGCCAGCGCGGGCGATCGCCCGTTCATCCTCAACTAGTGCTCGCCGCGCCCCGCTAGCCTGGTCGGGATGCCCAAGCGACGCACTCCGAAACGCCCGGTCCGCCCGACGCGGGGGAAGGCCCTGCCCGGCGCGGGTCTGCCCGCCTCGACTCTGCCGCCCGACCAGCGTCTGGGGGCTGCCCTCGAACGGCAGGATGCCGCCGCCGTCGCCTTCGCCCTGCGCAACGACCACGTGATCGTGCCGCTGCTGCCGGTGGAGGGGCCGCCGCAGGTGCGGGTGTTCCGCCGCGGCGAGGCCGACAAGTACATGCTGCTGCTCTTCTCGGCTCCCCAGCACTACGCCGCGATGACCCCGCAAGAGCCGGAGCATCGCGTGCTCGCTTACGACGGCGCGACGCTCCGCGACTTCCTCGAGCAGAACATCGGCGTGCTCGAGGCCGTGTGGTTCGACGTCGCCGGCCCGCACGCGATGCAGGCCGAGCCGCAGGATGTGCTCGACGCGCTGCGGTTGCCGCGCGACTGAGCCACATGTGAGATCGCCGATGTTCGCATTGCGACTATCGCTCGATAGAGCATGGATTGCGCAACCGCCTGACGCGTACACTTCCCTGAGACCCGTTCACAAAAAACCGAGGATCTCATGCCCCGCACCCTTCGACGCTCGGGGGCGACCGTCGTCGTCGCCGCTCTCGTCAGCTCCAGCCTTCTGATCGCCGCACCGGCGTACGCCGCTCCCTGGGACGGCTCGGACGTCGACTTCGGGCCCGCCAAGTGGGACTTCGAGAGCTCCGACTTCTACCTTGCCGACGCCGACCTCATCTATCCCGGCCCGTCGTACGAGTACACCGATGTCTGGGATGACGCCGGCCTGACGACCATCGTGTCGGACCAGCGACTGGTCGACGAGTACGTCTCGTGCGACTCCGATGCCGACGTCGATATCGAGGTCGAGGCGGCAACCGGTGACCTCGTTCTCACCTGCGCACCCGGCAACACGGCCTTCACGGATGGGGGCCTGGGCGTCGTCTCCGAGATCCGCGTTCTCGCCGGCGGTCAGATCGTGCGGTTCACCACGACCATCACCAACACCGGGGCCGATGACGCCGTCATCGACGGGGTGTACGTCTACACCGACTTCGGCAGCAGCGGCGACCTCTACGACTACGACAACCAGTCGGACGCGATCCTGCCCGTGCCGGCCCCGGAGTCGGGAGATCTGACGCCGGCGCTCAACGACGCCGCCGCGGAGTGGATCGTGCACTGGGAGACCGACGACGCACCCAGCGGCTTCATCATCGGCGGCGGCAGCGACGTCGCAGCACCCGCGACGTGGTCGCAGGCCGATGGCGACAGCTACGAGGGTGTCGTCGGCCCGTTCACGATCCCGGTCGGCGCCTCGCGCTCGGTCATGTCGTTCGTGACGTGGGACCCCCAGACCCTCATCAATGGCGAGTACACCAACAACTCTCCGCTCGAGTCACTGCTCGACGCGTCCGCTGACCAGATCGTGGCGGGCATGGCGCAGTTCGCCGATCCGAGCGGTGCCCTGCTCAATGGCCTCGACCCGGCCTCGCCCGTCGTCAACTGGGGTCCCGTGGACACCGTCGTCGAGCCCGAGGAGCCGGAGCTCGCCGACACCGGTGCCGGTGACGCACTCGCGCTGGGTCTCGGTGCGATGGTGCTTCTCGGCATCGGAGGTCTTCTGGTGGCCCGTCGCCGGGCGACCGTCTAGCAGCTTCTCTGCCGAAGGGGTCGGGTGCCGAGCGGCGCCCGGCCCCTTCTGCGCGTCCGCGATGCGCGGGGTGCCTCCGCAGAACGGATGCTCGCCGAAGCGGAGGCCTAGAACTCGGGAACGTCGACCGCGTCGTCGTGCGCGCTCGCGAATGCGAGCCGCACGGCTTCGCGCACGTGAAGTGCTGACGCGTCGACGACGGTGCGGTAGCCGAGCCGCGCGGCCTCCGCGGCGCGCTGCGCACCGCCCGAGACCGCACGGATCTCGCCGGCGAGACTGATCTCTCCGATGGCGGCGAGATGGGCATCCAGCGCCTTCTCGCGACGCGCGCTCGCCACGGCGAGGGCGATGGCGAGGTCGGCGGCGGGTTCGGTCAGACGGATGCCGCCGACGGTCGAGACGTAGACGTCGAAGCCCGAGAGCGGCATGCCGCAGCGGCGCTCGAGAACGGCGAGCAGCATGGCGACGCGCGACGAGTCGACGCCGTTGACGACGCGGCGCGGCTGCGGGGCGTTGGAGGCGACGATGAGCGCCTGCACCTCGACGGGCAGGGCGCGACGGCCCTCCATGGCGATGGCGACGCACGTGCCGCTCACGGGGGTGCTCGAGCCCGAGCGGAAGAGGATCGACGGGTCGGCGACCTCGGCGATGCCGTCGCCGGTCATCTCGAAGCAGCCGACCTCGTCGGTCGGGCCGAAGCGGTTCTTGAGCGCGCGCACGAAGCGCAGCGCGGTCTGGCGGTCGCCCTCGAACTGGCAGACGACGTCGACGAGGTGCTCGAGCAGGCGCGGCCCGGCGATCGTGCCGTCTTTGGTGACGTGGCCGACGAGCACCACAGGAACCTCGCGCTCTTTCGCCACACGGATCAGCGTCGCCGCGACCTCGCGCACCTGCGAGACCCCGCCGGCGAGCCCGTCGACGAGCGACGACGCCACGGTCTGCACCGAGTCGACGATGACGAGCCCCGGCTGCACGTCATCGATCTGCCCGAGGATCGTCGCCAGATCGGTCTCCGACGCCAGATAGAGCTCGGGGGTCAGCGCCCCCGTGCGCTCGGCGCGCAGCCGCACCTGCGCCACCGACTCCTCGGCGCTCACGTACAGCACGCGCTGGCCGAGCCGGGCGGCGCGGGCGGCGACCTCGAGCAGCAGGGTCGACTTGCCGACCCCCGGCTCGCCCGACAGCAGGATGGCGGCGCCGGGCACGATGCCGCCGCCGAGCACCCGATCGAATTCGGCGATGCCCGTGGGCGTGTGGCTGGTCTCGCGCGGCTCGATCGACGTGATGGGGCGCGCGGCCCGACCCGCGGCGGGGCGGCTCGCGGCGGTGCGCGGCTGGGCCGGAGCATCCTTCTCGATGACCGTGCCCCACTGCTGGCACTCGCCGCAGCGCCCGGCCCACTTCAGGGTCGTCCAGCCGCACTCGGTGCAGACGAAGTTCGCGGTGGGCTTGGCCATGGTCGCTACAGAATACGGGCCAGCGCCGACACGGCGGCGGGATGCGCGCTCGCGCCCGACGCCGGTTCGACCCACCCGCTCGCCTGTACTAAACTCTCCCGCGGTGACGTGTCCGAGCGGCCGAAGGTGCAACTCTCGAAAAGTTGTGTGGGTGTTGAGCCCACCGTGGGTTCAAATCCCACCGTCACCGCCAGCGAGAGCCCCGAGATTCTGCGGAATCCCGGGGCTCTCTCGCTGTCTTAGGCCTGTTTCCCCCACAGATCCCCCACAACTGTTCGAGTACGCAGCTCGTCGAGGGCTTCCGAAACAGCATCGAGGTCACCGTCGAACAGGTCGGCGTAGGTGTCGAGGGTCATCGCTGCAGAGGCGTGACCGAGCATCCGCTGGACGCTCTTGACGTGGGCGCCGGCGCTCACGGCGAGGCTCGCGGCGGTGTGCCGCAGATCGTGGATCGTCACGCGGGGGAAGTCAGGGTCGACCAGCTGCGCTCGCCGCACCGCGGCCGCGAACCAGCCATCCTGCGAACTCGGGGGAGCGAGGTGGGCGCGGCCGTTGCCGAACACGAGCAGCTCGCGAGACTTGTCCTCGCAGGCGCGCGCCAGGTGCTCGAGCAGGAACGCCGGCACCGGCACCGACCGGCTCGTGTGTGACTTCGGTGTGCCGACGACGAGCTCACGCCCCACCCGCACGGCGTTCTCGGTGACCTGCACTCGACGGCGCAGCAGGTCGGTCGACTCGACCCGTAGCGCGATCGCCTCACCCCACCGCAGGCCGGTGTAGGCGAGGAACAGCACGAGAGGCCCGTGCGTGCCGCTCTCGCGCGCCAGCAGCTCGACCTGGGCCGGGGAGAGGTACGCGCGCTTCTTCGGCGTCTTGCGGGGCAGGTTGACCCCGCGGGCGACGTTCGAGGGGAGGCGACGGTCGCGCACGGCATCGTCGAGGATGCCGGCGAGCACGCCGTGCGCCCGCAGCACGCTCGTCGCCGAGAGGCCGCTCTCGCTCAGGCGTGCGACCCATGCCTCGACGTCGGTGTGTTGCACTCTGCCGATCGGTCGCGCGCCCCAGGTCGGCTCGACGTGCAGGCGCCAGGCGATCTCGACTGGCCGCAGGGACGAGGGCTTGAGGTGTGTCTGTCGCGCCAACCATTCGACGCCGAGCTCGCCGACTGTCGACCTCGCCGCCCCCGGGTCGACGTACTCGCCGCGACGCATCGCGACGGTGACCGAGGCGAGGTAGTCCTCTGCGTCGGCCTTCCTCGTGAAGCCGGCCTTCTCGCGTGAGCGTCGATCGAGGTCGCGGTAGCGCACCTTGTAGCGGCGACCGCTCGAGGTCTCGTACGCCTCGACGCTACCCATTCCGGCTAGCCCTCTGTCCGCTCGGGGTCGGGAGCCCACACTTCTCGGTCGTAGTCGAGGAATGAGCCGTAACCCTCGCCGTGCTGCCTCATGAACTCATGCCAGGAGTTCGTGAACAACGAGGGTCCGTCCCAGTCCACAAAGGGTCCCCAGAAATCGCGCAGGCTCGGCCGCGAAGGGATCTGCAGCCACATTGGGTCAACGCCGAACAGGTCTCGGTAGTTGGCTAGCACCGCCCTCATTCGGGCCTGTTGGCCGGAAACTCGCGACAGGACGCTGTGGGCCGCTTCCACTTCGATCAGCCCTGAGACGCCGTAGTCCATGAGCACATCCTTGGCAACGCGTGCGGCATCTCCGCCCGCGTTCACCATCTCAGTTAGCGGTGAGCGAAGGGCCGACGCGATGGCAACCGCCTCGGCGACAGTCACTTTACGGTTGCCCTTCTCGATCTTGTAGATGGTCGAGCCCTGGAAGCTCAGTCCAGACTCCACCGAGATGCGAGCGGCGAGATCTGCCTGTGAAAGCCCGAGCGCTTCCCGCTTTACCTTCAGCTGCGCAGCGAACTTCTCGTCGGGGTCGACTGTCATGAATCCATTCTAGCTAATCCCAGATAGTTGAAATAGACAGATTCTGTGTCTAAGATGGCGAAATCAGGAAAGCCAATATCGACATAAGGAGTCGAGCTGATGGAGCGTTACCTCACGCCGCAGCAGGTCTGCGACGAGTTGCTTCCGGGCATGACGCCGGCACTACTCGCGCAACTTCGCTACCGCGGCACCGGCCCGGAGTACTTCGCTCCGACGCCGCGCAAGATCCTCTACAGCGAGGAGCGTGTGCGGGCGTGGGTCGAGGCCAGCAGCCGCACGAGCACCGCCGACACGGCGCTCGCCGGATGATCCGCCTCCGGCCCGCACCCCACCGCCCACAAGAAGAAACCCCCGGCGGCAACCGGGGGTCGAGTCCATCGAACGGAGAAAGCGACCAATGAACAATCTCAACCCTACCGCCGAGAGCCCGAATAGGGCACTCATGACCCGCGCCTACTGCCCCGCCTGGTGCGCAGGCCACCAAGCCGCCGACCCCAACCAGGCCCACGACACCAGCAGCAGTAGCGACGGCTCGACCATCGTCGTCCACCGCGGCCGCCTCATCCCACCCACCCTCGGAACCACCAGCATGAGCATGCTCCGCGAGGTCCGCTGGGACACCGAGGGAACCCTCATCGACCGCACCGACACTGTCCTCCTCGGCGAGACCCTGCTCCACAGCCCCACCGAGATCACGGCGCTCGCCGAAGCCCTGCACGACCTCGCCACCGTCCTCACCGCCAGCGACGGAGCCCGGCGATGAGCGCCACGGTGCCCGTGTTCCCGGCGCCCGATTGGGCTGAGCCGACAGAGAGCGAGGCGGTCGACCGTTTCGACTACACGACAGTGTTTTGGTCAAGCCGCAACTACTGCACTCACCCGGCATTCCAGGTCAAGCTGTTGAAGGTTGACTCTCTCGAGGACGGTGAGCGCTCGGCCTGCACGACTGCGGAGATTCAGCGGCAAGGGGGCAGCGTCGAGCTCGAGAATCTGGACGAGCTCGAGCAGGTCATCGCCGCCCTCCAAGCTCTTGCGGCCACATGGCGCAGCGCGGGACGGGCGGGCGAATGATCAGCGTCGACGAACTCCTCGACCTGTGGTCAATCGACATGAGAGGTCGCGCATACTCCGACAACACGATCGCGAACCGGCGCACTGTGGTGCGCTACATGGTCAAGCACACGGGCGCACACCCGGCGACTGTCACTCGCCGCGAGCTCGCCGCCTACCTCGCACGCCCTGGTGTGAAGCCCGCCTCGAGGCGCGTCTACCTCGTCACCGCACGATCACTGTTCCGGTGGATGGTTGACGAAGGCTTCCGCGACGACGATCCGACCGAGAAAATGCCTGCTGTCAAGGTTCCCCGACGTCGACCGCGACCGTTCACCCGGGGTCAGATCGAGGCGTTGCTCGAGAGCGGTGCCTACGCGCGCACGCGGGCGATGATCCTGCTGGGCTACTACCAGGGGTTCCGCCGCTCCTCGATCGCGCGCGTTCATGGCCACGACATTGACTTCGAGGCGGGGACGATTCGCACGGTCGCGAAGGGCCAGCGCTCGTACGTGTTCCCCCTGCATCCTGTGGTGCGCGATCTGGCATTGACGATGCCCCGCGATGACTGGTGGTTCCCCAGCACAGTCCGACCGGGCCCTGTGCGACCTGGCACCGTCAGCGACCTAATCGCGGATGCTCGACGTCGCGCCGGCATCAACGACCCCAGCCTGACCGCGCACTCGTTGCGGCATTCGTTCGGAACACACCTAATCGACAGCGGCACAGACGTGCGCGTGATTCAGCAGCTCATGGGTCACGAATCGCTGTCGACGACCCAGATCTACACCGAGGTCAGCGACGTACTCGCCCGGGAGGGAATCAAGAACCTCGAGTCGATCACGATTCCAAAGCACTCGGGCCGTTCCGCAGCTGGTCGGCGCTCGCCGAAGGTGGCCTAACTCGATGGGACTCAAGCTCGTGAAGCGGGCCTTCGCAACATTCGCAACCGTCAAGGTCTCCGCAGACGCTCGGAACGTCTTGATCTGGATGGCGCTCACCGCCCGCGACGACGATGACCCTCCGCGGTACTTCGCCCGCCGAGAGGAGACCTGCTACGCCCTCGGCAGGATGGTGCCCGACGCGCCCGCGCCGGACGCTCCCGATCGCGAGCAGATCGCCCGTGAGAGGGCAGCAGCTTTCCAACGGTTGAAGGTGGTCATCGGCGAACTCGTCGCGGCGGGCCTCCTCGAGAGAGTGAAGCGGGGGCAGCGAAACCAGCGTGCGGAGTACGCCCTCACCTTCCACAGCCCGACCGTGGCAGGTACGCCTGACGTACCCCAATCGAGTACGCCCGACGTACCCCACGAGAGTACGTCTGACGTACCCCTGGCGGTACGCCACACGTACCCCCAAGGAGAACTAGGAATCACTAGGAATACAGAACAGGAACAACCCCCCGTCGTGCGCGCACCTCACTTGCCGTCTGTGGACAGACGAGGAGCAGCATGACGCGACCTCCCGAGGGCTACCTCATCCCGGCCACCTCCGTCGTCGTGCCTGCCCGTATCGCGCGACTGCTGATGGAGCACGCCCTCGAGGGCTTCCGCGTTCGCTGGCACGGCGTCGACCCCGAGCTCGACACCGTCCTCACCGCCCTCGCCATCGCCGGCCGCCGCTGGGCTCTCGCCAGTACCGACCGCGGAACTGCAGTGGCGGCCGCACCGGAACTCAGCGAACCATCGAATGACTGGCTCTCAACCACACGAGCAGCCGAACTCCTCGGGGTCACCGACCGAGCAGTCCGCAAAGCTCTCGCCGACAAACGACTCAAGGGTCACCACCGCGGCGGCCGATGGTGGATCGCCAGGGAAGAGCTCGCGCACTACCGCGCGATCCGAAACCAACACCGCTAAGGGGAACCCATGAGCAACACACTCCGTCAGCTGCGCGAGCGCAGCGCCGACCTCAAGGCCCGCGGCCAGGCCATCCTGGACCGCGCCTCCGCCGAGGGCCGCCGAGACCTCACCGCCGACGAGGCCCGCGAAGCCGACCGGATCCGCGCCGACCGCTCCGCCGTCAACCAGCAGATCGACCGCATCGTCGACGACATGCTCGGACAGCGCAGCGCCGCACCCACCACCAACGCCCGCACCAGCACCAGCACCAGCCTCATCCCCTCGTGGCGCGAGTTCGAGGAGAAGCGCTCCGAGCAGCGCGCGATCGGCTCGGGCGCCAGCAGCGGAGGCGTCCTCCTCGACACCGAGCAGTCCGAACTCTGGTTCGACCGCCTCCGCAACCGCAGCGTGTTCCTCGCCGCGAACCCCCGCACGGTCACCGTCGGCGAGCACGCCGCCCGATACCCGATCATCACCTCCAGCGTCACCGTCGCCGCCCGCAACGACACCGACGCCATCACCCCCACCGACCCCGGCCTCGACTCCCTCACCCTCGAGCCCGTCAGTTACGCCGCCATGACCATCGTCTCCAACGAGGTCCTCAAGGACAGCAACGGCCAGGCCCGCGAGATCGTCGAGGCCGACCTGCTCCGACAGTGCGCCACCAAGCTCGACGCCGACATGTTCAACGGCACCGGTGCAGCCAGCCCGCACCGCATCTACGGCCTCCTCAACGTCTCCGGCATCGAGACCGTCGGAGCAGCCGGACCCCTCACCCTCGACCTCCTCCTCGAGGTCCAGGCCACTCTCGAGGCCAACGGCGCAGACCGCGACCGCATCGCCTACTTCCTCACCCCCGCCGACTGGGCCGTCATCCGAGGCATCAAGGATCTGCAGGACCGCTACCTGCTCATGCCCGACCTCGCCACCGACGCCGCCCCGTCCCTCTTCGGATCCCGCGTCTACGTCAGCGCCAACGTCCCGACCGCCAAGGCGCTCGCCGTGGACCTCGACCAGGTCGTCGTCGGCATCGGCGAGGACGTGGCCCTGGCGTACTCGGAGGACTTCGCGTTCGACAAGAACTCCACCGCCATCCGCCTCACCACCCGCGTCGACCTCGGGGTCATCAACCCCGAGGCGGTGCACGCGATCACGGGCATCACGGCCTAACGATCGTCACACGCGTGCGTCAACCACACCTCCCGAACGCCTTGTCCATGGGCGAAGGAGGATGGATGGTCGCGGCTGGCCCCTCTGACCTTTCATGGGGCCGTCAACACCGCACCAGCGCATCGAGGGCCGCCCGGACCAAGATCCGGGCCGGGCGGCCCCACTCTCACCCCCACAACTCGACCCACTCCACGGCCCACAAGAAGCCACCCTGCCCCTCGGGACCCACACTCGGGGAGACCTGCGGCGTCGACGCACATAGCCCCGCTGATCGGGAGTTTCTTCCGCCCGTTTTTCAGGATTCTCCCAGGTTGGAAGACCGCGGCCTGTTCCGTTTTTTCTCTCCCCGCACAGGGCTCGGAGCCTGTGGGACAGCGTGGGTCGCGTCACGAAACACCTACTGATCGGATCACCATGAAGCTCTCTCTCCCCTGGCGAAAGCGCAGCGCGCACCCCTTCGCCGGCGGCACACCCTGGATCGGCTCGAGCCTGTTTCTCTCCCGCTCCTCGAAGGCCGCGCTCGGCATCGTGCCCGTCTACGCGGCGACCAACCTCATCGCTGACCACCTCGCCTCCGCCCCGCTCCACGCCTACCGGGAGATCGCCGGCCGCCCCCAGCGACTGCCCGAGCAGCCATCACTGTGCACCGACCCCGGCGTCGGCCTCGACCGCTACAGCTGGGTCCACCAGGCCGCCACCTCTGTGCTGCTGCAGGGCAACGCCTACGGGCTCATCAACGAGCTCGACGGGCGTGGCATCCCCTCCAAGGTCGTCTGGCTACGGCCCGAGGAAGTGAGCATCACCGTCGTCGACGGTGTGACGAAGTACCTCTGGAAAGGCAACGAGCTGCCCCGAGCCGACGTCATCCACGTCCCCGGCTACGTGCTCCCCGGCAGCCCCAAAGGCCTCTCCCCGATTGGGCTGTTCCGCGAGCAGCTCGAAACCGGCCTAGAGGCGCAGGCGTTCGGGCGACGATTCTTTACCCGCGGTGTGCTGCCCAACGCGATCTTCAAGCACCAGAAACTCAAGGTCGACCCCGCAGAGGCCGCCGCTGTCCGCGCACGCCTCAACCTCTCGATCGAGAACCATGAGCCGATGGTCCTCGGTAGCGACTGGGACTACACCGCCGTGCAGCTGCCCGCGGCTGACGTGCAGTTCCTCGCCGGCGTGCGAGCCACAGCCAACCAGGTCGCGGCCGCCTACCGCGTGGCACCCGAGGACGTCGGCGGCTCGGTCGAGGGAGGGGCCTCGATCACCTACAAGAACCTCGAGATGGACCAGCTGCGATTCGCCACCCGCACCCTCCGACCCTGGGCGGCCCGATTCGAGGCCGTGCTCAACCGGTATCTCCCAGAGGGGGAGTACGTCCGGTTCAACCTCGACGCCTCGGTGCGTGCCGACCTCATCACCCGGTACAAGGCACACGAGATCGCGCTCAAGAACGGCTTCAAGACGATCGACGAGGTGCGCGCACTCGAGGAGATGGCCCCGATGGGCTCGACCTCGTAGAACTGTCCCCGGCCAGCGATACCGTGGCGCATGGACCTTCCGCTCAGCATCGTCATCGTTCTCTACGTCGCGGGAGCCGCGCTGCCTTCTGCAGGCGTCGCGCTCGCGCTCGCTCCCATCGCCCAAGAGCTCAAGCATCGACGCTCGCTCGGACTGCCAGATGATGATGGCCCCCGGCTCGTCGACCTGAACAGGTTGATCGCGACCCCGATGCAGCGCCGTCGGCTGGTCTATCGCGACATGGCCCTGGTCATCACCGGCCTCGTTTGCGGAGCCGTCGCAAGCATCTGGAGCCTCTTCCTGTAGCGCTACGGTGCCAGCCCCCACAGAAGCCCCACAACTCCCCACAATCGAGGCGCATTAGCGGCGACTGAGGGTGACCCTAAACCCGCATGATTCCGGGGTTTTCCCGGCTGTGTGCCGTGCTTTCGAGGGTGTGGAATGGGTTCAAATCCCACCGTCACCGCCAGTGTGAAGGCCCCGAGTCGATCGACTCGGGGCCTTTCGCATGTCGGCGCCGCGCGCGGCTACGGCACGAGCAGCACCTTGCCCGTCGTGCCGCGGCTCGCGAGCGCGGCCTGCGCGGCTCCGGCCTCGGCGAGCGGGAAGCGCGCGCCGACGCGCACGGCGACCGACCCCGACGCGAGCATCGCGAACAGCTCGCGGTAGCGGCCCGACCGCTCGGCGGGGGTGCGCAGGAAGTGCCCGAGCGAGGGCCGCGTCACGCGCAGCGACCCGCCCGCGTTGAGGCGCTGCAGGTCGAACGGCGGCACCGGTCCGCTCGCGGCGCCGAACAGCACGAGGTCGCCGCGCACGGCGAGGCTCGCGAGCGAGTCGTCGAAGGTCGCCCGCCCGACCCCGTCGTAGACCACGGGAACGCCGGCACCGTCGGTGAGCGCGTGCACCGCCTCCGCGAACCCCTCGTACGGGATGCTGCGCCAGGCCCCCGCCGCGCGACTCAGCTCGGCCTTCTCGTCATCGGAGGTCGTCGTGATCACGCGCACCCCGCGGGCGACGAGCACCTGGGTGAGCAGCAGACCCACCCCGCCGGCGCCGGCGTGCACGAGCACCGTCTCTCCGGGCTTCGGATGCGCCGCCGCCGTCGCCAGGTAGTGCGCGGTGAGCCCCTGCAGCGGCAGGGCCGCGGCGGTGTCGAGCCCGATGCCCTCGGGTACCACGACCGCGCGGTCGGCTGGCACCGCGAAGAGCTCGGCGTAGGTGCCGGTGGCCTCGGCCGTGCACACGCGGTCGCCGACCTGCAGGCTCGTGACGCCCTCGCCGAGCGCCTCGACGACCCCGGCCGCCTCCGCACCCGGGGTGAAGGGCAGGCTCACGCGGTAGCCGCCGGTGCGCTGGTAGATCTCGATGAAGTTGAGCCCGGCGGCGTGCGTGCGCACGAGCACCTCGCCGGCGGCGGGGGCGGGAGGCGGAGCATCCGTCGCCCGCAGCACCTCGGGTCCACCGGTCTCGGTCATGACGATCGCGCGCACGAACCCTCCTTGCATTCGGGAGTCTCAGCCTAGAACGACGCGGGCGCCGAACTCCGAGTACGCCGAGAGCGGAGGAGCCTGACGCGGAATACCGGTATTCTGAGTCGGTTCAAGGGGAGTAGTCCTTCGAAGTCGACTCGTCAGTACGAGCACGCGATCGTGCTCCGGGCGGCTTGCATCATGCAGATGGTGCGGACGAGACCTTGGTCAGCCGCCCTGTCCAAGGAGCCCTCATGGGTGTCACACCCCTCATCTGGATCATCACGATCGCCGTCACTGTCGCGTTCTTCATCTGGGAGTTCTACGCGCACGTGCGCAAGCCGCACGAGCCGACCATTGCCGAATCGGCGAAGTGGTCGGCGTTCTACATCGCTCTGGCGCTGCTCTTCGGCGTGGGCATCGGAATGGTGTCGGGCTGGCAGTTCGGCGGTGAGTACTTCGCCGGCTACCTCACCGAGAAGGCCCTGTCGGTCGACAACCTCTTCGTCTTCCTCCTGGTCATGTCGGCTTTCGCCGTGCCCAAGATGTACCAGCAGAAGGTGCTGCTGATCGGCATCGCCATCGCGCTCATCATGCGCGGCATCTTCATCGCCGTGGGCGCGACCCTCATCGCGAACTTCTCGTGGATCTTCTACATCTTCGGCGCCCTGCTGCTCGTGCTCGCCTACCGTCAGGCGTTCGCCTCGCACGACAGCGACCCGCAGAACCTGCGCATCGTGCAGTTCGCTCGCCGCCACCTGCCCTTCGTCGACCAGTACCACGGCGACAAGATGTCGGTGAAGATCGACGGCAAGCGGTTCTTCACCCCGATGCTGCTGGTGATCGTCGCGATCGGATTCGTCGACCTGATCTTCGCGGTCGACTCGATCCCCGCCATCTACGGTCTGACCGAGGAGGCGTACATCGTGTTCACCGCGAACGCCTTCGCGCTCATGGGTCTGCGCCAGCTGTACTTCCTCATCGGCGGACTGCTCGAGCGTCTCGTCTACCTCGCGCAGGGCCTTGCGGTGATCCTGTCGTTCATCGGCATCAAGCTGATCTCGCACGCCCTCAAGGTCAACGAGCTGCCCTTCATCAACGGCGGCGAGCCGGTGAAGTGGGTTCCCGAGATCCCGATCTGGTTCTCGCTCGGCTTCATCGCCACGACGATCGTCGTCGCGACCGTGCTCAGCCTGCTCAAGACGCGGAAGGACGGAAAGCGCGAGGCCGCGCAGCAGGAGGCCGAGAAGGCCGAAGAGGTCGCGCCCTAGTACCGGCGCGGCCTCACGTCGGAGCCGCCTAGAGCCAGTGCGGGTAGTGCGCCTCGACCACGTTGCGGTGCGAGCGCACGCGGCTCTTCAGCCAGTTCACGCCGAACACGGGGTGCAGCGGGTTGTCGGGATCGAGGGTGACGCCCTTCGCCTCGGGCGCGAGCGCGGAAGGCAGGTCGATCGTCGGAATCTCCGCGTCGAGCGCCGGCCCGAAGAAGAACGGCACCGAGATGCGGGTGTCGCCGGGCTCGGGTGACTGCACGCGGTGCAGCGTCGCCTTCAGGTAACCGTTCGTGGCGATCTCGAGCAGCTCGCCGATGTTCACCACGAAGGCGCCCGGCACAGAGGGCGCGTCGATCCACTCGCCATCCTTCTCGACCTGCAGGCCGCCCTTGCCGTCCTCCACGTAGAGCAGGGTGAGCACGCCGAGGTCTTTGTGGGCGCCCACGCCCTGGGTGCCCTCGGTGCGGGCGCGCCCCGGGTAGCGCGCGATCTTCAGGTGCGGGGATGCGTCGCCCGCGAACGCCGCATCGAACGTGTCGCTCGGGGCGCCGAGCGCCTCGGCCCACGAGCGCAGCAGCGTGACGCTGATCTGCCCGAGCCGATCCATCCACTCGGTGGCGACCTCCCGCAGCGCGGGCAGCTCGGCCGGCCACAGGTTGGGGCCCTCGAGCGCCCAGAAGTCGGGCACGCCGGCGCCGAGCGGCACAGCATCCCGCTCGGCGCCGATGTCGATCTGCTCGCGCCAGTCGGTGGCGCCCTGCGTGAGCTCGCCGCCCATGCGGGTGTAGCCGCGGAAGTGCGGGCTGTGCGTGTTCTCGATGGCGAGCTTCGCCTCGACCGGCAACGCGAAGAAGTCGCGCGCCGTCTGCATCATGCGGTCGATCAGCTCGGGGGGCAGCCCGTGGCCGACCAGGTAGAAGAAGCCGACCTCGTGGGTCGCCCGACGCAGCGCGTCGCGGAAGCGGGCGGCATCGTCGGCCGAGCCGTCGAGGAGGGAGAGGTCGAGGATGGGGAGCGTGCGCATGAGTAGGGTCTCCGGAGTTCTGTGTCGTGCGGCCGGGCGGGCCAGTGGCTGTCGGGGGCGGGCGCGAGGAGGGCGCACCGGGGGGCTAGTTCGGCAGGGGAACTAGCGACAGCAGCGACAACAGAACTGATTGCTCACGATGAGCTCGACGGTAGCAGGGGCGTTCGCTCTGCGCAAAAGGTGCTTGACCAATACCCAGGGGGGGTATTACCGTGGCGGGCATGGACGAGACGCACACCCACCACGACCACGCTGCGCACGATCACGCTGCGCATGACCACGCCGCGCACGGCGACCACGCCGGGCACGGGGCCCACGGCGGCCATGGCGACCACGTGGCGGTCTTCCGCCGCCTGTTCTGGTGGAACCTCCTGCTCGCCATCCCCGTCGTCGCCTTCAGCGGGATGTTCGCGATGGTGCTCGGCTACGAGCTGCCGCCCGTTCCGGGCCTCGACCTGATCTCGCCCGTGCTCGGCACCGTCATCTTCGCGTGGGGCGGTCGCCCCTTCCTCACGGGGGCTGTCGACGAGCTGCGCGCACGCCGCCCCGGCATGATGCTGCTCATCGGCCTGGCCATCACGACGGCGTTCGTCGCGAGCATGGGCGCGAGTCTCGGCCTGCTTCCCCACGAGCTCGACTTCTGGTGGGAGCTCGCCCTGCTCGTCGTCATCATGCTGCTCGGCCACTGGATCGAGATGCGATCGCTCGCCCAGACCACGAGCGCGCTCGACTCGCTCGCCGCGCTGCTGCCCGACGAGGCCGAGCGGGTCACCGCCGACGGCGTCGAGACGGTCGCTCCGGCCACCCTGCAGGTGGGCGACATCGTCATCGTCCGACCCGGAGCGCGCGTGCCCGCCGACGGCGAGATCGTCGAGGGCTCGGCCGCGTTCGACGAGTCGATGATCACGGGCGAGTCGCGCTCGGTGCGTCGCGAGCCCGGCGACACCGTCGTGGCCGGAACCGTCGCGACCGACTCGGGCGTGCGCGTGCGCGTCGCGGCGGTGGGCGACGACACGGCTCTCGCGGGCATCCGTCGCCTCGTCGCCGAAGCGCAGGCCTCCTCGTCGCGCGCGCAGCGCCTGGCCGACATCGCCGCCGCGTGGCTGTTCTGGTTCGCGCTCGGCGCGGCCGCCATCACCGCAGTCGTGTGGTTCGCGGTCGGGATGCCCGGCGACGCGATCATCCGCACCATCACCGTGCTCGTCATCGCGTGCCCCCACGCGCTCGGCCTCGCGATCCCGCTCGTCGTGTCGATCGCCACCGAGCGCGCGGCCCGCGCGGGCGTGCTCGTGAAGGATCGCCTCGCGCTCGAGCGCATGCGCACCGTCGACGCCGTGCTGTTCGACAAGACCGGCACCCTGACCAAGGGCGCGCCGACGGTGACCGACGTCGAGCCGACCGGCGCGCACAGCGCCGACGAGCTGCTCGCCCTGGCCGCCGCGGCTGAGGCCGACAGCGAGCACCCTCTGGCGCGGGCGATCGTGCGAGCCGCCGAGGGGCGCGGGCTGAGCATCCCGCCGGCCACCGACTTCACATCGAGCCCGGCGACGGGAGTGACCGCGCGCGTGACCGGTCGCACGGTCAGCGTCGGCGGCCCGGCCATGCTCGAGCGCCATGGTGCGCCCGAGCTGCCCGTCGCCGCGTCGTGGCGCGAGCGCGGAGCGATCATCCTGCACGTGCTCGTCGACGAGGAGGTCGTGGGGGCGTTCGCGCTCGCCGACGAGATCCGCGCCGAGTCGCGCGCGGCCGTCGCGGCCCTGCGCGACCGCGGCGTCACGGTGGTCATGATCACCGGTGACGCCGAGGCGGTGGCCCGCTCGGTCGCGGCCGAGCTCGGCATCGATCGCGTGTTCGCGGGTGTGCGCCCCGAGCACAAGGCGGCGAAGGTCGCCGAGCTGCAGGCCGAGGGCTTCAGCGTGGCAATGGTGGGCGACGGCGTCAACGACGCTCCGGCGCTCGCCGCGGCCGACGTCGGCATCGCGATCGGCGCCGGCACCGACGTGGCGATCGGATCGGCCGGGGTGATCCTCGCGAGCGATGACCCGCGCTCCGTACTGTCGGTCATCGAGCTGTCGCGCGCCAGCTACCGCACGATGCGGCAGAACCTCTGGTGGGCGGCCGGCTACAACCTGATCTCGGTGCCGCTCGCGGCGGGCATCCTGGCCCCGATCGGGTTCATCCTGCCGATGTCGATCGGAGCCCTGCTGATGTCGGCCTCGACCGTGGTGGTGGCGCTCAACGCGCAGCTGCTGCGCCGGCTCGACCTGCGGCCCGAGCGCCTCACCGCCCGCTGAACAGCTCGGGGGCGAGGCGCTCGAGCCGGGGCGCGATGTAGGGGGCGAGGGTGCGCGTGTACTCGTCGTTGACGTGGCCGGCGTCGCGGTACACGAGCACCCCGCCGATCGCCATCGGGCAGACGGCTTCGGTGCAGTAGAAGTCACTGAGGTCGATGGCGATCACGTCGTCGAGCCCGCGCGCGGCGATGACCTGGGCATCCGGTCGCAGCGCGGTCTCGCGGTCGAGGTCGCACACGGCGAGGTCATCGAGGTTGTCGAGCACGCATCCGCGCGGATCATCCCCGGCCCAGGGGTTGTCGCGGATCACCGCGATCGGCACCCCGTTGTCGCGCAGCGGCTGCCAGGCGTCGCGCACGGCGGCGACCTCGTCCTCCGACACCGGGTCGTCGAAGGAGGCGCCCATCGTCACGATGAGATCCCACGCGCCGGGCTGGTCGAGCTCGGCCGTCAACTGCTCGCGGAACTCGGCGCACGTCGGGTCTCCGGTGCGCGCGTCGGGCAGGCGGTAGGCGCAGCCGCCCTTCGCGTAGACGACCAGACGCCAGCCGTTCTCGATCGCCAAGCGCTCCATCGCGGGGAACATCTTCATGGCCTTCGAGTCGCCGACCAGAGCGACGTCGATGGTGCTCGCGGTATCGCCGAACTCGCAGAACAGGAAGCCGGGCTCGCGCACGCGGTTGGCGCAGCCGAGGTCGTGCAGCATCGAGATCGGCCCGCGAGCTCCGAGCGGGTTCGGCACGAGCGTCGTGTACGGGCCGTCGACGCAGTCCGCGTCGGGGTCGAGCGCCTCGGCCCCCACGCAGAGCCGCCCGGTCGCGGTCGTGGTCGGTTGAGCGGGCCCCGCCGTCGCCACCGTCACGGCCACCACGCGCTCGAAGGCCACGAGCGCCGAGACCGCCGGCACCGCGACGAGGGCGATCGCCGCCACGCTCGCCACGAGCACCGCGCGCGGGCGGGCCGCCCGCATGACGAGGCCGAACCGGACCGGGTTCTCGACCCAGCGCGTCGTCGCCCACGCCAGCACGAGGGTGAGGGCGACGAGCGCGAGCCGAACGGGTGTCGATAGCGGCTCGTCGGCGAGCTGCTCGGCGACCAGCAGCACGGGCCAGTGCCAGAGGTAGGCCGCGAACGAGATCTCCGCGAGCACGCGGATCGGTGCGAACGACAGCATGCGCCCCCACCACGACGGCGTGTCGGGCACGCCCGCGCCGATCACGAGCACCGCTCCGACGACGGGAACGAGGGCCACGGCGGCGGTCACGACGGCGTCGCCCGGGGCGAGCAGGGTGCTGACGGCGATGAGGGCCCAGCCGAGCATCCCGAGACCGATGCGCAGGCCGGGGCGCAGCGCCCGCGCCGAGCCGACCGCCGCGAGCAGCCCGCCGGCCGCGAACTGCCAGGCGCGCGCCGCGGTGTGGAAGAACCCGACGGCGGGATCGCTGGCGGCGAGCAGCAGCCAGAGGGCGAGCGACAGCGCCGCGATCACGGCGAGGCCCCCGATCAGCGCGGTGCGCTGACGGGCCGGGGATGCGCGCCGGGCGAGCACGAACAGCCCCACCAGCACGGCCGGCCACAGCAGGTAGAACTGCTCCTCGACCGAGAGCGACCAGTAGTGCTGCACGAGGGTCGGTGCCGCGGTGGCTCCGAGGTAGTCGACGGCCGCGATCGCGAGCCACCAGTTCTGCACGAACAGCGTGCTCGCCAGGATCTGCCCGATCGAACCCTGCCAGTCGAGCACCGAGCCGAGGGCGAGGGTCACCGCGAGGCACGCGGCCAGCACGAGCAGCGCCGCCGGCAGGATGCGGCGGGCGCGGCGCGCGTAGAACGCCGCGAACGACACCCGGCCATGGCGCTCGAGCTCGCCGAGCAGGTGACCGGTAATGAGAAACCCGGAGATCACGAAGAACACGTCGACGCCGAGGTAGCCGCCCGGCAGGCGGCCCGGCCAGAAGTGGTAGCCGATGACGGCGACGATCGCGGCGGCGCGCAGCGCCTGCACCTCGACGCGGAACCGGCGCCGCGGGTTCTCGTCGTCGCTCACGCCGCCATTCAACCAGGGCGGAGCCGCGGCTGCCGCGCGCTCGTTCGGCGGGTGCCCCGGTGATGCACAGGCGCCGGGAGTACCGTGGCGCCATGACCGTGATGCTGGATGCCCCGCTCACCATGATCGATGGCCGCGAGACGACCTTCGCTGAGTTCGCCGGCCGCGTCGTGCTCGTCGTCAACGTCGCGTCGCGGTGCGGTCTGGCGCCGCAGTACGCAGCGCTCGAGCAGCTGCAGAAGACCTACGGCGACCGCGGCTTCACCGTGCTCGGCGTGCCCTCGAACCAGTTTCTGCAAGAGCTGTCGAGCGAGGAGAAGATCGCCCAGTACTGCAGCACGACCTGGGGCGTCACCTTCCCGATGACCGAGAAGGCGAAGGTCAACGGCAAGAAGCGGCACCCGCTCTACGCGCAGCTCGTCGAGACGCCCGACGCGCACGGCCTCGCCGGCCCGGTGACGTGGAACTTCGAGAAGTTCCTCGTGCTGCCGAATGGCCAGGTCCACCGTTTCCGCCCGAACGTGCAGCCCGACTCCCCGGAAATCGTCGCGCTCATCGAGGCGAACCTGCCCCACTGATCGACCGGGGCCGGCCGCCCGGTGGCTACACCTCGATGGCACCGCCGCGCTCGGCGAGGTACCGCCGCAGGCTGAGGTCGGGCTCGGTCGTCTGCCGAGCCCGATAGCCCGCGAAGTCGAGCTGGGCGCGCAGGCTCGCGCCGGCCCGCATCCGAACGGCCTGGTCTCTCTCGACCTGCTGGATCTCGCCGGCGAGCTCGGCGACGCGCGACCAGTCGGCGGTCGGGATGACGAGCACCCCGTCGTCGTCGGCGGCGACGGTGTCGTCGGCCGTGACCTCGACGCCGTCGAGCCAGGCCGTGCGCATCGCGCGACCGGCAGGCGGAACCCGGCGCGGGCCCGGCGGCAGGGCCCCGCGGCTGTGCACCGGCAGCCCGATCTCGATCAGCTGCGCGGTGTCGCGGTGCCGCCCCCAGATGACGATGCCGGCGAGCCCCGCCTCGCGGGCCTCCAGCGTCACGAGGTCGCCGACGCAGGCCTCATCGTCGCGCCCGCCGTTGTCGACGACGAGCACCGCCCCGGGCGGGGCATCGTCGATCGCCTCGAGAAAGACGTCGACGCTGCCGGCGTGCGTCACCGGCATCGCGGGGCCGGCAAGGGGGGCGTGCGGCGCGATCGGGCGCAGGGATGCGGGGCCGACGCGCAGCGGCACGCCGAGTCGCACGCACGCGTCGGCGAGGGCCGCAGTGGCAGGAGCAGAGACGGTCATGGCACTCACTCTGCCACCGCGCAGCGGCAGCCCGGAGCGCGGCCGCGGCGACTATCGGCGGCGACTATCGGCTCAGATCCGCGCGGCCACCCACTGCTGCGCCGACTGCAGCTCGGCGCGGTCGATGCCGTGGCCGCCGGGGCGCCCGCGGCGGGCGACGGATGCGCCGTGCTGCCCGGCGGTGCGCTCCAGCACGTCGACGCTCGCCGCGGGCGCCATCGGGTCGCCGGTGCCGTTGAGCAGCAGCAGCTCGACCCCTGCCAGGTCGCCGATCGGGTCGCGGTCGCCGAAGGGGTACATGCCCGAGAACGCGACGACCCGCGGCAGCACGGCAGGGTGCAGCAGCGCGGTCGCGAGGGCGATGTTCGCACCGTTCGAGAACCCGGTGGCGATCAGCGGGCGCTCGCCGAAGCCGTAGCGCTCGCGCGCCGCGGTGACGAAGGCGGCGAGCTCTCCGGCTCGGGCGATCACGTCGTCGACGTCGAACACCCCCTCGCCCAGACGCCGGAACCAGCGGTTCGCCGGGCCCTCCTTCACCCGGCCACGCGGAGAGAGCACGGCGGCACCGGGCACGAGCGCGGTGCCGAGCGCGGCGATCTCGTGCTCGTCGCCGCCCGTTCCGTGCAGCGTCAGCACGACGGGGGCGTCGGGCGACGCGCCCTCGGTGAAGGTGTGCGGCCAGGCGTCGAGGTCGAGCCCGTTCGGCTCGCCAGTGAGCTCGACCGGCGGCGGAGCATCCGCGCTCATGCGGCCACCTCGGGGTTGTTCTCCTCCGGCAGCTGCACGGGGATCACGGCGCGCTCGATCTGATCGCGCGAGGGCTCGAGCCACGGCGGCAGCTTGAGCGAGCGTCCGAGCTCGAGCAGGGGCTCGTCGATCGCGAATCCGGGAGTGTCGGTCGCGATCTCGAAGAGCACCCCGCCCGGCTCGCGGAAGTAGATCGACGTGAAGTACTGCCGGTCGAGGATCTCGGTGACGCGGTGCCCCTTGCTCGCGAGCTCGTCGCGCCACTGCTGCTGCGTCGCCTGGTCGGGCACGCGGAAGGCGATGTGGTGCACCGTGCCGCCCGCGGTGAGTCCGGTCGGAGCGAGCGTCGAGGCGTGAACGTCGACGAGAGCGCCGGGCATGCCGTCGCCGGCGGCGAGACGGGTGCGGTTGCCCTCCTCCTCGACGATGCGCATGCCGAGGTCGTTCACCATGAGGCCGATCGTGCTCTCGGCATCGCGCACGGTCAGCACGCTCGAGTGCTGCCCGCGGATAGCGTGCTCGGCGGGCACGCTCGCCGAGTCCCAGGGGTCGCGCGGGTCGTGCTCGTGGGTGGCGACGAGCTCGATCTGCAGGCCGTCGGGGTCGTGCACCAGCAGGCGCTCCTCGCTCGACGACGTTGAGGTGATGCGGGCCTGCGCACCGACCGAGGCGAAGTGGTCGACCCACCAGCCGAGGCTGCGGGCGGGCACGCTGAACGCGGTCGAGGTCGACTGCCCGGCGCCGATGCGCCCGGGCTGGATGCCCCGCCAGGGGAAGAACGTCATGAGCGTGCCGGGCCGACCCGACTCGTCGCCGTAGTAGAGGTGGTAGGTGCCGGGGTCGTCGAAGTTGACCGTCTTCTTGACGAGCCGCAGACCGAGGCCGCGGATGTAGAAGTCGATGTTCTTCTGCGGATCACCGGCGATGGCGGTGACGTGGTGCAGACCTTCGGTGGTCGCGGTCATGAGCGGTCTCCGTTCGTGCGTGAGTCGATGATATCCATGCAAACGCATCGAGCGCGAGCCGTATTCCGGGGGTGCCGGGAGCGGTGCGCGGGTCGGGTGCGCGGCCCGGCCCGGGGCATCCGCTCAGCATCGCGACCTACCGTGGTCGCATGCTCGACGCCCTCCGCCAGCTGCTGCGCCGCCCGGCCGAGCCGACGGAGTACTGCGCCACGATCGTGGTCATGAGCGCCGTCACGAAGCTGGATGCTCTCGCCATCGTCGCCCTCGCCGTCGACCGCGCCGTCGAGCGGCAGAAGACCATGCGCCCGTTCGTGCTGCTCGACGGCGCGGGGTATCGCGACGGCGCGTGGGTCGAGATCGAGATCCCCAAGTTCGGCGAGCCGCCGCCCCTCGCGATCGACGTCTACTCGACGGTGAGCGACGACCACGCCCGGCTGCAGGCCCTCACCCTGCTCGCGCGGCTCGAGCAGTACACCGGCTGGCGCGTGCGGCCCGACTTCGCCGTCTGAGCTCGAGCGCGTCTCCTCGGCCTCGGCCAGAGGTCTGGCGCGTCGCGCACCAGCGGCATAGCATCCCGAACAGGGGTGGCGATGGAGCTGTCCACAGACGGGAGAGACCGATGAAGTTCGAGATCGTCAAGGGCAAGAGCGAGAAGCAGCCGTACTTCTGGCGCATCGTGTCGGCCAACGGCCAGACGCTCGCCGTGAGCGAGAACTACGTGCAGAAGTCGTCGGCGAAGAGCGCCGTCGAGTCGGTCATGAAGAACGCCGGCGGCGCGACGATCGTCGACCTCACCTAGGCGCGCACCGCGCGACACGCTCGCGCGCACGGCACGCCCACGCTGCGACGACACCGCGCACGGCGCGATGCACGGTTTCTGTCATGAGGCGCGAAAACTTTCATGCCTCGTGACAGAAACGGCCCCTCAGGGCGGCGGTCGGCGCTAGGGCAGCAGGCGGGTCGGCCCGCGGAACAGGTAGGTCGTCTCGCGGATCGACCCGAGCCCCAGCATGAGCATGAGCACGCGCGCGAGGCCCATGCCGAAGCCGCCGTGCGGCGGCACGCCGTAGCGGAAGAAGTCGAGGTAGAACTCGAGCTCCTCCGGCTCGAGGCCCTTCTCGCGCGCCTGCGCGATCAGCACCTCGAGGCGGTGCTCGCGCTGCGCGCCCGTCGAGATCTCGGTGCCGTTGTAGAGCAGGTCGTAGCTGTTGGTGACCGTCGGGTCGCCCGCGCGGCGCATGTGGTAGAACGGCCGGATTCCGGTGGCGTAGTCGGTGACGAACACGAAGTCGCTGCCGTGGTTGGCCTTCACCCAGGCCGACAGGCGCCGCTCGGCCTCCGGGTCGAGGTCGCCGTCGGTGCGCGGAATCTCGTAGCCGCCATCCGCCACGATCTGACGCGCCTCGGCGAGCGGGATGCGGGGGAACGGCATCGTCGGCGCGCTCAGCTCGACGCCGAAGGCCGCCTCGATCGCCGCACCGTGCTTCTCGGCCACGGCACCGATCGCGTGCGCGAGCAGCTGCTCGTGCATCTGCATGACGTCCTCGTGCGAGTCGATCCAGCTGATCTCGGCGTCGATCGACGTGAACTCGGTCGCGTGGCGCGAGGTGAACGAGGGGTCGGCGCGGAAGGCCGGGGCGATCTCGAACACCTTGCCGAAGCCGGCCGGCTGGGCCATCTGCTTGAAGAACTGCGGGCTCTGGGCGAGGTAGGCCTTCGTCTCGAAGTACTCCATCTCGAACAGCTCGGCGCGGCTCTCGGAGGCGCTCGCCATGAGCTTCGGCGTGTGGATCTCGATGAAGTCGCGCTCGACCCACCAGCTGCGCAGCGCGTGCTCGAACGTCGTCTGGATCTTGAAGATGAGCGAGGCCTCGGGGCGGCGCAGGTCGAGGAACCGCCAGTCGAGCCGCTTGTCGAGGCTCGAGTCGTCGGCGATCGGCGTCTCGGGCAGCGCTTCGCTGACGACCTCGAGCGAGGCGATCTTCACCTCGAGCCCGCCCAGCTTCACGCGCTCGTCGTGCTTGAGCTCGCCCGTGACGCGGATCATCGTGCCGTGGGCGAGCCCGCCGATCGTCTCGGTGAGCGCGGCGGCGGCGAGTTCCTCGGCAGATGCCCCGTCTTCGAGATCTCTCGTGGCCGGGTTCACGAGCTGCACGGCCCCCGACTCGTCGCGCAGAATGACGAACTGCACCTTCTTCTGATCGCGCACGGTCTCCACCCATCCGGCAACGGTCACGGGGCCGTCAGGCAGGGGGGCGAGGTGCGCGATCACGGTGCGGGTCATAGCGCCCAAGCCTACCGGCGGTGGGCGGGGCTCCCGGCGGCGGCGCTGCGCTCGTCCGGCCGCCCACAGTGCGCACTTGGTCGCGTCGCTCCCGGCGGCGGCATAGCCCGGAATCTCTAGACTGGGCGCATGCCCGCCGACCTCGTCCACCTCGTGCGGCACGGCGAGGTGCACAACCCCGCGCACGTGCTCTACGGGCGACTCGAGGGGTTCGGGCTCAGCGACCTCGGGCACCGCATGGCGGCCGCCGCGGTCGCAGCGCTGGCGGGGCATCCCGTGACCGCCCTCTACGCCAGCCCGCTGCAGCGCGCGCAGGAATCGGCGGCGCCGTGGGCGCAGGCCTTCGGCCTCGAGATCCGCACCGACGAGCGGCTCATCGAGCCCACCAACCGCTTCGAGGGCAAGCGGATGACCGCCCGCACGCTCGCCGACCCGCGCCACTGGCCCCTGCTCGTGAATCCGCGCCGCCCGAGCTGGGGTGAGGCGTTCACCGAGGTCGCCGCCCGCATGCTCGCGGCCATGCACGACGCGCGCGACGCGGTCGACGCGGGCGAGGTCGTCATGGTCAGCCACCAGCTGCCGATCTGGATGGTGCACCGCGCCGTCGCCGGCGAGCCGCTGCACCACGACCCGCGCAAGCGCCGCTGCTCGCTCTCGAGCGTGACGAGCTTCGAGTGGCGCACGTCGGCGAACGGGCAGGGCGCCTTCGCTGAGATCGCCTATCAGGAGACTCCGCCACACTTGCTCGCGGACGCCATCGATCTGGGAGCCGTGTGAACACCCAACTCCGACCCCGACGCGCCGCCCGGGCGGCGGCCCTCGCGCTCGTCGCGGCTGTCGCGCTCGCCGGCTGCACCGCGACCGACCCGCTCGCCGAGCTGTACCGCGAGGGCACCGGGCAGGGCTACATCTCGGGCGACGGCGCCTACACGCTGTTCGCCCCGGAGGAGCGCGCGGCCCCCATCGAGTTCGAGGGCGAGATCGAGACCGGCGAGACCGTCTCGAGCGACGACTACCGCGGCGACGTGCTCGTCGTGAACTTCTGGTACGCCGGATGCCCGCCCTGCCGTCTCGAGGCCCCCGACCTCGAGGCGCTCGCGCAGCAGTTCGCCGACGAGGGCGTCACCTTTCTCGGCGTCAACATTCGCGACCAGGCGGCAACTGCCCTGTCGTTCGCGGAGGAGTTCGGGGTCACCTACCCGTCGGTGATTGACACCAACGACGGGCGTGTGCAGCTCGCCTTCGCTGGGCAGGTCGCGCCGAACGCCGTGCCGACGACTCTCGTGCTCGACCGTGAGGGCCGCGTCGCGGCGCGCATCGCGGGACTGGTGAGCGAGCCGAGCGTGCTGCGCTCGATGATCGCCGACACTCTCGCCGAAGAGCCGTGAGCCGTCTCGCGACCGCCCTCGCCGGCCCTCTCGCGCAGGCGGTGAACCCGATCGGCGAGATCGTGCTGAGCGGCAGCCTGCTGATCGCCGTGCCGATCGCGCTCGCCGCGGGGTTCCTGGCCTTCGCGTCGCCGTGCGTGCTGCCGCTCGTGCCCGGGTACCTCGCCTACATCGGCGGGGTCACGAGCAGTGCCGAGCTCGAGCAGAAGCGCGGTCGCCTGCTGCTCGGGGTCGCGCTGTTCGTGCTCGGCTTCAGCCTGGTCTTCGTGAGCTTCTCGATCGTGTTCGCCACGGCCGGGCTCTTCCTGCTCGCGTACCTCGACCTGATCACCCGCATCGCCGGGGTCATCGTGATCCTCATGGGGCTCGTCTTCATCGGCCAGGTGTCGTTCCTGCAGCGCACCCTCAGCCCCCGCATCTCGGTCGCCACCGGCCTCGGCGGCGCCCCCCTGCTCGGTATCGTCTTCGGCCTGGGCTGGGCGCCGTGCATCGGGCCGACCCTGATCGCGGTGAACGCCCTCGTGCTCGGCGAGGGCGACATCGGCCGGGCCGCGATCATCGGCCTCGCCTACTGCCTCGGCCTCGGCGTGCCGTTCCTGCTCGTCGCGCTCGGGTTCCGCTGGGTCGCGGGCGCGACCGCATGGCTCAAGCGCAACATCCGCGTCATCAACATCATCGGCGGCGCGCTGCTGATCGTGATCGGCCTGGCCATGGTCACGGGTCTCTGGCAGCAGTTCGTCTCGAGCCTGGGAGCAGTGATCGGTGGAACCGTTACGCCCCTCTGACCACTACGAGACCGCGGAGGCCGCGAGGGCGGCCGCCGCGGAGGACGGCGCCGCGCCCGCCGCCATCGTGCAGCCGAAGCTCGGCCTCGTCGGCTGGCTGCGCTTCGCCTGGCGCCAGCTCACGAGCATGCGCACGGCCCTCGTGCTGCTGCTGCTCCTGGCCGTCGCGGCCATCCCCGGCTCGCTCGTCCCCCAGAGGTCGGCCGACCCGAACGGCGTCGTGCAGTTCGAGCGCGACAACCCCGATCTCTTCCCGATCCTCGACGCGCTGCAGGTCTTCGACACCTACACCTCGGTGTGGTTCTCGTCGATCTACCTGCTGCTCTTCCTCTCGCTCATCGGCTGCGTGATTCCCCGCACCCAGCACCACTGGCGGGCGCTGCGCGCGGCTCCGCCTGCGACGCCCGCGCGGCTGCAACGGCTCGTCGGGCACACCGAGCGCCGGGCGCCCACGGACGCCGCGACGGCCCTCGACGCGGCCGAGCAGCTGCTGCGCCGCCAGCGGTACCGCGTCGCGCGGTACACCGACGCGCGGGGGGTGTCGTCGATCTCGGCCGAGCGCGGGTATCTGCGCGAGACCGGCAACCTCGTGTTCCACTTCGCTCTCGTCGGGGTGCTCGCCACCGTCGGCCTCGCGGGAGGTTTCGGCTACAGCGGGCAGCGGGTGATCATCCAGGATCAGCCCTTCACCAATCAGTTGACGAGCTACGACTCGTTCAC